>CALDGX010000232.1 GCA_937941715.1 uncultured Chloracidobacterium sp. | reverse complement strand
CGGCGGGGGCTTGGGTTCGGCGGTGATGTCGATGTAGCCGAGGGATCTGGGCCGGTTTTCGGGGTCGACTGGACGTGTGTATAGCCCGCCCGACGAGAAAGATAATAAGTCAGCCAGAAGTGCGTATCGTCCTCGTACGCCGAGACCGCCGGCACCGATACCATCAAGAAAAGTGCGGCAAAGACCGCGATCGGCGGGGCTTTTTCTATTGCGGTGTGACGGGTCGTGCCGTTCCCAAAGGCTATTTGAGCTGGCATTTGCCGATGTCTTCGTCGGCCTCGTCCCTTTTGACGCGGCACCTGGGGATCGACGCCACGTTGTCGCCGACGAGCTTGAACGGCAGGCAGTCGATGAGCTCCGATTGGGCCGGACGCGGACAAAAGAGCTTTTTATTCGCCGCCTCGGTCCGGGCGTTGGCAAACCCGAGCCCGTCGACCGGACGCTGCGGCAAATAGGCAAAATACTCGCGGGTAACGCCCGAATTGATCGCGCCGCCCGAGTCGAGGTCGTAGAGCCAGATCCGCGGTACGTCGTTCGCCGACAAGCCAAACTCGCCGACGACGACGTTTCGGGCAAAGTACGAATCCGGGGCGACCGCACACTCAAGCCGGCCGAGGATCGCCTGCGCCATGTCGCGTTTCGGGAGCCCACCGTCGAGTTTGTCGTCATCGTGCAGCGATCGCCACGCGAGCATGATATTTGTTTCGGTGCGGCCCTTTGACGGATTTACGCTGATAAATTTATCGACGACGCGGCGGATATCGGCGAGCGTGGCGGCGGGCAGCGATTTTGCCAGGTCGATCTTGTCAGCGTCGGGAGCGGCGACCGGCTGACATGCACCTTCGACGCGGTTGCGATACGCGATCAGGTACCGAAGGGTCGATTCGGCCATTCGGTGAGCCTTGGCGGGGTCGCTGGCGAGAAAATCGACCCGCTCGTAGCCTTGGTGGCCGATAAAGCTCAGAAACCCTTCGTGAGCGAACGAGTCCTGCAGATAGTGCAGAAAGACCCCTGGATTTTGGCACATTTTCCATGTGTGATCCCAGAGCTCGTTCTTACGCTTGTCCACCGCGGCCCTGGCCGCGGGCCGCCAGCTTGCGGGTATCTCGTTCGGGTCCCAACGCATCATCGGCTCGTTTTCGGGCTTGACGCCGACCTTCCACGGCATCGCGTGAAACGCCGAATGCACCTGCTGCATATTGCTCAAGAGGTTTAGAAGGTCGCCAAGATTGTCGGGCGACGGCATCGCGGGCTTGGTGTTCTTGTCATAATCGACGCCGACCGTCAGGCTCGCGATCTGGGTCGACTGGACGTGTGTATAGCCCGCCCGGCGTGAAAGATAGTAGGTCAGCCAAAAGTGAGTATCGTCCTCGTACGCCGATACCGCCGGCACCGATACCATCAAGAAAAGTGCGGCAAAGACCGCGATCGACGCCAAGCGGTAACGACTGCGCCCGGCCGTTTGGGAAATTGACATAGTTTTCTCCTGTGTTTTGAATATGAGAGTCGGTGTTAAACCCGATCCGGGCCTATGTTACACGAATCGGCCCGGCGCATACAAAAACTTGCGATGAATGTGGGCGCGGAAGGTCATCGGTGGCAGGTAGTCAATAGTAGGTAGCCAACAAGAAAGCTACCAAGTGACGCGCGGAGTCCATTTGCCTATAAATGAGGAGGCGTTCACTCGATAGCGAAGCACGATACCACTGTTCTTTTCTCATCTCTCGTGTTTGGGTTTGCGACTACTATGCCGTATTCGCCCGCTTCGAGATCTTTGAGAGTTATTAGGTATGACGACTTACCATATTTCTTTCCTTCGAACTTGATCAAGCCTTTCGAGTTGGTGCGGCTCTTTAAGAAGGTTCCCGAGTTATCGGTACTGAGCAGGACGGTTCGTTTCTTACCTTTGGACTTCAGCTTGTAGATGCTAACGATCGTTAGCGGATCGGAATTATTGTCGATGGCCCGTATGACGAGCTGAAGCGGTTGATTCGCGGGAAATCGCGTGCTCGAACTACCACCAGCGACTTCTAGATTGAGTGCATTCCACGAATTCGAGGACCACGACACTCCCGACGAGAATCCACCGATTTCCTTTTCCAATTTCACGAAAGCTCCGTCGGCCTTCAGCGAGTACGCTTCACCGATATATTCCGGCTCATTATCCTGCCCCAAAACCGACGTTGCCAAAACTAGCGATGCGATTATTAACAACAATGTTCTCATCCGAAATCCGACCTCACATTGTGAATATTGAAATTACAGTTTAATACTCTGCCATAAATTTCGTTTGCTCGTCGATTTGGGCGGCATCAAGGGCAAAAAGCTCGTCCATATCGGTGGCCTAAAACACGAAAAGAATGAAGACAAATCAATAGCTGTGGCTGAATAGTTGTCAATTAATAGCTAACAGTCAAGAGTAAAAAGCCTCGCCGCCAACGGCGAGGCATTTCTACTCAGCTTTCGGCGGCCGAATTTTAAGACTGATATTAATCAATTTTACTCGCTTTTTGGACAAGTGGGTCTTTTGACAAATTCGGAGAATGAAGAATTTGCTTAACTCTAGATAACTTTCCGCGATCTGGCGCCCATATCGTCATATCAAGACCGGCGCGTTTATACGACAATACAAATCCCTCACTTTTCAATAATTGTAGAATCGGCTGAACTAGACGTCGCCCGTGATGATCTAGTCCTCGATGAAGGGCATTCTCCTTTCTTCCTGAGACCGTTTGGATGTATACCTTTCGAAGGATTGTCAACAATACACGGACACCTAGAGGAAGATCCATGTGGGAGATTGCTTTTGTGGTTTCTGGTGAATCCGTAAATATTTCGATTTCGCAATTTTCGGAGAAACGGTCGCTTGGCAGATCTTTCTTAGAGGCACGCCCTTCAATTTGACCAAAGTAACAATCAGAAAAATGCGGAAGAAAGCTGTCTGACGCGTCTGGATCGATCGACAGGTGTTCAAAATAGCACTTGCGAAATTCGATATTCGAACAGTTTGGCAATCCTTCTTGCAAGTCAAGCTGTGGAACCAGCACCTCTGAAATCAAAAACGATGACGAAAAACCAAATCGAAGTTCAATACCGACTCTAACCACATCCACCAATGCGACGTCAATTTCGTCGCATTTGCGCAACTGCTCAATCACAGCAGCAAATGTACCCTCAGAAAGACCGTATTTGATCGAGTTATTGACTGTAAGGGCAACACCTATAGAATCCAGTCCCTTTTCGGCGTTCTGGAAGACTCGGGCATCGTTGCTGAAGGGATCCTGCAGGTAGCGGCTCACATCGCCAGATCGACATGCATCAGCCAATTCTCCATCTAAGAAGATTCGTGTTCCTTCGTCTGCCCTCTCGATTCCGAGTCCCGGCAACCGTTGTAGTAGGAGCAACCCTTTGTCATCCGGTTCGTAGCCACATACTTCTGCGAAAGCTGATGTTAGCTGATCTGCTCGAATGGGGCCGAGTCCGTTCTGGCTACGGCGACAGTATGTAGCTAGCCGCTCCAAAATCTGACGTATTGTCTGACCATCAATTCCAGCCTCAATTCGGGCCTCTCGATTACAGATACGATCAAGAATTAGATTCCACCCAACGGCCGGATCGGATATAGTTTGTTTAATATCAATTCCACTACTGTTTTCGATATCTTTTAGGGTTCCAGATGCGGCTAAATAGCCGACCAGCAATGGTCTCGAAGGCATCCAGCTAGGGATTCTGCCGTCGAGCCCCTGTTTTGACAGATAGCGTCGTATTTGCACCTCATTAAACTCATTCAACGTGAGCTCGATAGTATTTCGTGTTTGGCCCAAAGAACGCCTTCGTTCGCTCTCCGAATCGAAGTAGTGAGCACGTCCGGCAACGATAAGTCCACAGTTTTGAGGCTGGCCGTCAATAAATCCGCGAACAGCCTCCATGGATCGATATCGAATATCCTGTAAGCGTTTCCATATTCCTTGAATTCCGACTGTGGCAACTTCGTCGAAGCCGTCGAGGAGCAATATGGTGTATCCAGCACGCCACGCCCGTACTAGATGATGAGGATTCGAGTATCCCAACCTTGTGCCGTGCCTATGAAGAATTTCCGCGGGATCCGTTTGTCCCATGTGATCACGCAGATTGATATAAAGTGGGAAATTAAACGTCGTTCCGGCAAAATACGATTTTCGGAGGGCTTTGTTAATCTCTCGCATCGTCATGCTCTTTCCAGCTCCGTAATCACCTAACAACACGAAGTGTTTTCCGTGGATCAAATCGTCCGAAATCGATTCAATATTCCAAAGCTGCTCACTATTGTTTTCGACGATATCAAGAGGAATATACTCCAGATCTCCAAGGGCATCTCCAGTTACTGGATCTCTGACACTTCCATATGGGTAACGATTTCTTATTTCCAAGTAAGTAGAAACGTCAACGAGACGATTCTGGAATTGTGAGAATGATAGAGGTGTAACTTCTTTGAATTGTTTTACAATCACCGTCCTCTGGTCGGCAGTTGGTTCATCCTTGGTCACAAACCAACAGCGAACCGGGATTTGGGAGTTTTTCTGCCTAAGTTTTTTAGCCAGATCGGCGAGCTTTTTAGCGTCATTTACTGCTTTTTCCTGTTTTCGTGAGACGGTCGCTTCGACAATATGAATACACTCATCAGTTTGGAAAACTCCGTCCCGTTCTCTATCGTCAATAATCAACGCTCCAGAAAATTCTGATTCTGGCCACAATTGTCGGGCGATGCGGCGAACCTCATCCTCGAAAAACTCCTGCTCTTTTCTGTCATTCATGTACATCATTTTCTCAATATTTATTTGCATATACAACAACTTTTTGCTTTTGAGTCAAAAGCGGAGAGCCGCGCCTAGTAAAGTCCACGAGGCTGTCGCTGATGTAGAGCATTTGAGGCACTGAGTGCGTTTATCCAATCGCTATTAGAATCACTGACATCTCACAGTCGCCGTCCCTCGATCATCTCGATGCAGATTTTGGGATCAAGTCTTCGCCGTCAAGATCGCCTAGGTACTCGCCTCGCGTTTCAGGTAAAGTCCATATGAGCCGTCCATAACCGAATCGACAAGTATTTCTTTTGAGTTGTGGCTTCCGAGGGTTTACAGGTGGTTTGCTTCCGCGCGGAGTTTGCTCTCGTTGGCTTCCGGGACGGGACGGGCTTCAGCTTAGTCATCGTGCATGAGGTCCGATTCGGCGACAAGGAAAATACGGGCCGCGTATTATCACGCCTGTTTTGATCCACTTGTTTGACGAACACGCTCAGAATTGCAACGGTCGGGAGTTCGGTGGGGGTTGTGCTGCCGAAGGAAATTGAAGGTATCGAGTAGCGGGTAGTTAGTAGGTAGTTGGTAGTCCGTAAGAAAGCCTCGCCGTGCGATCGGCGGGGCTTTTTGGCAATAGATCTAATTGCCCGGTAGATCGGGCGAGTCTATTGAGTCGGGCGAGTCAACAGAGTCTATTGAGTCTATCGAGTCGAGCGAGTCGATCAAGTCAATCGAGTCTGGCGAGTCAAGCGAGTCTGGCGAGTCAAGCGAGTCTGGCGAGTCAAGCGAGTCTTGCGAGTCCGGTGAGTTGGGCGGTCACTCTGATGGGGGCTTGGGTTCGGCGGTGATGTCGATATAGCCGAGCGATCTGGGCCGGAGTTCGGGGTCGGCGGCGGTGCGGAGGTAGCTGGCGACGGCGATGGGCGTGACCTCGAGCACGAGTGCGATGAGGCGCGGTGTCAGGCCGTTGGCGGCGAGGTGGCGGACGCGGCGGCCGAGGTCGGCGTCGTTGATCATCGACGGATAATAACGCAGTTCCTCGGTCGAGTGGCCGATGTGGTGAAACTCGGGAAAGCTGTCAGCGGGCGGTAGTTGGCCGTGCGGGACGATCTCGGCCCCGTCCCGCACGCTGCTGCGGCCGCGGATCTCGAACAGCTCGATGCCCCGGCTCTCGGCCGCGGTCGAGGCGCTCGATTTGACGTGCTTCAGATAGCGGACGTGCGGCGAACGCCGGCGTGGGCTGAGCGTAAATATGCTGTCGGCGACGCTTTTGACGATGCCGGGGCCGGCGATATCGTGGCTGACGGCGTCGGGCGTACGGCCGACCGGGGTCGTCTCGGCGATCAGCAGGATCGACGCCTTGCCGCTGTCACGCAGCCATTTGAACCGCAACAAAAAATCGATCAGGTTTCGCTGCTTGCCGTGAGCGGCGATCTGGGGCAGGCTGTCGATGATGATCGTGCGGCAGTTGTTATTGGCGGCCGACTCGATGATCGAGTCGAAGATCAGCGATTCCATCGACTCGTAACCCGGCGGCAGGGGCGTGTCCCACTCGAAGACCGAACGCAGAAACCCCTCGGGAAATTCATACGGCGCCGGACGGCCGTCGACGTTGCGCGAGTATCGGCGGGCAAAGAGCTCGGGGCTCGAATCGAGATCGACGTACAGCACGCGCCGCGGTTCGGCGGCCGGATACGGCCCGAAAGCCTCGCCGGCGGCAAGTGCGGTGGCCAGGTGAACGGCAAAAATGCTCTTGCCGATGCCGCTGCGGCCGCCGAGCACCGCTATCTCGCCCTCGGCCCAGAGGTCGCCCAGCAGCTGCCGCCGCTCGTACCGCTCCATCCGCTCCGACTCGATCCAGAACTCCGCCGGCCCGGTCAAAAGAGCGTTATAGCGGTCATGCATATATTCGTTCTGACGGAGGCGCAGTTTCTGAATGCTTGCGCGGCGCTCTTCCGGGGAGGCTCCGCGATCGCGTAAAAGCGAGTCGAGCCGGCGGCGTTCCTGTTCCTTATATCTTTCGAGGTCCATCGGGTTTGGTGACGGAGGCGGCGATTCGTCCGTTCATTTCGGATAGTAACACGACTGTCGCGTCTATTGCAAGTTGTTTCGTGTATGGCACACGCGGGAAATGGAGAGGAGGCTTTACCGCAAAGGACGCGAAATTAGGACGCGAAGGACGGAAAGCGATCCGGCGGCAAGCGCGTGGGTCGGGGAGAAGAAGAGACTTTCTACCGCAAAGGCCGCGAGGTTAGGACGCGAAGGTCGCAAAGATAAGATCTGCAGGGATCGGAGGCTATGTGACGTCCCGGAAATGAAAAAAGCCCGCAAGCTGCTGCCCACGGGCTTTGACACTATTGTCACTGATCACTGATCACTAATCACTAATCACTCATCACTCATCACTCACAACTCTTCATGAAGGACTCACTTCAAATTCTTCTTAAAGAACTCAAGCGTGCGTTCCCACGCGAGTTTGGCCGAGGCTTCGTCAAAACGCGGCGTCGTGTCGTTGTGAAATCCGTGCTGCTTGCCCTCGTAGGTAAAGGTCTCGAAGGTCTTTTTGTTTTCCTTGAGGGCGGTTTCGTAGGCGGCGATGCCGGCGTTGACGCCCTGGTCATTGCCCGCGTAGTGAAACATCAGCGGGGCAAAGATCTTAGGAACGTCGGCGACGCCCGCCTGACGGCCGTAAAAGGCGACGCCGGCGTTGAGGTCCTTGCCGAGGCGGACGGCGAGCTGGTTGACCATACCGCCGCCGAAACAAAAGCCGACCGCGCCGAGCTTGCCCTTGCTGTCCTTGCGTGCTTTGAGCCATTTGGCGGCCGCGACGAAATCTTCGGTCATTTTCTTGCCGTCAACGGTGCGAAATGCCGCCGCACCTTTCTGATCATCACCCGGATAACCGCCGACCGACGTCAAACCGTCGGGAGCAAACGCCATGCAGCCGGCCTTGGCGAGGCGGCGGGCGACGTCCTCGATGTAGGGGTTGAGCCCGCGATTTTCGTGAATGACGAGCACGACGGCGAACTTTTTGCCCTTGGCGGGCTTGGCGAGATAGCCCTTGATGGAGCCGTTGCCGGCCGGCGACTCGACGGTCTCGTAGCCGACCTTGATGTCCTTGTCCTGCGGCGGCACCGTCTGCGCCCACGCGTAGTTTGGCGTCAGGCTCTCAAATATCGCAGCGACGGTGAGGCCGCCGACGGCAAACTTTGCCGCGTCGCGTAAGAACGAACGGCGGTCGATATCGCCGTGCTGGTATTCGTGAAAAAGGTCCAATAGCTCCTGCGGGTATTCGTCGGCAGTCTTGCGTTCCATTAATTACTCCTTGTTTTCAGACTTTTGAAAAGGATACCTAACGGTGGTGCGGGTTTCAAGCAAAATCATGCGACGGCAGGTGTGACGGCAGATATTTACGCGATCAGCGACTGATATCCGCAGAGGTCGGCGGCCGAGGTATTGCCGCCGCAAAAGACAAGCGCGACGCGGCTGTCCTGGCCGAAATTGGCGCGAAGCTCTTCCGCGGCGGTGACGGTGCAGGCAGCGGCCGGCTCGGTGATCACCTTGAGCCGCTCGAGGATGAAATTCATCGCACGGACCGTGTCGGCGTCGGAGACCACCGTCACGCTCTCGAAATATCTTTGGACGAGTGAGAGAGTGAGGTCGGAAACGGCCGGGGCTCCGAGCGTTTTGGCGATCGAGGTAATGGCGTCGAGCTGGACCGGATGTCCGGCGACGAGTGCCCTCGCCATCGCGTCGGCGCCGACGGTCTCGACACCCCACACGCGGATCGACGGGTTGTGGCCCTTTACGGCCGATGCGACGCCCCCGGCGAGGCCGCCGCCGCCGATGCTGACGATGACATCGGTCACCTCCGGCAGATCCTCGATGATCTCGAGCCCGACGGTTCCCTGCCCCGCCAGCACGAGCGGATCGTCAAACGGGTGGACGAAAACGCGTCCGTCGGCGCGGTAATGCTCGACCTTGGCAAACGCCTCGGCGATCGTCGGCTGCAGATCAACGGTCGCACCGTATCTGCGGGTGGCGTCGAGATATATCTGCGGCGTGTTCTGCGGCATCACAATGACGGCATCGACGCCGAGTTTGCTTGACGCAAGCGCGACCGCCTGAGCGTGATTACCTCCGCTGACGGCGACCACGCCGCGTCGGCGCTCGTCATCCGACATCGAGAGAAGCTTGTTAAAAGCACCGCGGATCTTGAACGCACCGGTCAGCTGAAAGAGCTCGAATTTGACAAAGACCGGGAAACCGAGCCGGCGGCTGAGCGAGTTGCTGTATTCGAGCGGCGTGCGTTTGACGAAAGGTGCGATCCTTTCTTCGGCCTGTTTGATGAGTTCGAGCATGATGTATTGGCGTTGCGGAACCGCAAAAAGCGCTTATTTGGACGTTCTTTTCTTAACAATTGAGGATAACGCCGCCCGGCAATTGTGACAAGCGGCATATGCCGCGGGTCGGGGCGAAATTAAGCTCCGGCGGGCCATTTTAATGTTGATAATTAAGTGCAGTAAAGGGTTATAATCGCAACATCTAAGGCGACAGGAGAATTGCCCATAATGAAAAGGCTATATACGGCGATCGCACTTTGCACGGCACTCTTGCTGATCGAAGCAGCCATCTTTTTGCCCCACACTTCCGCAAAAGACGATCCGATCGCCGCCCTGCTGCGGTTGCCGGCTCCGCCGCCGCCAAATCCGTTCAACCGGGTCTTTTCGGCGAACACGGCCGGGACCTATGATAAGGCCAAGCAGCCGAAGGACGACGCACCGACGGCCGAGCTGCTCGATTACTGGGCACGGATGAACTCGTTGTACCAGAATCTCAGGTATAATCCCGAGCCCTCGGACAAGGCACTCGACCGGCTGATGGGCGAGATCGAACGCGATCCGAAACTGCTGCCTGATTACATCAATGCTCTCGGCAAGACCGAACGGGCGGTGGAGTTTATCAAACGCATCTATGACGCTGAGGGCACGGCCGGTGCGTTCAGCAAGGACCAGCGGGCCGCGATCAAGCAGTGGCTAACGTATAACAGCAAATATTTCACCAGCGACCTTTACCGGCTGGCCGCAGGCGTCGGGAGTACGGACACATATGTCTCAAGCCACGACGAACTGCTGGCTCTCGTGCGGGTCGATTGGGAAAAGGCCAAACCGCTAGTCGATCGGCTTCGAACAGGCGATCAGAACAAGGCGGGCCGGGCATTGGCGGCGTGGGCCGCGTACCGACACGCTCTCGATACCGACTCGCTCGGCGATACTGAGCGCTATCGCGACGAACTTAAGTCGATCGTCGAAGACAAGACGCTCGGTGCCCCAATGCGCGATCTGGCGATGGACGCTCTCGTCAGCGAAAAGGAATGGGCCGGCCGCGACGAGTGGTATATGTCGCTGCTCGGTGACGAAACGCTCGCCGATATGGGCGGGTACACGGGCCTGACGACTCTCGTTCTGATCTCGCCGCCCGATCGTTACACGGAAAAGATGATCGAACTGCTCAAGAGCAACGATCCGGTCGTGAGAGCGGCGGCGGTCAAGAACCTTTTAACGGGCCTGGACCGGTCGCACCCCGAGATAATCAAGGCCATGCTGCCGTGGCTGGAGGATAAGAATTGGGCCAAGGAGGCCGGCGGCGAGCGCGAGGCTATCGTGATGGCACTGCGCCAGGTCAAGCTGCCCGAAAGTGTGACGGGCCTGCTGAAAGTACTGGACGAACGCGGTAAACGGCCTGTTTACGCTCCGGCGGCGAATATCGGCGCAGCCAATACTGCGGTAAACGCCGCACGATCAGCCGCCAATGCGTCGGCAACCCGGCCGGCGGCAAACGCCAAACCCGCGCCTGCACCCGCAGCTGAAGAAACTTACTTTCCATTCAGGTCAATGGCAATCGGGTCGCTCGGAACGCAGGCCGATCCGCGGGCCGTGCCGGCACTGAGGCGCGTGATGTCGGAGGTCGAGCCCTTCGAGAGGCGGGCGGTCGTCGAGGCGATCCTCGCGTGCAAGGGCTACACGGTCGCCGAACAGATCGACGCACTGGAATATTCGATCAAGCGGTTTAGCGAACTCGCCGCCGCGTCGAACGCGAATCTGGACACCAGCGAACTTTATATTTACAGTTACGGCGACAATCGGCCGTTGGCTCCGGTCGGCCAACCGGTATCGGCCGGTGAACTTAAGTCGATGATCGGCGCACAGCTTATGCAGTCCACAATGGTCAGCGACGAACTCGCGGCAGCGGTGGTCGATCGCATCGCCTTTTTGGACAGCCGCGACCCGAAGATCGCCGACACGCTGCGCACTATTGTGCTGAGGTGGCAAAACGCGGCGATCAACATGATGCTGCTGAGCGACGTCAAGCGCGACCGCGCGCCGGCAAACGGAATGCTCCGCCTGCTCGCCGGCCGCGCCGAACTGCGCGAAAAGCAGCCGTCGGACGTGTTTGACCTGCGAACCGGTTCTCCGACCTCGGTCGGCTTTGCCGCCTGTATGATCGAGGACGCCGCCGAATATCAGGCCATCTTTGAGGGTGATAACGCCGACACCAAAACGGCCCTGCTGGCGTGCGCCCGCTTGATCCGCGCTCCGCTGCCGATCGCGAAGGCCGCTGAACTTGCCCGCAGCAGCAATAAGCGGCTCGCCGTTGCTGCCGAGCGGTATCTCGAGTCCGAAGATTCGCCGCAGGCGCGCGCCGCTGTGCTTGCTTTGCACCCTAATGAGGCAAAGATCCTCGGGGCGACGACCGCGTTCTTTGTCGATCTCGAGGCCGGCAGCGAGATTGTCTCAACATATCTTGACGCGCTTTTTGTGAGTGTCGATCCGTCGGTCGCCACTGGCCGCGGTTACGGCTATTACGAAACCTCTAATCAGAAAGAGACCGAGGAAACGCTAATCAAAGAGGTCAGGTCCGACAACGACCTGCTGGGCGTTTACGCCTATGACGGCAATTTTGTCCGAATTTACAGGGACAAGGTACTGTTCAGCTGGGACTATGATAAGTCGCGGTACCGGGAGCGGCCGCTTGAGGCCGCCGAATTCGAAAGCCTGAAATCGCTCCTGGCCGATAATCGTGTCGACGAACTGACGCCGTTCCTTTCGTGCCCGGCAAACGAGTACTGTCCGGGCAAGGAACTCGTCATGCTCGGACGCGCGGGCGGGCGGCGCGTCTTTGTCGCCGCAGCTCCGCTGCCGCCGTTCTTTGCGGCTCTCGAAAAATACTTCACCGAACTTAAGGCAACGCCCGGCAGCATAAAGTACTCGTTGAGTAAGGAGATCCCGGGCCTTGAGATCGTGTTGGCCGACGAGAACCTGCATGTCGAGACAGTCTGGAAAAATGGCGACGATCTGCGGGTCGCGGTTACCGACCGCGTCGTCCGAAAGCGAGTCAGGGACGAGATCGAAAAGGCTCTTGACGAGGTCGCCGAAGGCGGCGAGCAGCCGATCGTAGACGGTGCCGACGGTGCGGTAAATGAATCCGAGCAGGTCTACGAAAAGCGGCTGAAACTGCAGGAAAAGCGGGCCTGGGAGGGCATCTCGTGGCGCAAGGTGGCGGGCGGAGCGGATGTTGGGCCGGCGGACCAGCCGGCCGGTTTCGAGTATATCCCGATTCGTGACGGTGCGGCCGTACAGGCGACGATCTCACAGTGGAAAGCCCGTGCCGGCGACGTCGAGATACGCACCGATGCGGAAGGCCTTTTCAAATTCTCGCGCGGCAAACAGTCACGCCTGCGTCAGGGCTGGTACTCAGATGCGGTCATTGTGCCGAACGGGCAATGGGTCGTCGTTTACACATATGTTGATGAGTCCGGCCCGAAACTCGTCAGGGTCAACCTCGTTAACGGACGTGAATTCCCGATCGAACTGCCCGAATATATGACGTATCTCCCGGTCGCGTACGTCCCGACGCTGAACAAGGTACTCGCTGTTCAGCAAAATGAACACGACGACGGCGAATACGAAGGCGACCCGGACGCCGAACCTGACGACACGGTCGGCGACGATCCGGGTCCGGGCGAGATGCTGCTAGTCGATCCTTTGACAGGTGCGACCGGGCCCGTCAGCGGCGAATTTCGTCCGCTTACTCAGCAAACCTACCGGCCGCTGCAAAAAACAGCAAGGCTGAATGAATTTTGGGCCGCGATCCCCGACATCGAAAAGAACGAGACCGTCGTCGGCATTTTTGACACCAAGACGTTTGGGTTCAAGACGCTCCTGCGAGTGCCCAAGATGACATTTAACAGTATGAATATGTGGGTCGACGAAGCTGAACTATACGTCTATTTCGTATATCGCGGCCACTTGCTGCGAATGCCGCTGGGCAAGTGATCATGGGCGTCATAGTCGATATTTTGATTGCAGAATGGCGTACGACGCCATCATGAAAAGAACCGGATCCATGGACGTCCGCCGAGCCGGCTCCATCGCGGGCAGTTCGTCAAGCAGTCGTATCACGGCCGGCTGATCAAAGAACGGTACGGCGGCGAAGCTCTCACTTCGCAGATGGTCCTGCAGCAGGTCGAACATCGGGTTGCCCGGGATCAGGTCAGTGGGCGGCGCGATGAACGGCTGTTTGAGGCCGTCATAGACCTCGGGCCGAACGCACGGCTTGACCGCCTCGCGAAGCAGATGTTTGAGCCGGCCGTTCTCCGCGAGCATCGTCACCGGAATGTCTCTGGCAAATTCAAAGAGTTTGTGATCCAGAAACGGCAGGCGAACCTCGACCGCATGCGCCATATCGAGCCTCTCGGCCGCGAGAACGTAATTGACGAACACCGATTTCATCCACAGATAAAGTATCTGTTTAGCCGGTTCACGCCCATGTAGCGTCGATCGGTAATCAAACTGCCTGAAGAATTCGCGGTACGGATCACGCCCGTCAAATCGGCGGGCGATGTCCGGCGCGATGATGCCGCCGAGCAGATCAAATTTGCCGGCGACGTATTCGAGCAGATGCGTCGGAAACGCAAGGCCCTGACTGAGCCGTGCGAGCCAAGGCGAGGTGCGTGCGATGTGGCGCTGAAGGGGACTTTTCGGCCGCAGCATACGCATCGCGATCCGCGCCCATTTGCCCGGCCCGCCCGCCGTTCCGGCAGAAAGCACCGCCTGACTCGAAAAATCATATCCGGCAAAAAGTTCATCGGCACCTTCGCCGGCCAGAACGACCTTGTAACCGGCGTCGCGAACGGTCCGGCTAAGACGAAACCGGGCAGCACCATGTGCGTTGTAGTGGATCATTTCACCGCGCCAAACCGCCTCTTCGAAATCCTCTGCGAAATCCGCGGCCTTGACCGGCACCGGATGATAGTCGGCCCCGGCAAAGCCGGCGGTCAGACAAGCGCTTTCAGTCTCGTTAAAATCGTCGTGATCGAAGGCGATCGTAAACGCGGTCAACGGCGAAGTCGAGAACGTCGCCGCCAACCCAAGCACCGACGACGAATCAACGCCGCCGCTCAAATAACATCCGACCGGCACGTCCGCACGCATCCGCAGACGCACGGCTTCGCTCAGAAGTTCGCGGACGCCGTCCACACAGTCGCCCGCGGAAAGAGCGAAACTCCCGCTGCCGGAGCGCGGGTAATCGACGTCCCAATATCGTTTGACGCTGACACCGCCGTCACTGATCCTTAGAAAATGTCCGGGCGGGACTTGGCGAACACCATGAAACAGGCTGCGATCCTGATCGACCGAAAAATAAAGGTGCTGAAAGACCGACCTGTGGTCCCACGCCGGACGAAAACCAGCGGCAAAGATCGCTTTGACCTCGGACGCGAGATAGATATTGTCCGCATCAACCGCGTAAAACAGCGGTTTGATACCAAAACGGTCGCGAGCGGCAAAAAGCTCGCCCTTCGAACTATCCCAGATCGAAAATGCAAATTCGCCGCGAAGGTGCTCAAGGCAATCAGAACCGTACTGCTCAAACAGGTGCAGGGCGATCTCGCTGTCCGAGAGCGTCGAAAAGGTGTGGCCCAGCTTTCCCAGATCCTCACGGATCCGCTCGAAATCGTAAAATTCACCGTTGACGATCAAACGCAGCGAGCCGTCTTCATTGGCCATCGGCTGTGCCCCGTTGGCCGCGTCGATAATGCTCAGACGCGCATGCCCGAGACCGGCCCGGCCGGCGGGGTCGATCCACACGCCGGTATCGTCAGGGCCGCGCGGCCTAAGCTGCTCGACCGCTTTGCCAAGCAGTTCGGCGCTCACTCGCCGACGGTGTGAAAAGATCGCAACAATTCCGCACATAGTTCAATAACGGCCTGTACCACTCTCACGAGGCGGTCAGGGCTGAGCCTCCCGATAGATAAACAACGGATCGCCGCCCGAACAGGTAAAGCTCATCAGCAGTTGATATTGCAGTTCAGGCGGGCGGCCTGACGCGTCGATCCGCTCAAGGGCGTAAAGGACGTCGACGCTTCCGGCCGGCGATGCACTGCGGCAGTAGCGGGCAGCGATGCGCGTCTGCAGGCTTTCGCGGATCTCGGCCTGGCGGGCCGGCGGCACGCGCATCCAGGTAATGCCGTGCAGGTAAAACTGCAGCAAGACCCCGCGGAGCGACCGCGGCAGCAGATCGGCCGTGTTCCCCTCGGCCGATGACCCGTCCGGTCCCCGCTCATAGACCCTGTAGTACAGGCGGTAATTACGCTCGTCTATCCAGTTAAAAAGCTGATATTGCTGGGCGATGCCTGCCAGCCATAGAGCCCCGAAAAATGTTGATTGGACGGGCCCGAGGCCTTCGTGCCAACCTTCGTCAAACTCGCCTCCGCGGGAGTTCGCCGGTGCCGCGGCGACAGTGTGCGGGCCCGCCGAGACACGTGTCGGCCTCCGCCAGTTCGGAAGGGCGACCGAACTCAGCATCGCGAGCGTCAGCGTGGCCGCGACAAAAACGGCCGCGGCATCGGCGATCCTTAACTGCGGTCTCGCGGGTTGCGGCACCCCGCCGGGCCATTTAGATCTCAACAGCGACATTATCTCTTCGCCAAAAATGAGCACGGCGGCGGCCAGGCAAGCGATATTGGCGAACGGAATGTTGAGCGTCGCGATCGTGCCCAGGTGGAGTCCAATGAGGCCGATTAACAGGACGTATTTGAGAATATGGCCGCGGCGGAGCAGAAAGATGATCGGAAAAACCGGCTCGAAAACCAGGGCGCAGTAATCGAGCAGCCGTAGATATGGTATATGCGACGCATTCCAGAGATCGGCGCCGTACGATATCGGCAGCCTGAAGATGACGTACATCGCCGTGCCTTCGAGCCACATCGGGCTCGTCCATTTCCAGAGTCCGGCGACCAGATAAAGTAGAGCGAGATTCCAAAAGAAACAACGCAGGGCGAGCCCCGGGACGGTCATCGGCAGCCACTCGGCCATCGAACCGCGGCCTCGCAGCCGATCAGCGAGGGACAAGGTCCGGCCGACCGGCAGGACCAACAGCCAGAATATGATCAGGTGCATTATCGCGTCATCGACGTACATCACCATGAAATTCCAACGGTAGGTGCTGACGGCGATCAGGAATAGAAGGAACGCAAAGAATCTGGGCCGATAGCCGGCCGCCACCAGCAGCGACGACACGCAGGCGAACCCAAATATGGCTTGAAACGCCCCGGCACTGATCCCGGGGTGAAAAAGGCCGATCTGCGTAAACCAATAGACCGACAGCGAGAGTCCGTGATCAATGAGACCGTCGGGCGAGCTGAAATCGGGCACCTCGAGCAGCGTTCGCAGAAAGTAGGCAAATAACAGCATTCCGCACACGATCCGAAAGATATCGAGCGGTATGGCCGCGACCGGACGGCCGATCGCCGCGCGCAGATCGGCCAAGAGCCCGTTACCCGGAACCCGCGCCGTCATTTTTGAAACGTCGTCCATTTATTGCCGCTTTTTAAGTTTGGTCGTGATGATAATCGCACGGGTCGCGGCCCCGGTCAATCACCCTCCGGCGGGCAGGCCGCGCCGGATATGTTCGGCCTTGCGTTTCGTGCCGAAAAGTAGTTAAATAATGGTTTGCTCTTGGGAGCGTATCTTTAGCCGAAAGGGGGTGAGACGATAAATGGCATATATTACAGTTAATTCGAACGAATCGATCGAATCTGCGCTTCGACGCTTTAAGCGGAAAGTGATCAGCGAAGAGATCATCAAAGATCTCAAGAAGCATGCACACTTCATTCCGCCGTCGCAGAAGGCAAAACTCAAATCGGCAAATGCACGAAAACGCAACCGCCGTCGTTTCCGCCAGCAGCGGCCGATGAACAATACGGCTCCCCGCCCGGCAGCACCGCCCAGCCGGTAAGCCGATCGGCAATGAAAAAATAAAAGGTGAAAAAGTGGAAAAGTAGTTTCGCTTTTTCACCTTTTTCCAGTTTTTACCCCCAGATGAACAACGAACGAACCAGAATACTGATCACCAACGACGACGGCATCCACTCGGACGGCATCGCCGCACTCGAGGCGGCCCTGAGCGAGATCGGCGATGTTTACGTCGTCGCTCCGGAATCTGAGATGAGCGGCGCAGCTCACAGCCTGACGCTCGCCCGCCCCCTGCGGATACGTCAGATCGACGAACGCCACTGGACGGTCGACGGCACACCGACCGACTGCGTCACACTGGCGCTGAACAAGATACTGCCGGCGGCTGAGGCTCCGCACATTTGCTGTTCGGGTATCAATCACGGAGCCAATCTCGGCGACGACGCGACGTATTCCGGCACTGTTGCCGGGGCGCTCGAGGCGACGATACTCGGTGTGCCGGGACTCGCGTTCAGCCTGACCTCGACACGCTCGCACGACTTTACCGAGTCGGCCAGGATCGCCCGCGAGGTTACCGCTAAAGCGATCGCTGAGGGCATACCGCACGGCACGTTATTGAATGTCAACGTCCCGAAAGGCGTACCGGCCGGCCTGCGTGTCACCAAACAGGGTTTCAAGACCGCCCGACCAGTTATCAGCGAACACATCGATCCGCGGGGCAAGCCATACTATTGGATCGGCGAGCTTCGCGAGGGGTTTCGGGCCGAGGGCGGAACTGATTTCGAGGCGATCGCCGAGGGTTATGTGTCGATCACCCCGATGCGGAGCGACCTGACCAACCACCACGTTCTCGAACATCTAAAGGACTGGAATACGTAAGAGGTAAATGAGCTTTCCGTCACGTTCAAAGGGTATCGCCGACGGCCACGAGATGGTTCGGGCCGCGATGGTCGATCGGCTGCGAGACCACTATCACATCGCCGACACCGCGGTACTCGAAGTGATGGCGCACCTGCCTCGGCATAAATTTGTCCCTGAGGCGCTCAAGGCACAGGCCTATAAGGACAACGCCCTGCCGATCGCCGGCGGCCAGACTATCTCGCAGCCATTCATCGTCGCCCGTATGACCGAACTGCTCGAACTCAAGGGAAACGAGAAGATACTCGAGATCGGCGCCGGAACCGGCTACCAGACGGCGATCCTGGCGAGCCTCGCCCGCAAAGTATTCGCCATCGAGCGATTGCCTAATCTGGCTGCCGAGGCCGAGCAGCGATTACGGGATCTGGGGTTTCGAAACGTAACGCTAAAGGCCGGTGACGGCACTGCCGGTTGGGACGTCTATCATCCGTTTGACGCAATGCTGGTCGCGGCCGGCGGGCCGTCGATACCTGAGCCGCTTGTTCGGCAATTAAAGGTCGGCGGTCGCCTGGTGATACCGATCGGCGAAGGCCAGCGGTCGCAAAACCTGATCCGGGTTACGCGGACGGCCGCGGGATATACGCAGGAGAATTTCGGGCCGTGTGCCTTTGTGCCGTTGATCGGCAAACACGGCTGGGCCGCCGAATAGATCTGATCTATGGAATATTTAACCGAACTTTTTCATCAGGTAAGGGACTTTCTGAACCCAAAGCTGTTGATCGACTGGATGCTCGGCCTGCTCGGCGGGTACGTGTATTTTGGGCTCTTCTTTATCGTCTTTGCCGAAACCGGCCTGGCGGTAGGCTTTTTCCTGCCCGGCGATTCCCTGCTCGTCGTCACCGGCCTGATGGCCCGGACATTGCCCGACAAGTTGAACGTGGTCCTCGTACTGGCCGCGTTTTTCGCCGGTTCGGTGCTCGGCGACAGCACCGGTTACTGGACCGGCCGCTGGATGGGCAAAACGCTCTTTAACCGTGAAAGTTCGCTCATTTTTAAGCCCAGCCGTGTCGCCAAGGCTCACGCGTTCTTTGAAAAATACGGTGTCAAAACGGTGATCCTGGCGAGGTTCGTCCCGATCGTCCGGACCTTTGCCCCGCTGGTGGTCGGTGCCGCCGAAATGCCGTACGCCAAATTCCTGATGTTCAGCGTCATCGGCGGTTTCCTTTGGATCTTCAGTATGGTGCTGGCCGGTTATTATCTGGGCACGGCGATCGAGGGCGCATTTAATATTAAGCTCGAGGACCATATCGAAAAGGTCGTCATCCTTGTTGTTGTACTTTCACTGCTGCCGCCGATCATCGAGGTACTGAGGCATAAATTCGGTAAGCAGCCGAAACAAGATGACGGCGCAGTTTGACACTTCAACTGCCGTGACTTAGACTCGTAGATTGACTCAACGGGGCGTAGCGCAGTCTGGTAGCGCGCACGGTTCGGGACCGTGAGGTCGGAGGTTCGAATCCTCTCGCCCCGACCATTTTCCTGAAAATAAGGCATTTGACCTGACGGTCAGATGCCCTTTTTTTGTTTGATCGCCCCAAAGTGCGAAATAGTAAAGGCCCACGACCTTTCGGTGTGGGCCTTTCCGGCCGACGTACTATCGCAGCCGCACAGGACGGCTATCCCCGCCGTTATTGTTCGTCAGGCTCGTCCGACGGACTTTCGATCGTCACCTTGACCGAGGTTTTGACCTCTTTTTTGGTCGAGTTGCGAACCTCGAAGACATAATCTCCGTTGGACTTGAGTTCGGCATTCAGATACCCAAAATCTTCGGTCGTTTCGGCCTTACCTTTTATGAGATTGACCGACGTTTCTTTCGACGACAGTTCTACGTCCATCGTCTGACCGCTCTTGGCAGAAACGACAAATTTTTTGGCCGTGCCCGGGGCGAGCGTAACATTGGCTGTGCCCCAATTTGCTCCCTTGGCGAAACTGATACGCTGCGGGCCGGTGTCCTGGGCAGTATTCGCGTTGGTGTTGAAATTGGCTGCACTCACTGCAGGGGCGGGCGTCGCTGACGGCGTCGAGGCTGCGGCGTTCGAACTGTTGCCGGCGGCGGCATTGGGTCCGGCGGAGGAACAGCCCGCGGCACATGCCGCTGCGGTGATCATAAAAATGCTAAGTAATTTCTTCATAGTCTGTTGAAACGATGTTGACTTCAACTCTTTAAGCGAGAAGATCGGCGGGATGGTATCATTTTGCGGCGAGCTTGCCGGCGAAATGGGTCTGCCGTGCGACTTTGCGCTAAACTGTTGATTGCCGCTCAACACTCTCCAGAATTTTCAGCGAGCAAAACGTAAGATGACGCCATCGGATCAGGAAAGGATCACGCAATATCTGCGCCGTTGGAGCGACGGCAGCGACAACGCGCTCGAAGAAATGCTGCCTCACGTGTACGCCGAACTGAGGACGATCGCCAGTCGGTATCGCCGCCGCGAACGCGGCGGAACGCTGCAAACGACCGAGATCATTAACGAAGCCTATCTGAGACTGTCGGCGCAGAACGGGATCGACTGGAAGGACCGTTCGCACTTTTTTGCGGTCGCGGCGCGCATTATGCGGCATATGCTGGTCGACCGGGCCCGGGCAAAACTGTACAGCAAACGGGGCGGCGGCAGCGACCACATCAGCCTCGACGATATAGCCGTCGTGACGCCGGTGCCGGACGTCAGCGTCATCGACCTCAACGATTCGCTTGAGCGGCTGGCCCGGATCGATGAGCGAAAGGCCCGCATCATCGAACTTCGCTATTTTGGAGGGCTGTCGGCGGAAGAAACGGCCGCCGTCATCGGCGTCTCGGAGATCACCGTCAAACGAGAGTGGCTAAAGGCCAAGGCCTGGCTCTACCGCGACCTTTCAGGTAAACAATAGATGGGCAACGCAAAGGAAAATTCGGCTTCCGACGCCGAGCGTGAGCGTTGGCAGGCCGTCGACCGGCTCTTTGACGAGGCACTCGACACGGCCCCTGAGGAGCGCGCCCGATTTTTGGCCGAGCGGTGCGGCAGTGATGCCGAACTGTTTCGTGAGGTGTCTTCGCTCCTGGACGCGGCCGAGCTGTCCGGGGAATTAATGGAAATGCCGCCATTTGACGCCCGTGCGGAGGCCGACCAGCTGATCGACAAGAAATTTGGGTCGTACCGCCTTGTCAGCCTGATCGGGCGAGGCGGAATGGGCTCGGTCTACTTGGCGGTGCGCGAAGAGGATTTTTCAAAAAAGGTAGCGGTCAAGGTGATCCCGCCGCTGTTCGATTCACCGGAAAATGCCGCCAACTTTCGCCGCGAACGCCAGATATTGGCGCGGCTCGAGCACCCGAACATCGCTCGCCTGCTCGACGGCGGAACGTCGCCAAACGGAACGCCGTTCCTGGTGATGGAAAACATCGATGGCCTGCCGATCGACCGGTACTGCCGTGAAAAAGGGTTGACTACGGCCGAAAAGCTCCATCTGTTTGAAAAGGTCTGTAACGCTGTCAGCTTTGCGCATCAGAATCTGGTCGTGCATCGCGACCTTAAGCCGCAGAATATTCTCGTCCGCGACGACGGTACGCCGGTACTGCTCGATTTCGGGATCGCCAAGTTGCTCGAGTCGGACGGCGGCGGAAACACGGTCCGCGGCCTCGCACTTACACCTGATTACGCGGCACCGGAACAGATCCGCGGCGAAAACATAACGACCGCGACCGACGTTTACTCGCTCGGCGTCATTCTTTTTGAGATCCTGACCGGAAATCGGCCGTTCGAACTGGCCGGCAAGAGCCTTTCGGAAATGAGCTCGGCGATCGGCAGCGGGCGCCTCATCGGGCGGGACGAGATCGCGGACGAAGATCTGCGATCCATACTCACGCACACGCTTTCGACCGCGGCACCCGAACGGTATCAGACCGTCGATGACCTGGCCGCCGACATCGAACGCTGGCTGAGAAACGAACCGATCGCTGCCAAGACGGCGTCGCCGATGTACCGATTTCGCAAATACACCCGCAGGCACCGCCTGACAATAACGGCGGCAGCGGTGGTCGGTCTGTTGCTGGCCGGATGGTTTGCGACTTTCGTATGGCAATTTGCGAACGCTCGTTCGCAGGCGTCCGCCAACCGCCGGGCGGCATACGCGGCCGAGATGACGCTTGCAGCGAAGGAGTTTGAGGCGGCGAACGTTGCCCGTGCCGCCGAGCTCGTTGACAAATATGACCCCTCGAAGGCGGCAAACGGCGAGGACCTGCGCGGATTTGAGTGGTTTCTGCTCCGGCGGCTGATACAGCCGGCCGGGCGCGTGCGGACACTGCCGCATCCCGACGAAGTTTGGTCAACTTCGTTCTCGGCGGACGGCAAGATGCTCGGCACCGCTTGCGACGACGGCGTGGTCAGGATCTATGACGCTGCCGACGGACAGCTGATCTCACAGACCGCCGTTGACACAAGCGCGTGGACGATGCGGTTCTTTCCAGACGGCAAACGATTCGCGGTCGCGGCCGGTACGGCGAGGTCGCCGTCCATCAGGATATATGACACAGCGACCGGCAATGCGGCCGGTGAACTGACGGGCCACACTGCCCGCGTCCGGGCACTGGCGATATCGCCCGACGGGCGGCTTGTCGCGAGCGGTTCGGCGGACGGGACACTCAGGATATGGGATCCGGCGAGCGGCCGGGAAATTCGCAGCTATCGGTTTGAAAGGGCTGGGCAGGCATTGGAGGTCAACGCGGCCGAGTTCTCGTCGGACGGCCGGCAACTGGCCGCCGCCTCCGCCGGCATTATCTCCGCGATCAACATCGGCAACTGGACCCGAAAGGATTCGGACCCCGATGATGTCGCTGCGCGCGAACTCTACAGTTACGCGTGGTCACTGGCATATTCGCCGCTCGGCAAGACGATCGCCGCCGGAATGTTCTCGGGCGAGGTCGGCCTTTTTGACTCGGCGACGCTAAAGCTGATCAAAGTGCTCCGGCCGCATCGGGCGAACGTGAAGGGCCTCGTATATACGCCGGACGGCAGCACGCTGATAACGTCGAGCTGGGACCGCACCCTGAGGCTGCTCAGTCCGGAGAACGGTGAGATACTTGCCGATCTGAAGCCGCATTGGGGTGCCGTTCACGACGTGCGGATATCGCCCGACGGCCGCCTGATCGCGACGTCCGGTGCCGACACTAAGGTCAATATTACGCGAATTGCGGACATCGGCGGCGACCGTATAGCCTCGAGCGAAACGTTATTTTCATCGAACGACGGTGACGAACAGATAATCAGCTTTAATTCACTCGAGAATCGGTTCGCCGTTTGGAATATTTCCAGCGGCGAACGTCAGTGGTCGATCAAGCGTTCCGGAAAGTCGCCCGGCACATCGATCTCATCAGCCAGCGGCGGGATATTCATCAATGGCGATTCAGGCGGCAATGTGGCCGTGCGTAACTCCGGCGACGGGACCACGCTGAATGAATTCAACCTTTTTGAGCGTCCGGTGATCGCGGTCGAACTTGCCGGCGATCACCAGCGGGCCGCCGCGACCGACACACAGGGCGCGGTCACCGTCTTTCGACCCACGGACGGCATACCGATCTTTAGGCTCGAAGGGCACACGTCGATCGTTAAGGCAGCGGTATTCTCGCCCGATTCGAGGCTGCTCGCGACCGGCAGCAATGATAGATCGGTGAAGGTCTGGGATATGGATTCCGGCGGTTTGATCGCCGACCTTCGCGGACACACCGAGGCAGTGACGGCGACTGCCTTTTCAGCCGATGGCCGGCTGCTTGCAACCGGCGGTGCCGATGATACGATAAGGATATGGCGAACGTCCGACTGGAGCCTCGTACGCGTGCTTGCCGGCTTTAGCAACGGTGTCGCGTCGATTGCGTTTTCGCCGGACGGGACAAGGCTCGCGGCGGCGACCGACGTCGGTCTGATCCGATTTTGGGAGCCCGCGGGCGGCCTGCAGGTATTTGCCCTTTCGGCGTCTGAAAAGGGCATTTCGAAGATCGCTTTTGCCGAGGGCGGAAAGACACTCGTCAGTATCGGCCTCGACAGCAAGATCAGATTTTGGCGGTCGGTCTGACGGCCGCCGGAGGTACGAAAATGGATATTTCGATCCGAAAGGCCGACCGGGATGACGCCGTTTTGATCTCGGTGCTGGCAACTACCACCTTTTACGAAGCCTACTGCCAACAAGACGAATCGAGGAACCTGTCCGGTTACATTGCCGAATCATTTGCCGTTTCGACGATCATCGACGAGATCGAGGATCCGACCTCGACATTCCTGATCGCATCGATCGACGGCAAAGCGGTCGGTTACGCTCGGCTCGTCGATTATTCGACGACCGACGGCATCAGCGGCCAGCGAGTGATCGAGCTTAAAAGGCTATATGTTCTTGAGCGCCTTTGGGGTACCGGTGCGGGTGAGGCTCTGTTGACGAACTGCGTTGAACTGGCCGCCGAACGCGAATTTGACACGATCTGGCTCGGGGTTTGGGAAGAGAATCAACGGGCCCGCCGGTTTTACGACAGATTTGGCTTTCGGCAGGTTGGCACGCTCATGTTTCCGTACGGAGACGTGGTCGGCACCAACCTTGTGCTCGAAAAACAGATCGGTTGACAACGCCTATCGGCCGGCGGCAGCGAGTTCGTCAGCCCAGTCGGCGATCGGCCGGGGTGTCGCTGTTCCGCCTTCGTTGTAGAACTTTCCTTTGGTTGACTGACGATAAATGCCGACGTGGATCGTTTTTGAAGCGATATCAACGGCGATCGCCGATTCACTCAGCGAGCACGAGTGCGCCTGGCAGCCGGTCGTGAACAAAAAACCGCCGACCTTCTGAAACGGCATCTGGACGGCAAACGACGTCACAAACGCTGAGTAGCGCGTGCCGAGCAGCTTGCGCAGACGGGTCTTGACGGCCGGAAGGTTGAGAAAGCCGTCCGGGTACTTGCCGACGTATTTGTCGAGATTCGCCGGTAATGCGGGCTTATTGATCTGGGCGTTAGCAACGCTCGACGCAGCCGCGGTAACGGCTATTACCAGAACGACTAAAACGAATGCACGCTTCATAAATGATCGCTCCTTACCGACATTTTACGCCTAAAACCTGTATCGCAGCTGCGCGGTAAAGCTGCGGCCGGCACCGTCGATGCCCCAACTCGGATTGCGATACTGCTGGTCAAAAATATTCTCGAACGCCCAAAAGATAGTCACCTTTTCAGCGGCGTTGATGCCGCCGCGAACGTTCGCCAGCCCGTAAGCCGGCAGCGACGTGAACATCGGCGCCGTCGCGAATGTCGGCCCGAGCACGCGCGTCAGAACCTGCGTGATATTCTCGCCGGTCGAACGCAGCGTATAAGTGCCCACGCTAGCGTTGCACGTACCGGCTGCATTAAACGTCAGCCCCTGGACGCATGCTCCACGGCGAAAGTAGTTTTCGATCTGCGCCCTTGAGCGGGCGGCGCCGGTGCGGCGATCCGAAAGGTCGAGGCTCGATAAGCGGCCTTGTTCGGCGGCAAGTGTCGAGTAAAATTCCACCCAAAATTTCGATCGCGAGTATTTGAGACTCAGAAACGCCGTTGGCGGCGGCGTTCCGCCCTCGATGTTCGGCGGCAGTCCGGTGTCCTTGTCAGCCGCGTGAATGTAGGTGAAATTGCCCCGGGCCGACCAGTTGTCGTTGATTCGCCCCTCAGCCTCGTACTCAAATCCGTACAATCGAGCATCCGTGAAGTTGGCACGGACAAGCACCGGCGACGTCGAAAGGCCGACAAAGACCGCACCGCTCGGCAGCTGCGAAGTGATCGGTTCGCTGCCGAGAAGTTGTCCGACCGAACCCGCCGGCAGGATCAGCGCCTGCTTGGTTATCGCACTGTTTATATCGAGCAGGAACGCCGTAAATTCGGTGTCAAAGCGGCGGTTTTCGTATCGGACCGAAAAATCGAAGTTCTGGCTGGTCTCCGAACGCTGTTTTGCGACCGGTATGCCGGTCGAGACGGCATCTGTACCGGCGGTCGTGCCGATAGTACCGCCGAGCCTTTGCGAAGCGAGATAGTCGACCTCGAAACCGTCACCCGTCAGTCCCAAAGTACCGAGGTCGGTCATGCTCGGGTAGCGGAACCCGCGGCCGTAGTTGAACGCGAGACGAAACTGCCGGGCCAGGCGGGCGACCATCCCGAGGCGTCCGGACCAATCGGCTGTGCGAAGGCTGTCGCTCGCCCACAGCGGACGTCCGGCGACGATCGGGGCGTCCGAGCCCTTGGCGCTATAACGCATACCGCCGTAACGCAGCGCTCCGGTGATCCGCAAGCGGTCGGGTATCGCCTGCCAGGCGTTTTGGATAAATATCCCGGCCGAGTTGAATCGGGCTTCGTCCGGCACTCGAGGCCGCGAAAGCGTCGTCACATTGGTCACGGGATTGACGATGAACGCGGGCGAGTTGATCTGTTCGCCGTAAAAGTCACCGCCGATCAGGAATGTGTTGCGTTTCGGCAGCTGCTTGTCCAGGAAAAAGCTGAATCCGGTGGTCGAAGTACGCTCATACTGGTGCGTGATGTCGCCGAAGGGATTGCCCTGGCCGCCCTGATTTACGCGCTCTTCGCGTTGGCTGTTGTACGAAACCGTGAAGGACGCCGAGTCGAACCAGCCTAAACGCTGTTTGACGAACCGCGCATAGCCGAAATCCAGCATCAGGTTGCGAAGGTCGGCGATCAGGTTGCCGTCGCCGCCGAGCAGTTGGTCAAACCGCTTGCCGCCGTCCTGCTGGCCACGTTGATAATAGAAAATGAACTGGCTGTCGGGACGCGGAGCATAGTTGAGGCGGGCCGCTCCGCCGTACTGCGTAAAGCCCGTGTCCGGGTTTCGGTCATAAAGGACGTCGGACGGCAGGCCGAGGAATCGCGTGATCGCTGAATGGGTATCGAGTCCCTTGGCGGTCCGCAGCGTGTTGGCACGGCGGCCGTTAAGGCTGATATAGCCGCCGAGTTTGTTGGTGCCATAGCTCAGGAACGCCGAACTGCCGAATCCGCGGTTGGCCGACGAAAAACTCGGGTTGAATTCGCCGTGAAATTCAGCCTTATCATCGCCGAAGCGGGCGAACTTGGTGACCAAGTTGACGGTGCCGCCGAGCGAATCGCTGCCGTACTGAGCGCCGTTTGGGCCGCGAAGCACTTCGATGGCCGAAAGATTGGAACCGTCATTGAGGTTGAAGAAAGTATTGATGCCGCCGCGCTGGGCTCCGTTGGTGTACCGCACGCCGTCGACATAATTGACGACGTTCTTGCCGGTCAGTCCGCGGACGACGATCGCCCCGATGGTCGGGCTCGTCATCTGAACGTTTAGTCCCGCTTCTTCTTTGCCGACCTGTGCCAGGACCGACGTTGACCGCTGTAGAATGCGCTCGGACGAGATGACGTTGACCGCCTGAGGGATATTTTGCCTTTCCTGCCGACCGCCGATCTCAGCGCTGACCACCAAATTTGTCTCGCCTACCGACAATCGAAGCTCGAGCCCTGAGATCGCCGAAGGTGTAACCAGGATCGGCTTTATCAGGCGGCCGAAACCGTTGGCGTCGACTGTGATCTCGTAACGGCCCGGGACGAGGTCTTTGAAGGCAAATCCGCCGACAGCGTCCGCGACATACAACTGTTTCGAGGAGGTTCGTATCTCGCGCAGTTCGACGCGTGCACCTGTCACGACGTCGCCGTTCTGATCGACGACGGTCCCGCGGATCGATCCGGACGGAGCCTGAGCAAAGGCGGCAGAACCGCTGACGGCGGCAAACAACAGGGCGGTCAAAAGGTGTTTCATAATCGTGGATCTCCCAGTCAAAATTATAGCTTAGTCGAGCTGATACGTAGCAACACTGGTCGGGGTTTCGTAACAACGGACCTTATATACGCTGACGCGGTCGTCCCCGACGCGGCTGTTGACGTACTCCAGAAAGTAGCGGGCGAGATTCTCGGCCGACGGGTTCAGTTCCTCGTCAAACGGCGGCAGTTCGTTCAGGTTGCGATGATCGAGGTATTTGACGATCTCGTCCGCAGCCGCCTTAAGGTCGCCGAAATCGATCAACAGGCCGATATTGTTAAGCTCACGGCCGCGGGCGAAGATCTCGATCTTGTAATTGTGTCCGTGCAGGTTCTCGCATTTCCCCTTGTAGCCCCGCAGCTGGTGCGCGCTGCTGAAATTGCGCTCGATCATTACTTCAAAAAAAGCTGACATAACGTATCACTGCATTATACGGCACGATCGTCGTATTGCTGAAATATTTGCCGTACGTCGCTTAGATCCGACGTTATGCGCATCCGCGGCAGGCTGGCGAGAAAGTCGCGGCCGTACGATTTCGTCCGAAGCCGCGGATCGAGAATCGCGATAACGCCGCGGTCGGTACTGCTGCGGATCAGTCGGCCGATCCCCTGCTTGAGCGATATCACGGCCTGCGGAACGCTGTAATCAAAGAACGAGCGGCCGCCGTTGTCGTCGATGAACTTGGCGCGTGCCGCGACAAGCGGATCGGTCGGAACGGCGAACGGAAGCTTGTCGATTATCACGCACGAAAGCTGGTCGCCCTGGACGTCGACGCCCTGCCAGAAGCTCGATGTGGCGAACAATACAGCGTTCGCCGTGGCGCGAAATCGCTCAAGCAAGCCGGTCTTTGACATCGTTCCCTGAAGAAAGCACGGGTAGCCGACCCGCGACGAAACGAGCTCGAAAAGCGCTTTCATCGACGAGTTGCTGGTACAGAGTACGAAGGCCCGGCCTTGCGTCGAGTGGAGGATATTGACGATCTCGGCGGCCGCGATCTGGGTAAACTCGGCCGCACGCGGGTCGGGCATCGCCTTTGGCAAATAAACGATCGCCTGGCTCTGGTAATCAAATGAAGACGGGGCGACAAGCGAATCGGTCGTTCCCGGCGGCAGCCCGAGACGGTTGCGGATAAAGCTGAATCCGCCGTTCGTCGAGAGCGTCGCCGAGGTTAGCACGCACGTCTCGACCTTTTCGAAAAGCTTGTCCTGCAGCAGCGACGAAACGTCGACCGGCGACGCCTGTAAAAAGACACCGCGGCCCCGGCGCTCTAGCCAGTAAACGTAATTGCGGTCAGCCTGCTTGATTATAAAGTCCAGGTCGAAGCGGCACTGGCGAACGCGGCGGACGAGGCTTTCCGCCTCAGGCAGCTTTTCCGAGAATACGTCGACGTCATTCTCAAGACGCGACAATGCGTCGTCAAGGGCGTGATACGCCTCGCCGTGCGATGTCGGCTCGGGTTCGCCGTTACGCCCGCGGACGGCAAACGCGTCGGCAACGAGCGGAAAACGGCCGTCGCCGCCGCGTCCCTGAGTGAAGCGTGCCCAAAACTGCTCTGCCAGGCCGGCAACCTTGGCGGACGCCTTGGTGATGCCGGCTACCGCGATCGCATCGGCGATCGGCAATGTCGAGGCGTCGCGGGCGATCTCGTCGATCTGGAAATTTGACGTTTGAAACCCAAAGTAGTCGGCGGCGATATCCTCGATCAGGTGCGCCTCGTCAAAAATAACAGCTCCGTAATCGGGCAGGACCTTGCCAAACTGGTTGCCGCGCACGTTGAGGTCGGCAAAGAACAGATGGTGATTGACGATCACTATATCGGCAGACTCGGCCCGTGCACGCATACGCGTTATAAAACAGGGCTCAAAATCGGGGCATTTCTGGCCGATGCACGTCTCGCTCTTGGCGTTCACCCGGCTCCAGAAAGGCAGATTTTCGGGCAAATAGGTCAGTTCGGCGCGGTCGCCGGTCTCGGTCTCGCGCGACCATTCGCGGACCTCGTTGAAATGGTCCACCTCGTCGATGCCGTCGAGTATCGGCTGATCGTCCGACTTGTGTATCCGGTAGATACAGGCGTAATTTGACCGGCCCTTCATATAGGACGCGGTGAATTTTGTCGGAAGTATCTTTTGCAGGAACGGGATGTCCTTTTCCATCAGTTGTTCCTGCAGGTTCTTGGTGCCGGTCGAGATTATGATCCGGCGGTTGTGCTTGATCGACGCGGCGATCGCCGGCACGAGATAAGCAAGCGTCTTGCCGGTCCCGGTTCCGGCCTCGACTATAAGGTGCTTTTTTTCTTCAAAGGCAACAGCGATGGCGTTTGCCATGCGCACCTGGCCCTCGCGGTATTCATAGTTGTCATGAAACTGCGAGATCAGGCCATCGGGCCCGAAGATCTTGTCATCCGTTGTCTGGGTCATAGAACAGGGGAGCACAACGCTCAATTCATTGACTTAGCGAGGGTTAACTGTTAAGTATTGAGTTTGCGCCGATCAGATCTCCCTATTGTTCGATATTAGTGCTTTCTTATTCTTTTTTCGATCTGCGGAGTCATTTTGATCCGCAACGCCAAGGCAGTTTTCCAAAATGTCCACACCAACAACGAGTTTTCGCAACGCTTTCGCCACGATCTTTGCACTGACAGTGCTCACGCTCGCAATTGTTTCGCCGTTCATATTCGGAACGCGGGCGGCAAAGGGCCTGCTCGTTCGCACCGAGAGCCACGACCCGCAATTGCCGAATTACGACATTCGCACCGACCGTGAAGCGGTCGATAAGGTCACCGCCTTTCGAACCGGGGCGGGACGCACGGCATCTGACACCGCGGACATTCTGGACGATTTTGCAGCGGGTGAAAAACGTCTGCGCCGTTCGGTGCCGACGCTGAGGATCGAGTACAACGAAGACATTCGGATCCCCGAAGTGATCGGGACCGATATGACGGCCGGCAGGTCATTCCTGACCGGGCCGTCGGGCGAAAAACGCGCCGATTCGCTGAAACGCTTTTTGAGCGCCAACGCGCCGCTTATCGGTGTCGGGCCGGACGTCATCGCCGGGTTGAAGGTCACTGCCGATTACGCAAACCCGAATGGCGATCTCGGCTTTGCGGTCCTCGAACAGCGGATCGGCGGAATTCCGGTTTTCAGAGGTGAGGTCAAGGCCGGCTTCACACGAAACGGCGAGATCGTGCGCGTCATTAACAATCTCGCACCCGGTGTCGATGAGAGTTCGGCGACGGCCGATTTTGGTTCGCCTCTCGACGCCGTCAGGGCGGCGGCCGGACACATCTCCATTGACGCCGCACGCCTCGACCTGACGCCGGACGCCGCCGCATCCGGCGACCTGCGGGCCGTATTCGGCCGCGGTGATTCGGCGACAACGGCCGAAAAAATGTACTTTCCGACCGAGCCCGGCGTGGTTACGCCGGCATGGCGAGTCCTGATCTGGCAGCCGGTCAACGCATTTTACGTGATAGTCGATGCGGCATCCGGCACTCTGCTCTGGCGTAAGAACATCACCGAGGATCAGACCCAATCGGCGACCTATGGCGTTTATACCAACCCGAACGCGATGATCAACGTCGCCGACAACCCGTTTCCGCTGACGCCCGGCCCGGTTGCCCCAAACGGCGTCCAGGGGCCGGCGATCGGTAGGGCCTCGGTCACGCGGGTCGGAAACGAAGCCCCGTACACATTCAACAACCTTGGCTGGATCACCGATGGCGTGAATATCACCGACGGCAACGCCGTGCAGGCCGGGCTCGACCGTGACGGAGCGGACGGTGTCGACGCGTCGAGTGAAGCTGTCGGAACCGGACGAGTGTTCCAATTTACCTACTCGCCGCTCGACCCGAACACCAACAGCGGCGAGGCTCCGGTGCCGGTCACCCAGACCTATCCGGGCAGTACGTTTCAGCAGGGCTCGACCACGCAGTTGTTCTATATCTGCAACTGGTACCACGACGAGCTGTACCGCCTTGGTTTCACGGAACAGGCACTCAACTTCCAAAACAGCAATTTCGGCCGCGGCGGCGCGGAGAACGACCGCGTGAGGGGCGAGGGCCAAGATTCATCGGGTACGAACAACGCTAATTTTTCGACGCCCGCCGACGGCTCGCGGCCGCGGATGCAGATGTACATCTGGACGGGGCCGAACCCCGACATCGACGGCAATGTCGACGCCGACGTCGTTATCCACGAACATACGCACGGCCTGTCGAACCGACTGCACGGCAACGGCAGCGGGCTTTCGATAAATATGTCGCGGGGAATGGGTGAGGGCTGGTCCGATTTTTACGGACACGCACTGCTATCCGAACCGGGCGACCCGATCAACGGCATTTACACGACCGGCAGCTACGACACCTATCTGGGAGCCGGCGGCACGGTCAACAACTACTATTACGGCATTCGCCGCTTTCCAAAGGCCGTTCGGGCGTTTACCGGCGGGCCCGGCAACCTGCCGCACAACCCGCTTACGTTTGCCGACGCCGACGCGACGCAGATAAACCTTAATGACGGTGCGTTTCCGCGCGGCCCGTTCGGGTCGTCGACCGCCGACGCCGTTCACAACCTCGGCGAGATCTGGAGCAGTGCTCTGTGGGAGGTCCGTGCCCGGATGATCACGCGGCTTGGGTGGGCGGCCGGCAACCGAAAGGTCCTTCAGCTCGTCACCGACGGGATGAAGCTGGCTCCGCTCGCTCCGACGTTCCTGAGCGAACGCGACGCGATACTTGCGGCCGCGCAGGCGAGTTCGCTGGCGCCCGAGGCGGCCGCCGATGTCGCTGACGTCTGGGCCGGATTTGCGATCCGCGGAATGGGAAGCACGGCGAGCATTCAGAACAGCGGCAGCGGGGCGGGCGATACGCGCGTCACCGAATCGTTTGAATTGCCGAATCTGACCCAGTCGCCAAGCCTGACAGTCGCCGATCCGACCGGCAACGGCAACGGTTATCCCGACCCCGGCGAGACGATCTCGCTGAACGTCCCCATCACGAACTCGACGGGACAAACGGCGTCGGGAGTTTCGGTACAGATCGTTGGCGGCGGTTCGGCGAACTACGGCACTATCGCCAGCGGTTCGACGGTCACTCAGGCAATAAGCTACACCGTCCCGGCCGGTTCACAGTGCGGCACGTCGCTTTCGCTCACGTTGAACGTGACGAGCAGCCTCGGGCCGGTAAGCGTCGTGCGGCGGATCATTATCGGCCAGCCGGTCACGACATTTACCGAGAATTTTGACAGCGTTTCAGTGCCGAACGTTCCGGTGGGTTGGGCATCGACCGTGCTGCAGAGCGGGATCGCCTTTGTCACCACGACGAATTCGCCCGACTCGGGCACGACAGCGGCATTCGCGCTTGACCCCGATACGGTCGGCGGCGGCACCGATCTGACGTCGCTGCCGGTCGCGATCACTTCGCCGGCGGCAACTGTATCGTTCCGGCACCGGTTTGAGACCGAAGGCGGATGGGACGGCGGCCTGCTCGAGATCAGCATCGCGGGCGGCGGCTTTCAGGACCTGACGGCGGCCGGCGGGACATTCTTGCAGAACGGCTATAACGGCACGCTCGGCAGCGGCACCAACAATCCTCTCTCAAACCGAGCCGCGTGGAGCGGATCGTCGGGCGGTTACATAACCACGGTCGCCCTCCTGCCGGCTGCGGCGGCGGGCCAGAATGTCCAATTTCGCTGGCGTTTCGGCGCCGACAATAATACCGCCGCCCTCGGCTGGTGGATCGATACGGTACAGGTCAGCGGCAACTACAATTGCGTGATCGTCGATAATTTTGCCCGCGTAAGGGCTGATTTTGACGGCGACCGGCGAACGGATGTATCGGTCTTCAGGCCGGCGGACGGCAATTGGTATCTGAGCCGCTCGACGTCAGGATTTACCGCGTTGAACTTCGGGCTTTCGTCCGACATACCGACGCCGGGCGATTTTGACGGCGACGGCAAGGCCGATGTCGCCGTGTGGCGGCCCTCGACAGGTGTTTGGTACCGGCTGAACAGCGGCAACGGACAATTCTTCGCCTACGCTTTCGGCAGCAGCGGCGATATTCCTCAGGCTGGCGATTTTGACGGCGACGGCAAGGACGACCTAGCTCTGTGGCGGCCTTCGACGGGCGTTTGGTATTGGATGGCAAGCAGCAGTGGGGCCTTTAACGCCTATCAGTTTGGACTCGCGGGCGACAAACCCACCGCCGGGGACTATGACGGCGACCGCAAGGACGACATTGCCGTCTGGCGGCCGTCGACGGGTGTCTGGTATCGGCTCAACAGTTCGAACGGACAGTTTTTCGCGATGGCATTCGGGCTTGCCGACGATCTCGCCGTGCCGGCCGATTACGACGGCGACGGCAAACAGGACATCGCCGTGTTCAGGCCGTCAAACGGCGTCTGGCATCGCCTCAACAGCTCAAACGGACAGTATTCGGCGTCGGCCTTCGGACTTAACGGCGACGTACCGGTTCCGGGCGATTATGACGGCGACGGCAAGGACGATCAGGCGGTGTTTCGCGCGGGAACGTGGTACCTCAACCGCTCGACGGCCGGATTCACCGCTATCGCCTTCGGGCTCGCCTCCGACACGCCGATCCCGAGATCGTATCTGCCGTGACAGTGAGATATTGCCGGCCCGGGCGGATGGATATGCTCCCTGGCCGGATATCCGCCATTAGTGAGCTAAATTTCGCCGATCGCCATTTTTGTCTTGTATTTTTTGCCTTTTCTGGTATATCATTACGACATTTCGTGAGACCCTAACTCAAATTGTTTAAAGTTCTTGGGTATCGGACCGTGCCGATGCCTGTAGTTTGTTCATTTTGCGCCACGCGCAGATGTCCGGATCAAGAGCTTGTTGGTTTTCTACTTACGACGACTCAGGAGGAATCGAATATGTTTGGACGATCAAAGGCTGATACTCGATTGAGTATTCTCGCCTGTTTGTTCGTATTGGGACTGATCACAGCGGTGATCCTTGTCCCGTTCAAGTTTGGAACGGAGGCGGCAGGCAAGAAAGGCCTTTTCACCCGCACTTCGACATCGGATGACGGACTGCCCAAAATGTGGGACATCCGTGAGAACAAGACCATTGAAACGGAAGACGCATTGCTGAAATTCCGTCAATCGGTCGGCAAGGACTCAAGCGCCGTTGCTAACGTTCGCGACGATTTTGCTCGCGGCGAAGAAATGTTCAAGCAACGCCACCCTAGCGCAAAGGTCGAGTACAACACCGACATCCGCACGCCGGAAGTGATGACGCCCGATATGGCGAAATTTCCTGTCGAGTGGCTCTCAACCCCGTCGGGCACGAAGCGCTCCGAGATCCTTCGCGAATTTGTTCGTGACAATCAAAACCTGATCGGCGTAAATGACCAGCAGATCAACGGCCTCAAAGTAGCGGCTGACTATACGAACCCGGATGGCAACATCTCGTACGCTCACCTCGAGCAGGAGATCAACGGCATCCCGGTCTTCCGCGGTGAGGTCAAGGCCGGCTTTACCAAGAACGGCCAGATCATCCGCGTTATCAACAACCTTGCTCCGGGCCTCGACTATGGTTCGCTTTCGACCACCTTTGGCGATCCGGTACAGGCTGTCCGCAAGGCTGCGGCACACATCAACCACGCGATCGTTCCGGCAGACGTTGCCCGCAACGACGCCGCCTCGAATGACCTCAAGGTCACTTTCGGCGAAGGCGACTGGGCGACCACCGCTGAGAAGATGTATTTTCCGACCGAGCCCGGCGTTGCCGTTCCGGCCTGGAGAATTTTGATCTGGGAACCGGTTCGTGCGTACTACGTTATCGTTGACGCAAACACGAACGTCGTCCTCTGGCACAAGAACATCTCTGATGATCAGACCCAGTCGGCGACCTACCAGGTTTACGGAAACCCCAATGCTTACAATGACATCGCTGACGATCCGGCACCGCTCACACCGGGCCCGAACGATCCCAGCCTTGGAACGCAGGGAGCTATCATCTCGCGTACGACCCGTACGCTGATCGGTAACGAAGGTACGCTGTCGTTCAACAACAACGGCTGGATCACGGACGGTGGAAACTCCACGGATGGAAACGCGACCGAAGCCGGTATTGACCGTGACGGTATTAACGGCGTTGATGCTCCGATCGTCGGTGCACCGAATCGCGTATTCGACTCGACATGGAATCCTCCTCCGGGAAATCCGGCACCGGGCGACGACCCGCTGACGGCACAGGCACAGCGTGGTGCGGTCATTCAGATGTTCTACATCATGAACCGCTATCACGATGAGTTGTACAAACGCGGCTTCACCGAGGCGGCACGCAACTTCCAGGCATCGAACTTTGGCCGCGGCGGCGTTGAAGCCGACCGTGTCTCGTCCGAAGGCCAGGATTCATCGGGTACCAACAACGCTAACTTCGCAACGCCGGCAGACGGCGGACGCGGACGTATGCAGATGTATCTCTGGACCGGTCCGACGCCTGACAAAGACGGCACGACCGACGCCGGCATCGTCATTCACGAAGTCACGCACGGAACCTCGAACCGCCTGCACGGAAACGGCAGCGGCCTCGGCAACCAGGGCGGTATGATGGGCGAAGGCTGGGGTGACTGGTACGCCAGCACGATGATGGCTGAGCCGACCGACCCGATCAACGCGATCTACTCGCTTGGCGGTTATGGAACACATTTGCTGACAGCCACGTTCACGTCGAATTACTATTATGCAATTCGCCGTTTCCCGACCGCTGTTATCGCATTTACGGGCGGCCCGCAGAACAAGCCGCACAACCCGTTGACCTTTGGTCATATCAATTCAAACTGCGACACGACCCTCGGAACTACAGCTACTGCGGTTTCAAGTGCTTTCCCGCGTAACCCCGCTATTGCGACCTCGGGCAACTGCTCGCAGGTTCACAACGCCGGCGAAATTTGGAAGAGCGCACTGTGGGAAGTTCGTGCCCTTATGGTCACGCGTCTGGGCTTCGCTGCGGGCACGACCCGTGTTCTTCAGGTCGTCACGGACGGCATGAAGCTTTCGCCGCTCAACCCGATGATGCTACAGGAACGTGATGCTATCCTCGCCGCCGCCGCCGCACTTCCTGTGGCTCCGGAAGCAGGTGCTGACGTTGCTGACGTTTGGGAAGGCTTCCGCCGTCGCGGATTCGGCTTCTCGGCAAGCACCCAGTCATCGACCGCCGTCACCGAGGCATTTGACCTTCCGAACGCTGTTCTTACGAGCCCGTTCTCGGTCAGCGACTCGACCGGCAATAACAACGGCGTTCCTGAGCCGGGCGAAAACGTCCTGCTGAACATCGCCGTCACCAACAACACCGGTGCCACCGTTAACAACGTTACGGTTAGCGTAAACGGCGGAACCCCGGTCAACTACGGCAACGTCGCCCAGGGCGCCGTTGTTTCACAGGCTCATCCGTTCGCAGTTCCGGGCGGCGCAGCCTGCGGCGACACAGTTTCGGTTTCGATCGTGGTTGCCAGCTCAATCGGCGCACAGCCGGCGGCAAACCGCAGCTTCGTCCTCGGAACGCCGAATGGAACTGTCCAGAACTTTGACGGTGTGACGGCTCCGGCACTTCCTGCCGGTTGGGCATCGACCAACGAAGGCGCCGGACCGCCGGCAGTTTGGACGACCTCAGCCTCCGGACCGGATTCGGCTCCGAACTCGGCATTCACCAATGATCCCGCGACGATCGGCAGCTCGTACCTCGAGTCACCGGTAACGGCGATCAGCTCACCGTCGGCAAAGATCAAATTCAGGAACAAATACATCACCGAATCAACGTTTGATGGTATGGTCCTTGAGATCAAGATCGGTGCCGGTGCCTACACTGACATCGTAACGGCAGGCGGAGCGTTTGTGACCGGCGGCTACAACGGCACGATCTCGACCGCATTCTCGAGCCCGATCGCAGGCCGTCAGGCTTGGACGGGAACATCGGCAGGCGGTTACATCAATACCGAAGCCACTCTGCCGCCCGCGGCAAACGGCCAGAACATTCAGCTCCGCTGGAGAATGGCCACTGACTCGTCGGTCGCTTCGACTGGCGTTAACGTTGACAACGTTGAGATCATCAACGGTTACACATGTGCCGCGGCTGTGCCGAAGTCACGTGCTGACTTTGACGGCGACGGCAAGACCGACGTCTCGGTATTCCGTCCCTCGACTGGCGACTGGTACATCAATGGATCGACGGCTGGTTTGAGCGTCGTCAATTGGGGTAACAGCACCGATGTCACGATCCCCGGCGACTACGACGGTGACGGTAAAGCTGACGAAGCTGTGTTCCGTGCAAGTGCGGACCCGGCGGCCAACGATTACCTGATCCTGAAGAGCAACGGATTCGTCTTCCAGGGAACCTCATGGGGTATTCCGAGCGACGTTCCGGTATCGGGTGACTATGACGGCGACGGCAAGTCCGACATGGCTGTCTTCCGTCCGTCGGACGGCACGTGGTACGTCCTGAACAGCGGCAACGGTTCAAACACCGTCGCTCCGTTCGGATTGACCGGCGACGTTCCGATGGCGTTTGACCTCGAGGCTGACGGTAAGACCAATCTGGCCGTCTATCGCCCGACCGACAATACCTGGTACATCGCACGCAATACCGGCGTTCCGGCACAGAACTTTGACGCGTATCCGTTCGGCCAGACCGGCGACCTTCTGGTCCCGGCTGACTACGACGGCGACAGCAAGGATGATGTGGCGGTATTCCGTCCGTCGAATGGAACCTGGTACATCCGTAAGAGCTCGGATGGCACGACCACCTTCACGCCGTTTGGCCAGGCAGGTGACCGTCCTGTTCCGGGTGACTACGATGGCGACGGAAAAGACGACATCGGTGTCTATCGTGACGGTACGTGGTACGTCAACCGCTCGACCGCCGGATACTTCCAGACCGGCTTCGGCCTGACGGCCGACGTTCCTGTTCCGATCCGTTACATTCCGGGCGGAACATCGTCGGGCCCGACCGTGGTCAGCTACTCGGGAGCTCCTGTTGCAATCACCGACAACACCCCGGCCGGCACGAACATCGTCGTTCCGGTTTCGGGTGTCGGTAACATCAGCGATCTCAACTTTTCGTTTGACGGAACGGCTGGAAGTGCCGATCCGGCATCGACCACGGTTGGATTTAACCACTCGTGGGTCGGTGACATCATCGTTAAGTTGACGTCGCCGGGCGGCACGACCGTTACGATCTTTGATCGTCCGGGCGTTCCGACGTCGACGGTTGGCTGCAACAACAACAATCTGTTCCAGCTTGCACTCAATGACGACGGTGGTTTGCCGGCCGTTGAGACCCAGGGCAGCCCGACATCACCGGGTTGTAACACGGCAAACGCGTTCCCGACGGGTAACTTCTCGCCGAACAACGCGCTGAGTGCATTTGACGGACAGAATGCTGATGGTAACTGGACCATAAATGTCAGTGATAATGCGACCGGCGACACGGGAAGTGTCCGGGCATTCTCATTGAGATTCAACTCCGGTAACTAGTGGATCCCTGATCCGACGCTGAATGGCGGATCAGGCTCAGGACTAAGGGCTCGGTTGGACGAAAGTCCGGCCGGGCCCTTTTTAATGTGCCGGCGGCGGCGATAATTCCGTTGACTTTGGCTCGGGCGGTAACTATCTTTAAATTGAACCGCATCTTAAGACTATTCGGACGCCGGCGACGTCAAAATAGGGATACATTTGCCGCATTTGGTCATAAAGTACAATCGTATGAATAAGCTGTCTAACGAACTTCGTTTCAAGGTGCTCGCGGTCGCATTTGCCATCGCATTAGGTATCTATGGGCTGGGCTCGACCGGCACCAGTGACTCGCTGGTGATGGCATCGGCATCCGGGCCGACGCCGTCGAATACCAACGCTCCGTCGGAGAGCAACTGCACGGCCTGCCACACGTCATTTCCTCTGAACAGCGGTACCGGCGGTGTTGCTATCAACGGACTTCCCGCCAGATGGACGCCCGGACAGCAGATCACGTTTACGGTCACGACCAGTCAGGATGACGGCGTAATTTATGGCTATCAGATGACTGCCCTCGATTCGCAGGGCAAGCGTGCGGGCACACTGTCGGTACCGTCAGGCAATCCGCAGCAATCGCAGATCGTGACGGGCATAGTCGGCGGCGAGAGCCGGCAGTACGCTGAACATACGATCGACGGCATTCTGCCGACAGTTTTCGGGTCAAAGACCTGGACTGTTACCTGGACGGCACCGGCGCAGCCGATCGGCCCGGTAACGTTCTATGCCGCCGGCAACGCCTCGAACAGTGACGGTTCGACGGCCGGTGATTATATCTACACGAAAACTGCGGTGACATCGTCAGGCGGTTCTCCGTTCGATTTCGACGGTGACGGTAAGACCGACATTTCAATATTTCGACCGGCACCCGGGGAATGGTGGTATCTGAGATCCTCGAACGGCGGCAACGGGGCCCTCCAGTTCGGAACCTCGACCGACAAGCTTGTTCCGGCCGATTTTACCGGCGACGGCAAGACCGACGTCGCATTTTGGCGGCCGTCGACCGGACAGTGGTTCATTCTTAGGTCCGAAGACCTTTCATTCTTTGCGTTCCCGTTTGGATCGAATGGCGATATTCCGGCACCCGGCGACTACGACGGTGACGGCAAGGCCGATGCGGCCGTTTTTCGCCCCGCGACGCAGACGTGGTTCATCAGTAAGTCAACGGGCGGGACCGACATCGTCGGTTTTGGCGCGGCAAACGACAAACCGGCGATCGCCGACTACGATGGCGACCGCAAGGCGGATATTGCTGTCTTTCGATCGAACGGTGCAAACGGAGCCGAATGGTGGATCAGGCTGAGTTCGACCCTTCAGGTATTTGCGACGCAGTTCGGCCTCTCGACCGATAAGGCCGTCCAGGGCGACTATACGGGCGACGGCAAAGCGGATGTCGCTTTCTGGCGGCCGTCCAGTGGTAACTGGTACGTGCTCAGAAGCGAAGACTTTTCGTTCTTTGCTTTTCCCTTCGGTGCAAACGGCGATGTGCCGGTTACCGGCGACTATGACGGCGACGGCAAGATCGACTCGGCGGTCTTTCGTCCGGCGAACTCCACATGGTACGCCAATCGGTCGACGGCCGGCGTCCTGATCCAGCAGTTTGGCCAAACGGGCGATCTGCCGCTGCCGAACGCTTTCGTTCCGTAGGCCGCGACAACTTGTGAACATGAAAAAGCCCGCCCGGACCGTAATGGCCGGGCGGACTTTTTCATCTGCGGAGAAAACGATCTGTCGATCGCAGGTTACGGCTTGATCGGCATTGCCGGGTTCGAATCCGGGCGAGCCAGTGTCGGTGCCTGCAGCACGACCGGCTGCGGGGTTTCGACGACCGGTGTCGAATTCGACGGCGGATTGCCCATCGGGACCGGCTGCAGGATTGGAGCCGGACGCGTCACACCGCTGTTATCGCCGCCATTGCTGATCGACTCGGGCCGTGTGATACGCGGCGTGATGAAGAAAAGGATCTCGTTCGTATTGCGCTGAACGCCCTTTCTCTTGAACAGGTTGCCAAGCAGCGGGACGCGTGACAGTCCCGGCGTGCGGTCCTGACTTTCGCGTTCGTCGTCGAAGAGAACACCGCCGACGACGGTCGTTCCGCCATCGGGCACGGTGACCTGCGTCTGCATGCTCTGCGTGTTGATCGCCGGATTGGCTCCGCCGACAACGGTTGCAGTCGAGCTGTTTTCGGCGGTCACGTTAAGGATAACGGTCCCGACATCGGTGATCTGCGGCGTGATCGCCAGTCTGAGCGGAACGTCGACGTAGGTCGTCGTCGCCACAACGGCACCACCGGCAGCCGTTCCCGGCTGAATGGTCGTGACTGGGATCTTGGTTCCGCTCTTGATCTCGGCCGGGCGGTTGTTGAGGGTGGTCACACGCGGGGTGGCGATAACCTTTGCCTGTCCTTTCTGTTCACCTGCCGAAATAAGTGCACTGATCTGTGCTGTACCGAAGATGCCGGTCGTCAGGCCGATCGCCGTGTTGGCGATCTTTGAAAACATATCGTTGTTGATCGACGGGATCGGAAGGCTTTCAGGCACCGGAAGGGTGGTCGTGGCTCCCGGCAGTGTGCCGCCCGAAGCTCCGCTGCCGCGTTTGCCGATGACGAGGCCGGCAAGCTGAACGCCGATGTCACGGCTGAAATTGCGCGAGGCGACGACAATGCGTGCTTCGATCTCGACCTGCGGCTCGGGCTGGTCAAGATATGCGACCAACTGCCGAATGGCGTCGATATTCTGACGGACGTCGGTAATGATCAGAGTATTGCTGCGGCCATCAACCTCAACGGTGCCGCGACGCGACAGACGCTTTTTGATGATGCCCATGATGCCCTGGTCCGAACCGCCGCCGGCCGATGCTCCACCGCCGCTGCCGCCGCTTGCCGCTCCGGAACCGCCGCCGGTCGACGTTCCCGTCGAAAGCTGGCCGGCACTGCCGGAATCGCCGCTCAGCGTGCCCGATGCACGGGCATAATTGAGCCGAAGAAATTCTGTGTAAAGCGGTGAACTGTCAAGCGCGTTGTTGTTGCGGGCCTGGATCAGTTCGCCCTCGGTCGCGAGTGTCTTCGAGTCGGCGACGCGGAGGATGTTTCCATTGACCTGCACGCCCAGCGACTGTGACTGGAGGACCGAATCAAGAGCGATATTCCAGGGAACATCGCTGACCTTTACCGTTACCGGCACCGCCGGGACCGACTTGTCGATGACAAAGTTGATGGCGTACTGATCGGTAATGTAGCTGAGTATGTCGCGGACATCGGCGTTCACGACGTTGAGGTTGATCGGTTCGCCGCGAAATCCGGGCTCGCCGTACATCTTACCCTGTGACTGCGGCTCGACGCGCTGTGCAAAGGCCGAGATCGTCACAACGGTGACTAAGAGCATTGCAATGGCGGCCTGTTTTACCACCGTGCTGATGTTTGATCGAGAATTCATGTTTCCTCCGTTTGCAGTTGAGCGTCCTGAATATCGGTTCGCCCATTCAATAGAACTGTTTTATGCGGGTCAGCGGTATGCCTAAGTTGGTACGCCGACCCTGATTGCACTACTTTTCGACGTTCTTGGCGACCTTTGTCGGACGACGCGTGTCCTTTTTGGTCTTGACCTTTTCGGTCTCGGCCGGCTGATTGTTCATCTCGTCAAGAGGCGACATCAGCGACGGCGGGCCGACCGGCGTCAAACCATTGACCGGCGGATTTGCAGCCGTCTGGACCGGACGGTCCGAGCTGCCCTGGGCCGGTGCCGTGCCTTCGACCTGTGCCTTCATCGAATATTGCTGAAGCGGTTTGTTTTCGACCGAGGCGACGAATTTGTTCGGGGCGGTCTTGGTCACCTTTCGAAACACCAGGCGGTTCTCTTCGACCGCGACAAGCTGGCCGTCAAAGAATTTTTCGCCGGGATAGATCGTGTACGAGAGTTTGATCGGCGTTGCTTCCACCATCGCGGCGTATCCGCGAGGCGTTCTGAAGATACCGGTGACAGCCATTTCGTTGAGCGTCAAAACGCTCGTCACCTTAGGCAGCGGTGCTCCGCTCGCAGCGGCGGCCTCACGCTGACGCTTAAAGTACTCAATGCGGGCCTCGATCGACGGCGGAACGTAGGCGAACGGTTGAGCCGCCGGCTTGCCTGCCTTGCCGGTCCCGTTGGCCGGAGCCTGCGGTTTCTGCTTCATATAACCGGGCTTGACGAAGGGATCGCGTTGAGCATTCGCCTCGGAAAAGTTTCCGGCGATGAGCAGTGATCCGACAACGGCTGTGCCGAAGCTGAGCATACGTAGCGTTTTGGATAGATTGATCATGGCTTTTATCTCTCTGGGATATTATTTCCCCTCTGAATCGGTGGGTTACTTACTGACTGGTGCCGGCGGAACTGCGGCCGGAGCGGGAGCCGGTTGGCCCGGGGCTTGAGCCGGTGCTCCCGGCTGTCCGGGGGCACCCGGTTTGGTGTTGATCGGCTTGCCGTTCAGATCGGTCGGAGCGGCGTAGTACGCCGTCAGAAGAAACTGAGCGTGCAGGGTCTTCTCCGACGTCTGTTTGTCTAGCTGGTTCAGCTTGAAATCGGTGATCGACACGATCCTGGGCAGCTTGGCCATACTGTCAAAGAAGGACCGAAGGTTGGTAAAGTTGCTGTCGACCTCGATCTCGACCGGCTTGGCCATGATCGAATCCTGCTGCGTGTCATCACGCGGTGAGAAACGCATTACGATCATCCGGCTGCTGTTGGCAGTGTCCTGCAATCCCTGCAAAACGTTGGTGATCTCACGCTGTTCCGGGAGCAACACTTTCAGCTCTTCGTACTCTTCCGCCTTGCTGGCGTAGAGGGCACGAAACTCGTTGATACGCTGGGTCGCGACGCGGGCCGTTTCGTTCTTGGCCTGCAGTTCGGCGATCTGGTCGTTGAGGGCGGCGATCTCGACGCGGGTCTCGCTGGTGACAAAGTACCAGACGCCCGAGTAGAGCATCGCGGCCACGCCAACCAACAGCATCAGCTGGAAGTACCATTGTAGGTTTTTGATTTTCTCTAACATCGTGTTTTCCTTCTTTCTCGTAGGATCGATCGGTGATCGTCAGTTACGTATCGGATCTAGTTTTTGGCGACCTGGACCGGAGCCGGAGCGGCGCCGGGCTGCTGGGCCGAGGCGGTCGTCGGGGTGGTTCCCGGTGCTCCCGGGGCCTTCGACGGCGTGTAAGCACACTTGATCGTAAAGTTTACGATCTGGACCTTCGGGGTCTCGCCTTGAGCGTTGACCGTCTGCGGAGCGTTGTTGTTGGCAACCTCGGCACGGGTCGTTTCAATATTTAGGTTCGAAAATAGCCCGTTCGAAAATTCGAGGCTGCGGCCGAACTGGGTCACCTGCGATTCGTCGGGCGAATTGCCCTTAAATGTCAGCTGGTCACCGGTCTGCTCGACGCTTTCAAGATAGAGCCCCGGCACCATCGCGACACGCTCGCGCATCGCGTCCAGAACGGCACTCGGGCCGGCCTGTGACGAACGAAGCTTTTTGATCGCTTCGATCCTGCTGTCGATATTCTGGATCTTGGCCTCGAGTTCCTTTTGCTCGTTCATCACGACCTCGAGCTCGGCAGCTATCTGCTTTTGCTCATCGAGTTTGTGCTGAGCCTCGGTGCGGGCCATCTGAGTACTGATAACATCCCATCCGATGAGTGCCGCGAGCATCACGCCGACCACAAGCGACATCAGGAGCATCCGAGACGAAGGACTGGCGATCTTGCGGTCGACCGCGACCACGGCACTGCCCTGTCTCTCTGTGACTGAATTTAGTAGATTGATCTTGATCATTTCTATTACACTCCCCTGATCGCGAGTCCGACTGCGACGGCCATTTCGGGAACGATCTCGTTCAGATATTCGGGATCAAATTTCTTCGGGTCGACCTTGATGTTGCGGAACGGGTCCAGCACCTCTACGGGCAGTTCGAGGCGCTGCGAAAGCTCCTGAGCGAGGCCGGCGAGTTTGGAACCGCCGCCTGAGATCAGGATCTTCTGCACGACCGTCTCGTTGTCCTCGGTGGTCGCTCTATAAAAATCGAATGTTTTCTGGATCTCCATAGCGACGATCTCGGTAACGTTGTTCATCAGCGGTTCGATCGCTTTTTCCTCGATGCCGTCGGCAGCGTCATGGACGCCGCGTTTGACGGCTTCGGCCTGCTGGAAATTGAGCCCGAGACTCCGCTGCAGTACGTCCGTAAACTGACTGCCGCCGACCGTGATGTCGCGTGTGAAGAGCGAACGCGTGCCTTTGACGATGTTTACGTTCATCGTCGATGCACCGATATTCAGCAGCGTCACAACGTCCGACTCGGTCGGGTCGTAGTTGGCCTCATAGCAATTTTGCAGGGCAAATGTGTCAACATCGATCACTACCGGCTGTTTGCCGGCGAGCTGGATCGCCTGTTTGATATTGTCGATGCGCTCGCGTTTACAGGCGGCGATCAAAACGTGTGTCGAGTCCGCGTCACCCGAAGTCACCTGATAATCCAGGCTCACATCGGCGAGGTCGTACGGGATATGCTCTTCGGCGTGCCAGTCGATCGATTCTTCGAGTTCCTCGCGGCTCATCGGCGGCAGAACGATGTTCTTAATGATCACCGAGTGTCCGCTGACGCCGGTCACGACCTGGTTGGACGTGATCTGGTGATTAGCGCACAGGCTCTGGATAACGTCAGAAACAACGTTCAACTCCATTATCTGACCGTCGATGATCGTGTCGCCGGGCAGATTTTCAAACCCGAGGCCAACCAAACTCAAGTTGTTCGCTTTGCCCTCAAGCTCGACCATCTTTATCGAACTCGATCCGATATCTAATCCAGCCACGCTTTTCTTTTTACCGAACAGCATTATTTTTCTTGCTCCTTTTTAGCTTTACGCCAAAATCATTTGAATCTTTAAGTTTTCTGTTTTTGATCCGGGTCGGGGTCTTTGGCATTTTTTGAAGATTGTTGTGCCACCTTCTGAATCAACGCGTGGTCAGGAATATCATTTGACGGGACGTTTGAATTTGCGGTGCCAAATTCCCTTTTTTTACCGGATCTCTGGACGCGGTCTGCGGCCGTGGTAGAAAGTCATACAAAGAAAACTTTTTGCATCTGGTGGCGAAGGGTGAGCGGCATATGCCGCCGCTACAAGTTAGAAGTTACAGGAAATTACAAACTGTGTCAACATTTTTTTACGTTGTTTAACGCAAATTGATGAAATAGTGAGCAGAATGACAATGAGGGCATGTCATTATGACCGACTTGGCAACATGAATGCTGAACGGTATCGAGCCCGGACGGTGGAAAATATCCGTGATCTGAACGTGATACTGCCTATCTGAGCATCAACTGCCAATACCCGATATCGAACGTCCGGTCGAATTTGGCGGCGACATTTCGCAAATGCGCAGCCTTTTCAAAACCGCATTTTTCGTGAAGGTGGACGCAGGCGTCGTTCGGCAGTGAGATGGCCGCAATGGCTGTTTCAAAATTACGGGCGCGGACCTCGGTCAGCAGATGCTCATAGAGCGCGGTCCCGATGCCCATCCCGTCCTTACCCGGGCGGACGTAAATTGAAGTGTTGATCGCACCGCTGAACGCCATTCCGTCTAGGAATGCGGCACCAAACGCATATCCGCCGAGATAACCGGCGGAATCGAATACCAGGAACGGATGATCGGCGTCCCATGCTGTCCGCAGCCTGCCGAGCATCTCGTCGCCGTCGACGGGTTCAAGCTCGAACGTTGCGTGCGAGGTGGCGATGTAATGATTGTAAATATAGGCGATCTGGACGGCATCGTCGGCGGTCGCCGGTCGAACGATCATTTTTTGAGCTCCATTTTTGCGATAGATTCGAGATGTACTTCGTCCGGGCCGTCGGCGATACGTAATGTGCGGGCATAGATCCAGAACTGTGCCAGCGGAAAGTCGGGTGAAACCCCGGCACCGCCATGCACCTGAATGGCACGGTCTATTACGGTCAGGGCCATCTGCGGCACGGCCGCCTTGATCATCGCGATCTCGCGGCGTGCGGCCTTGTTGCCGACGGTGTCCATCATCCAGGCGGCCTTGAATACGAGCAGGCGGGCCTGGTCGATGGCGAGCCGTGCCTCGGCGATCCACTGCCTGACGACGCCCTGTTCGGCGACCGCTTTTCCGAAAGCCGTGCGCGACCTGGCACGTTCGCACATCAGCTCGAGCGAGCGCTCGGCGATGCCGATCAGCCGCATACAATGGTGCACGCGTCCCGGCCCGAGCCGGCCCTGTGCGATCTCAAACCCGCGGCCTTCGCCAAGCAGGAGATTATCCTTCGGGACGCGGACGTTTGTAAATGATATTTCCGAGTGCCCGTACGGAGCGTCGTCATACCCAAAGACATCGACCTGCCGCTCGACCTTGACGCCGTCAGCATCCATCGGGACGAGGATCATCGATTGCTGCAAGTGTCTCGGGGCTGACGGATCGGTCTTACCCATAAAGATCGAAAGCCGGCATCGAACATCGCCCGCACCGGTCGACCACCATTTTCGTCCGTTGAGAACATAGTCGTCGCCATCGCTCACGATCGAGGCTTCGATGTTGGTCGCATCCGATGACGCCACACCCGGTTCGGTCATCGAAAAGCAGGACCGGATCTCGCCGTCGAGCAGCGGCTTGAGCCACCTCTCCTTTTGTTCGGGCGTGCCGTAGAGATGAAGAACCTCCATATTCCCGGTATCCGGCGCCGAGCAATTAAAAACCTCGGAGGCCCAGGTCACGCGGCCCATGATCTCAGCCAGCGGAGCATACTCCAGATTGGAAAGCCCCGATTCCGCCGGCAAAAACAAATTCCACAATCCGGCCGATCTTGCCTTGGTTTTCAGATCCTCGATCAACTCGGACGGCTGCCACCGGTCGCCTCTTTTTACCTCATCGGCAAATATAGTTTCGTTCGGATAAATATGTGCATCCATAAATGAGCACAGCCGCATCCGAAGGTCCGACGTCTTATCTGAATAGTTAAAATCCATATTTTGCGATAGATTAACACAAGTTTCGGAGCAGGACATTTTCACCGGCTATCATGCGGTTGTAGTTACTTTTTCGACGCGATAAGATTAGCGGAACGAGGGGACAAATCCATTTATGAAATACACGATCAGGTTGGTCCTGGCAGCGGCGGTGATGGTGATGGCGTTTGCGGGCGGCTCACTGGCCCAGGATTGCCGTGCAAAAACGGTAGCGTTCACTGACGGAGCAGCGACCATACAGGCGAAGACGGGCGGTTGCGTGAAGTTCCGATTTATGGTCGAGCCGGGGCAGCGAGCAAAAGTGACACTTCGTTCGTCGGATAACAAGGCGCGTTTTGACCTGCAGGACGGAGCTGAAGACGAGACCGGCTCGACTTATTACGAAGGCCAAACGAGCTTTGATAAGGTCATCGAGTTTGACGAGTTTACCATCGAGGTTTTTGGAACATCCTCAGTCGGTTTCACTCTGAACGTAAAGGTCATAGATCAGTAGAACTGCCATGCAGGAAACAACGCCGGTCAGGGCGGGCGAAGAGGTAAATACCGAAAAACTGTCGGCCTACCTGGCCGCGGATCTCGGGCCCGCTGAGAGTGTGGGCGTTGAGCAATTTCCGGCCGGGAGCTCGAATCTCACCTATCTGGTCCGGCTCGGTGACGCCGAGTATGTTCTTCGGCGGCCGCCATTCGGCAATACGGTCAAAACGGCCCACGACATGGCCCGCGAGTTCAACGTCCTGTCAAAACTGTCGGCCGTTTACCCGCCCGCACCGCGGCCGATGTTGTTTTGCGAAGACAAAACGGTCATCGGTTCGGAGTTTTATCTGATGGAGCGGCGCAAGGGGCTTGTTATCCGCGGCCGCTCACCGAGTCAGCTGCAGGATTCGCCTGAACTGCAAACGGCAGTCTGCCGCAGTTTTATTGGAAACCTCGCTGACCTGCATCGAATCGATCACGGTTCAGCCGGCCTCGGATCCCTGGGGAAACCCGAAGGTTATAACCGGCGCCAGGTCGAGGGCTGGATCAAACGCTATTTTGCCGCAAAGACCGACGCGTGGCCTGAGTTGGAATCCGCGATCGAGTGGCTCAATGACAACATTCCCGCTGAATCCGGAGCTTCGCTCATCCACAACGATTACAAATTCGACAATGTCATGCTCGACGCCGGCGACCTCACGCGGATCACGGCCGTGCTCGACTGGGAAATGGTGACGGTCGGTGACCCTCTGATGGATCTCGGCACAACACTCGGTTACTGGATGTCGCCGGATGCTGGTGACGAACTGCTCAATATGCCGTTCAACCCCCGTGTGCTGATGGAGAACATTTCCCGCCGCGACCTGGTCGAAATGTACGCTGAGGCCTCGGGCCGCGTCGTGTCGGATATGCTGTTCTATTACGTCTTTGGCACGTTTAAGATCGCGGTGATCGCTCAGCAGATCTATGCTCGGTACGCCAAGGGGTTTACACGCGACGAGCGGTTCGCGTCATTTAACAGATTCGTTGCCGCATTGGGACGCATCGCCGGCACGGCGCTCGACCGCGGCTCGATCTGAAATACGCGTTAGCGGCTCAGCAGGTCACATCGAAGGCCCTTGATCCAACAGCCTCAATGAGAAAGCTCGTACTCATCATCATTGGTCTTTTGTGCGGAACGCCGAACGCATTGTCACAGTCCGCATTCGTCCGCATCAATCAGGCCGGCTATCTGAACGGAGACACCAAGGTCGCGACCGCCTTTTCAAACGACAAGCTGTATGGGCGATTCACGGTACGCGATACCCGTGGCCGGGCAGCGATGACCGGTCGTATCACCCCCGTTTCATCGACCGGCACAGGCGGCCCGTTCGCATACTATTACCGGCTTGATCTCACCGCTTTGCGGACGTCGGGAACCTATGTCGTCGAATTGCCCGGCGGCACGACTTCGGCTGCGTTCAACATTGGACCGTATCCGCAATATCAGGAAGACCTGTTGTTCTTTATGCGGCAGCAGCGCTGCGGATACAACCCCTACCTCAACCGTTCGTGTCATCTCAGCGACGGGCGTTCGGTCTATGCACCGTTTGCGGACGGCACCTTCGTTGACGCGGTCGGCGGCTGGCACGATGCCGGTGACCAGCTCAAATATCTGATCACGGCCAGCAACGCAACCGCCAGAATGATGCTCGCCTATGAACTCGAACCGGCGAAATTCGGCGATCATGTCGATGCACTCGGGCGAGAGCGGCCGAACGGCATTCCGGACATTCTCGACGAAGCGTACTGGGGGCTCGTCTGGATCCACAAGCTGCATCCGGCGGCCGGCCTGCTGATACATCAGGTCGCCGACGACCGTGATCATCGCGGTTTCAAACTCCCGGACGAGGACAACGCGGACTACGGCTGGGGCAAGAACAGCTTTCGCCCGGCGTACTTTGCCGACGGTAAACCGCAGGGACTCGGCAAATGGAAGAGCCGCTCTACGGGCGTAGCCAATATCGCAGGCCGCTCGGCCGCGGCAATGGCGATAGCTTACCGAATTTGGAAGAAAGATCTGAAAAGGGGTGATTTCGCCGAAAAGTGCCTCAGTGCCGCCCGCGACCTTTACTCGATGGGAAAACGGCAAGAGGGGTTTCAACAGGGCAATTCTTTTGGTGCTCCGTACCGCTATAATGAGACGACTTGGGCGGACGATATGGAATACGCCGCCGCCGAGCTGTACAAAGCGACGCGTGAACCCGCCTTTTTGGCCGACGCAAAGCGGTATGCCGCACTTGCCGGGACAACGTCCTGGATGGAGTATCCGGACTCGTCGATGAGCGAACAGATGTCGCGGCATTATGAGATGTATCCGTTCACGAATATCGGCCATTTCGCACTCTATCCGCTTGTTGACGCCAGGACAAAACGCGAACTGGCCGGATATTACCGCAGCGGCATCGAGCGGGTCGCGGCCCGCGGCCGTCTCGACCCCTACGGCGTAGGTGTACCGTTCCTCTGGTGCTCGAACAATCTCGTCATTGCCTTTATCACGCAGGTCCATTTGTACGAACGAATGACCGGCGACAAGCGATTTCACGCGTCGATGCTCGAGCACCGCGATTGGCTGTTTGGAAATAACCCATGGGGCACATCGATGTTCGAAGGGCTGCCCGAGGGCGGCGAATATCCCGAGGACACACATCTGCCGACCGTTCAGATACTTAAGAAACAGGTTCGCGGCGGGCTGGTTGACGGGCCGATCGCGGCATCTACATACAACGGCCTGATCGGCCTGAAACTGACCAAGCCGGACGAGTTTGCGGCCTTTCAGCCGCGTGACGTGGTCTATCACGATGACGTCGGCGATTATTCGACCAACGAACCGACGATGGACGGTACCGCCGATGCGATACTCGTTATGGCGATGTTTAGTTCGCCCGCCGGTCAGAACCGCCTGCGTGAGCGGGCGGCCGGTTCGTCGGCCACTGATCCACGCTTCACCTACGTCGAACGCGGCATCACTCGCGGCGATAAATCATCAAAACGCATGGCACTCGTCTTTACGGGCGACGAATTTGCCGAGGGCGGCGTGGTGATCGCCAACGCTCTGCGTAAACACAAGATCAAAGCGTCGTTCTTCCTGACGGGCAGATTTTACAGGGCACCGGAAAACCGAAAGATCATCGAGCGTTTGAAACGCGACGGCCACTATCTCGGGCCGCATTCGGACGAACATCTGCTCTACGCCGACTGGGCCGACAGGAACCAGACGCTCGTCACGCGCGAGCAGTTCGAACGCGATCTGAACAACAACTTTGCTGCGATGCGTTCGTTCGGTATTGACCGCAAGGCCGTGCCGCACTTTCTGCCGCCGTTCGAATGGTACAACGGCGAGATCGCCGGGTGGTCATCGGAAATGGGGATGCAGATCGTTAATTTCACGCCCGGCACGCGGTCAAACGCGGACTATACAACCGATGACGATAAAAATTACATCTCAAGCGAGGCGATATTGTCGCGAATAAAAGAATACGAAGGCAAAGACCCGAACGGGCTCAACGGCTTTGTGCTGCTGACCCACATCGGCTCGGGGCCGAAGCGGACGGATAAATTTCACGATCGCATCGACGAACTAGTCGGCTGGCTCAAAATGAAAGGTCATATTCCCGTTAGAGTGGACGAACTGTTAAAGTCACGCCAATATCGCTAAAATTCGCTAACCTGCCACGGGATCAGGGTTAGGCTGTTAAAATGGTGTACAGAAAAGTATGAGCTTATTCTCGTTCAAACTCCGATCATCAATGTCGTTTGGAATTGTGCTTTTTGTTGCTTTTTCGGCAGCCGCGGCGAGCGGACAGAGCCCGGTTTACCGCCCGTCAGCAACCCCGCCGGTATACCAGCCGAAAGCGGCCCCGTCGCCGACACCGTCCGCTACGCCGGCAATGAAGCCGCCGGTTTACACCTGGGCGACTGCAGAGACGCTGACGGCCGTAACGCAGGTCACAGACGTCAAACCGGACGACTTTTGGTACAAGGACCTGCAGATATTGATCGAAAAATTTGGCATCGCGGGACTGACAGAAAACAAAAAGTTTATGCCGAAACTCGACCTTTCGCCGGTCGCTTATCGAACCATCAGGCAAAGCGGTGTCGTGCAGTTGCGTACAGTAGCGTCCAGGACCGGAATGCTGAACAGCCGGTTTGACGAGCTGTTCCCGACGAATTGTCCCGACCCAAAAGCTGTCGGAGATGTTATGAGCTCCGCCGAAGTGATCAATTCGCTGAAGTGTATCTTTGGGCCCGCGACTCTCAAGCCGATATATCCCGACAAGCCGATGTCGCGCGGTTACTTTGTGCAGGTCTTTGTTGATGCTCTGGAGAACGGCATGTCAAAGATCTCGAGCAACAGCTCGTTGGGGACTGCCGCCGGAAAACCCGCCAGTCCGGCCGAGATCAAAAGCCTGATCGAACAAGGCCAGCGGTCGATCAACGCAAAGAACTATGACGAAGCAATACGATATTTCAATCAGGTGCTGGATCATGATGCCGAAAATGTCGATGCTTACAGATTTCGCGGGCTCGCGGCATTGATGGCCTACGACAGCAATCCGCAGCAGTCTCAGAAACTCTATACTGCCCTCTTTAATTTCGACCACGTGATGAAACGCAACGCTGCCAACTCCGACGATTATTATCTTCGGGGCATGACGCAGGTACGACTTGGAAGCAAAGATAAGGCGATCGCCGACTTTCGGTCAGCATTAAAGATGAATCCGAACCATCAAGGGGCAAAGGACGCTTTGAAAAAACTCGGCGTTGCACCTTGATCTCAATGGGTTGATCAGTAAATCTATTTGTACGATTGGATCGCAATTCCTATTTGGGTTTTGTGTCTTTTGTTTCGTCCTTTTCTACGTTAACCCAAAGATATCCGTTGCCAGTTTTAACTGCGGTACTCGTGCTTTTCGAATTATCAATGAATATCTTTGTAAAATACTCCTTGTAATACCATACAAAGAACACGGACCCCAATGTAGGCTTTTCGATCTCGGTGTAATTCAGCCAGATCTCACGCGGTGGAGCCGATTTGAACCCCCGGAAATTGTCTTGAAAATAGCTCGTGTCGGCAACGATCTTGCCGCCGGTCGCGTCGATCTTATACACACCCTCCCCGCCGTACACCGCAACTCCGTTTGATTGAAACGCAGGAAACATCCATACGTCGAAAGTCTTATCGGGATTTCGCCGAATGTACTGATTGAATCGAGGGGCATTTGCCGGAAGCTTGGTTTCCAGTTGTTTTTTTGCAGTTACCAGAGACTTAGCGTGGGTATCGAGAAAACCCTGATCTATCTTCGACACGATCTTTGTGATCTTGCCCGACGTGTCCATCGTATAATGAAAAACAACATCGTACCGACCGTCGGCATATTTCCCGTAAACCGCGTGCCAAAGACCCTTTTCATCTTCAAAACAAAACCACTCGGTTCCCATTTTTGCGATCTCTGCCTTATCTTCGGTCACAACGACGTCGGTGGTCTTCCACGCAACCATGTCGTAACGAACGAGCCAATCGGCGAGCTCTGCTTTGACGGCGAAATCCGCCGTGTCGAATTTAGGTCCGGCCGGCTTGGTGGTCTGTGCCAAGCAAACGAATGTTGTTAGAAGTAACGCAATGGCTGCGATTCCGTTGAACTTCGAAAGTAAGATTTTCTTTAGCATGATCTTCTCCTTGTCGATTCCCGGCTGCAATTGTCGAGAATCGTGGGGTGACTCGGGAAATATTATTAGTTCAGGGCGTCTCACGAACTTCGCCTGCCGATTTGCCGCCGCCGTGGATTTAAGCTCCCCGATCGACACAAAAACTTATCAGTCATTGCTCACCGTAACGATCTCCGGAGCCACGGCGGCGTTAAGTGCCGGTTCGCTCGCGCCAAGATTGCGGTGACGAACCGTCATCGCGGCGTTCCATGGTGATTGCTCCGGGCGAAGGGCAGACCAGTGCACACAGGTTGCAGCCGACACATTCCTCTTCGATCACGCGCGGGTAACGGTGTCCGTTTGATTCGACAAATTCGAAACTCTGATGGGCCCCGTCCTCACACGCGACGTAGCAAAGGTTGCATCGGACGCATTTGTCTTCGTTGACGTGAGCTTTGACGATGTAGTTGAGATCAAGATTGCCCCAATCGGTCACGCGGCCGACCGATCTGCCGACGATCTCATTGACGGACGCGTGCCCCTTGCTGTCGAGGTAGTTATTAAGGCCGTCGATCATATCTTCGACGATGCGGTAGCCGTAGTGCATGACCGCGGTGCAGACCTGGACCGAGCCGGCGCCCAGGAGCATAAATTCGACCGCGTCGCGCCACGTGTTGATACCGCCGATGCCCGAGATCGGAATATTGAATTCGGCGTCGCGGGCAAGCTCCGAGACCATGTTGAGGGCGATCGGCTTGACGGCCGTGCCGCAATATCCGCCGTGGGCCGCCATTCCGTTGACGTTCGGGTACGGGATGAGCGTGTCGATATCGACGCCCATCACCGAGTTGATCGTGTTGATCAGCGACACGGCGTCGGCACCGCCGTTCTGAGCAGCTCGACCCGGCGGGACGATGTTTGTGACGTTGGGCGTGAGTTTGACGATGACGGGCACCGTCGCAACCTCCTTGACCCACTCAGTGACCATGCAGGTGTACTCGGGCACCTGGCCCATCGCGGCTCCCATACCGCGCTCAGACATACCGTGCGGACACCCAAAATTGAGCTCAAAACCGTCACAGCCCGTGTCCTGAGTACGCTTGGTTATCTCCTGCCACGCTTCCTTTTTTGACTCGACCATCAGCGAGGCGATGACGGCGTGGTTCGGATATTTCCGCTTACAGTCGGCCATCTCCTTGAGGTTGACCTCGAGCGGACGATCAGTGATCAGCTCGATATTATTCAGCCCGATGAGCCGCGTCGGCCCCTGATCGAGCCCGGCAAGCCGCGACGACACGTTGGTGATCGGTTCGCCGAGCGTCTTCCAAACGGCGCCACCCCACCCGGCGTCAAACGCACGCTCGATCATCGAGCCCATATTCGTCGGCGGCGCCGACGCGAGCCAGAAAGGGTTTGGAGATTTAATACCCGCAAAATATGTAGTTAGATCTGCCATAGTATTAGTTCAGCCATTCTATCTTAAGCCCGGTTGCATTAACGATCGCGTCCCGCGACTCGGGGGTTTCAAAACCTATTACAGCATCTTGTCCACCGGTGTCGAAGTATGTAAAACGACCTTTAGTCTTTAGGATTTTCGTAAGTTCAACAACATTCGTGAAGAGTTGAGTATCTGCCCAATCGTTATCGACCTTCAAATTCCATTTATATGCTTTTCCACGAACCGAAAATGAAACCCACGCCTTTTTATTTTCTAGATCGACATAATCCTTAAGACTGCTGAACTTCAATTCACCGCGAGTTATTCGCTCAAGGTTCTTCATTATGTCTACATATGCACCATGATCTTCAATTGCTTCCATGTCGAAATCCCAAACTCGGTCAGTAAGTGGTGTCCAAGGTTCTCGTTCGATAGTCTGACCGAGGGTAATATACAACATCATAAACGGCGGCGTGTCGAACTCTTTTTTTTCTCCCCACCGATCGACGTCCGCAACGCTTATTGTCGGGTTTAGAGTAAACCCAAGCTTCTTAAAAGTCTCCAATTGCTGTTCAAATGACACTGACTTCTTATGGACTGTTGGCGGAGGAGGCAGGTCCTGTCCGTTCGTAACGCGTTCCGAGCAAGCAAGGAAACAACCCGCCAAACCGAGCAAAACCAGTTTGATTATAGATTGTCTTAATCCCATTCAATCAGATATCAAAACTCTTACTTAGCCCCCGCGAACGTCACTTGCTCTCCTGTCAATGAAGCATGAATGCCGATCGCGGCCATTTTGCCCATTTGCGAAGCGTCGACGGCCTCGGCCCCGCCGTTGGCGCAGTCGCCGCCGGCGAAGACCTTGGGGTCCGATGTCTGCATCTTTTCGTTGACGATTACGCGGCCTTTATCGTCGACGGCGATGCCGGCTATATCGGCAAAAAACGACACCATTTTTTGCTGCCCGATGGCTTTGATGACCTGATCACACTCGATCTCGCTCACGAGGCCGGCGGCGTCGGTGACACGCATTCCTGAAACGCGTCCATCGCCGAGGATCTCGACAGGCGATGTCTGCCACATGAACTCGATGCCGTCCTTGCGGGCGAGTTCCATCTCGTAATCGTATGCCGGCGCGTCCTTTTCCGTACGGCGATAGACGAGCGTGACCTTGGCGGCACCGAGCCGTTTTGCCTGCGTCACGGCATCGATAGCCGTATTGCCCGCACCTAGGACGACGACATTGCGGCCGAGCGGTACAGACTTCCAATCGCGGGTTTTGATCCGTTCGATGAAATGCAGTGCGTCAATAACGCCATCGAGGTCTTCGCCGGGAATGTTCAGTTTGTTGGTATCACCGAGTCCGACCGCGAGGAATATCGCGTCGTGCGATGAACGCAAATCGTCAAAACTTACATCAGTGCCGACCGCCGTGTTAAGCCTGAACTCGACGCCCAGCCTCCTGACCTGTTCGACCTCGGCCTGTGAGACGCTCTTCGGCATCTTGTATTCGGCCATCCCGTACGTGTCGAGGCCGCCGGCCTCAGCTCGGCGTTCGTAAACCGTAACGGCGTAGCCGAGACGTGCAAGATAGGTCGCACACGACAGCCCCGACGGGCCTGACCCGACGATGCCGACCGACTTTCCATTAGGTTCGCCCTTTTCAAAAAGCTGCTTACCGGCGGCAATTGCAAAGTCCGTCGCAAACCGCTGCAGCCGCCCGATCTCGATAGGCTTATTGATCAACGTCTTTTCCACGCACGCACCTTCGCACAGCACCTCGACCGGGCAAACTCGTGCGCAGCTCGCTCCGATCGGGTTTGCGTCAAATATCGTACGGGCCGAGCCGGTCACGTTGCCGCTTGCTATCTTCTTGATAAACGACGGAACGTCGATGCCGGTCGGACATGCCTTGATGCACGGAGCGTCGTAGCAATACAGACAGCGGCTCGCCTCCTGCATTGCCTCGGCGGCGCTCATTGCCGGGTTTATCTCCGAGAAGTTGTTCTCGATCTGGGTGATATCGAGCGGTGAGCAATAAGATCTTTCCATAAGCAATGCGTGCGGCGCCTAGCGGACGCGGACAAAGTAGGCTCCGTTGAATCTATAAGTAATAAACTTGTTCGTGACCCGCCCCAGCGGGTCTTTATCGTCTACGATCACAACGGGCAGCCTGATCGAGCGGGTCGCGGCATCGTAAAGTATCAGCTTTAACGGCCGTTCTTTGCGGTCGACGACCGAAAAGAAATTGTACTCAAACCCGAGCGTGTTCGTTAGGCCTTCGTTCGTCTTTATCAGCTTTACGCGGTTATCGAGCGAATCGCCGCGTATCTTGAACAAGTCGATCGACTGATACGAATGAGCCGTCGCAAGGATCGCCGAAAACCTGGCGAGATAGACCGGCCCGCTCGATGTGCTGAGCGTAAAAATGTCCGTAACGAATGCACCGGCGTCGCCATCTTCGGTCGGGAAGCTCTTGGAAAAGACGCGGCCGCCGGTGCCAACATACTGATAGACGCTTTCGAACGAGTGCATCGTCCCGCCCTCTTCCGTGTCCCATGTGTATATCCGAAACTTGCCGTCCGACGAGGTCGACATAAAGATCGCCTTGCCGAGTTTCGGGAAACCGTACTTTAGCGTCGCGGGGCGCTTTGCATAGCGAAGCAGCTTTTTCTTCAGCGCCGTATTCTCCTTCGCCAACCGTTCGTAATCGCGGATCGGCCCATAAGCCGAGTACTTTTTGATCGCACGAACGTGGACCATCAGTTCGTTCTCGATCTTTGCCGCCGACTGGCCCGAAACCGCCAGTGTGGTCAAAAGAAATACGGCCGAAACGACGGCAATTTTCAGGACGTTATTCATAAATGTTAATCGTCAATGATCGGGCCGTAGAGGTCGGGCCGGCGATCGCGGAAAAACTGCCACGTGTTGCGGACCTCGCGGATCTTGTCCATATCGAGGTCGGCAACGACGAGTTCGTCCTGGTCGCGGCTGCCGACGGCGAGCATTTGGCCGCGCGGATCACAGAAATAGCTCTGGCCGTAAAATTCGCCGATGTTCCACGGAGCCTCGGTGCCGACGCGATTGATCGCACCGACGAAATAGCCGTTGGCGACGGCGTGTGCCGGCTGCTCGAGCTTCCATAGGTACTCGCTCAGTCCCGCGACCGTCGCCGAAGGGTTAAAGATTATCTCGGCGCCGTTTAGGCCGAGGCAGCGAGCCCCCTCGGGGAAATGACGGTCATAGCAAATATAGACGCCGATGCGCGCGAACGCGGTGTCAAAGCACTGATAGCCGAGATTGCCCGGACGGAAATAGAACTTCTCCCAAAAACCCGGTGCGACGTGCGGAATGTGGGTCTTGCGGTATTTGCCTAGATATTTGCCGTCAGCATCGATAACGGCCGCGGTGTTGTAATAGACACCTGCCTGCTCTTCTTCGTAGATCGGCACGACGATGACCATGCCGAACTGTTTGGCGACGTCCTGCATCAGCTTTACCGTCGGGCCGTCCGGGACGCGTTCCACCGCCTCGTACCAACGCGTGGTCTGTTCGGCACAGAAATATGGAGTTGTAAATATCTCCTGAAAACAGAGCAACTGGACGCCCTGACGGGCCGCTTCCTCGACAAACTTCATCTGATGGTCGATGTTAGCCTTTTTGATCTGTTCGATCGGAGCATCGGCCGGAGCGACGTTATGGGCCTGTATCAGGCCGGATTTAATGATTCTTGACATTGATCTTCCTCTTGTCTTTTACTTGGGTGACGTAAATTTAGCGTCATCGACCGTGTTGTTCTTGACCTCGACGATCTTTCGCGTCCAGGTAATTCCCGGCATCGCAAAACGCGTCGAAGCGGGCAGTTTGACCCCGCCCAGGTCCTTGTAATCGCTGTAATCGACCTGATACTGAAACTGCCCGATGACGGTCATGGCCGAGGCGACCCGGCGCACGAGCTGGCCGGTGAGCACGTCAAAGACCAGCTGCTCACGTCTATTATCGGCCGTTGTGGCGGTGACCATGTAAACTTCGCGGCCGTCGATTCGGTTTAAAAAGCGAAAATCGAGCTTGGCATAGATCGATCTGATGTCCGGGTTCGCAAATAGCTGCGCATCGCGTTTCATCTGTTCGGCCTCAAACGCCTTGAGTTCGATCGCCTCCGTATTGCCAAGCTTACGAGCGTCCTTACCGTCGAAAAGCTCGGTCACGAGATAATCGCCGTACTTAGTCTCGGAGCGGTATTTACCGCCCTTGAGCCATATTTCCTCGGGCTCAACGGTCTTGCCGTCAGGTTCAACGCGGTTCGCCTTGATGTAGCGTGATTTGACCCTGGCGAGCGCGTCTTTGCCGCCAAGAGCAGTTTCGTACTTTGCCAATATCTCATCGACGGTCGGCTTGACCGCGGGCTGTTTCGGACGTTCGACCGGCGGGGCCGGCGGCAAAAGGCTGGGGAGTGCGACCGGGCGTTCATGACCGACGTGGCACGTGTTGCATGACACTTCGGGCTTGCCCTCGAAAAATGTCTTGTTGATCTCCCAGGTCATCTTGATCATCTTGCGGGCAATGTCCTTGTGATCGATGCCGTCCTTTTCAAAGTCCTTGTCGTTGGAGACGTGGCACATTTTGCAGTCAACGCCGAGGCTCGCGGACATGATGTTCATCACCTGTCCCATCTGGTCGGCAGGCATGTCGTTGAGGACCTTGATGTTCTTAAATTTTTGCCCGGCGGTCTCAACCTGAGTTTGGGCCGACGAACGGCCACCGGTGAAAACAATTGCCGAAAGCATGATGCCCACAGCAACGACGACGATCTTGATCTTTGTAACTCGAGTCATAATAAGGTTAATAAGCCTTTGATTTTTTGAATATATAGCCGCCCTTTACGGCTCCCCAAACCTGTTTTCCGTTACTATCCCAACCGCGATCCCAACTCACGAGCTTATCTGCAAAGATCGTCACTTCGGACGTTGCGTAACTCGCACCACGAAGCGAACTCAGACATTCCTTGCCCGGTGTAGAACCGCTAAAGGTGCCGTCCTCGTTCTTTCTCAAATAGATCGAGCAGCCCTGACGGTCGATCAGCGAATCGGCGTTCAATGCCGTCAGCTTTGCTTCGTTTTTCCAGCCGCCAATATAATTTGCGGCGTCCTTTATCTCGTAAACCTTGCTGACTATTGTCGTCTCATCCTGACGATAAACGTGATACACGCGTTGGCGGTATGGTTTATCCTCGGTCTCCGCGGCGGCCTGCTCGACGTACAGCCAACGGCCATCCTTCTTGTCGGTCCAGATCGGCTTCATTCGGAGTTTTATATGAAAGAACGTCGCGTCCGATCTCGATTGTTCCTCGCTGCTAAATTCGCCCGCCATCATTTCGGCGAGCCTCTTCACGTCCTTTTTCCCGACCTTTGCCGTTTGTCCAAAAACGGACAGCGAGAAAGCGAAAAATACCGCGACAACCGTAAATGATCGAATTATCCGCGATCTCATAATCGACTCTAGCTCATCCAGTTGATGCCGGCCTCGGGGTTCCATTTGGTGGTCGTTTTCTTAAGTTTGGTCCAAAACGGGATCGAGCTTTTGCCCGTGATGTCGCTGGCACCAAAGCGCGAATCGTTCCAGCCGCCGAACGAGAACGGCTCACGCGGAACCGGCACACCAATATTGACGCCGATCATGCCCGCACTGGCATGCTCCATAACGTATCTCGCGAGGCCGCCGCTCTGGGTAAAGACCGCCGCTGCGTTTCCGTAAGGATTGGCGTTCTCGATCTTTAGAGCATCGTCGATAGTACCCGTCCGCATTATCGAGATGACCGGGCCAAATATCTCCTCGGTCGCGACCGACATATCGGGTGTGACATAGTCGATGACGGTCGGGCCGACGTAGGTGCCGCCCTCTTTGCCCTCGACGACGGCACCGCGGCCGTCGACGAGTATTTTCGCTCCGTCGCGTTCGGCCTGGGTGATGTAACCCTCGATGCGCTCTTTGGCCGCCCTTGAGATAACTGCACCGAGATTCTTACCCGGCACGATCTTGCGTGCCTCGGCGCAGATCTGGTCGATGATCGGGTCGACGTTGCCGACCGCCAGCATCGCCGACGCAGCCATACAGCGTTGTCCGGCACATCCCGACATCGACGCGGTGACGTTCGTCGCGGTCATCGACGGATTGGCGTCGGGCAGTACGAAGAGGTGATTTTTGGCGCCGCCCAGAGCGACACATCGTTTCAGGTTATGCGTGCTTTGCTGATAGACGAGCTTGGCAACCCTGGTCGAACCGACAAAGCTGACCGCCTCGATGTCCGGGTGAGCACAGAGGCCCTCGACGACGTCCTTGCCGCCGTTTATGATATTGAAAACGCCGTCGGGCAGTCCTGCCTCCTGGAGCAGCTCAGCCATTCGGATGACCGACAGCGGTACGAGCTCGGACGGTTTCATGATCATCGTGTTGCCGAGCACGAGCGCGTTCGGCATCGTCCAATTCGGAACCATCAGCGGAAAGTTGAATGGCGCGATCGACGCGACAACGCCGACCGGGAAATGTTCCACGCGGCACTCGACGCCGCGGCTGACCTCGAGCACCTCATTCGACACGAGCTGCGGCATCGAACAGGCAAATTCGGTCAGCTCGATGCTCTTATCGACCTCGGCCTTGGCCTCGTCCCACGTTTTGCCATTCTCCTCGGCGATCAGGGCCGTGAGTTCATCCGAATTTTGCTCAAGCAGATTGCGGTAGCGGAAAAAGACCTGAACGCGCTCCTTGATCGGCATCTCGCCCCACGACACGGCCGCCGCCTTGGCGGATGCGACAGCCATATTCAGCTCATCGGCGGTCGACATCGGCACCGTCGAGAGCAAATTGCCGTCGACCGGCGAAATAACGTCGAGGTCGCCCGTCGATACGCTATCGACAAACTCGCCGTTGTAAAAATTCTTAACTCTTTCGTATTTCATAAAACCATTTCACCACAGAGTCACAGAGGACACGGAGATCTTTAAGATCGCTTCAAAATAGCAAACAGGATCACTTTTTACTGTGTGCTCTCCGTGCCTCCGTGGTGAATTTCCTACGGCGGCATTGCCGCCATTAATCTCCTATGCACAGAGAACGCACCACATGAGCCAACAAACCAAGTTCGGCTATAAAGCGTTCTGAGACTTGGAATTATCAACCCTATTCACGCAAAAAAGCAACCCAAAAGTTCAGCCGCACCGATGCGGCGGCCCCGACCACTTCAGGTGGCTGGACCGGATCATCACGGTGTCGCGATACCCGTGCTGACGACAAAAACTCCGGTAGACTTAAAGCGGCCGTCCAGTTGGCGGTTTGAGCCGAAAACCAAAGCACCGCCGTTTCTCGACATAGCAGGCTGGCCAATGGTCGATCCGACGTCGGCCGAGATCCTGAAAAGCTGGTTCGTCAGGATATTCTTGATGAGGATATTTCCGCCGAGATTCTTGGCCCCGGAGCTGAACGCTACCAGACTGCCATCGTTCGAAATGGCGATCTTCTCGCCTTGTCCAACCGGGCTGTCGCCGTTGCCCTGCGTGTTGCTTTCGTCGACGCTTGCACGAAACACGCTGCCCGAATCGACCTCAACGACAAAAACGTCCTGCAATTTGTTTGTATCGCCCGAAACCATATTGGTTGCCGTTGTCGCAAAGGCTACGAATCGCCCGTTGCCGGAGATCGATGGCGAGACAACGCGGCTCGAGCTCTCCTCACCCTGGTCTTTGTCCGCGCCGGAGGACGTTTTGCTGATCCGTTTGAGTTTCGGCATTCCGCTCTGCCAGACGTAGATGTCCCAGAGATCATTCTTGTCCTCCTTGGTCAGCGGAAAATAGTTGTGAAAGGCGATACGCGATCCGTCTTCGGAGATCGACGGGCGCGACCCTCCGCCGCCTTTCCCGTCCTTTTCATTCTTGCTGATGAGCGTCACCGCACCGCTCCGCATATCGCGAAGATAAACGTTGACGGTCGCGGTTCCGGAAACGCCCGGAGCCAGATTATCGGCAGAGGATGAAAAGGCGATCAGGCTTCCGTCGCCGGAAATGGTCGGTTCGAAACACTCTGAATTGGCTTCGGTCCCGCGGTTCTCGCTGACGGCGGTGACGGTGTCGCGGTCGTAATTCCAGACAAAAACATCGCGGACACCGTTCGAATCGATGGGCACGAGGTTTGTGGCGTAGGATTCAAAGGCAACCGACTTGCCGTCGGCCGAGATCACCGGTGCGTGACTATTTTGATTCCCTTCTACGCCATTCACGCCATGGCTGACAAGCCGCGTTTCACCTGTTTTCCTGTCACGCCAGATAACTTGCCGATATTTCCCGCTGCCGCCGGCGAGCCCTTTCGCGTAGGTCACGAACGCGACATACCTGCCCTCGTCAGCTCCGCTGCCGCCGATGACGGGCGTAAATGTCTCGAAAAATGTACCGATGATCTTGTCGTCCGAGCTTCGGCTGACCAGATCCCACTGTTCCTTTTTTGTGTCGGGGGTCCCGGACGTTCCGCCGGCTTTGCCGCAGTTGGCCTTAACGGTCAATGGCGTGGCCGGCACGATGCCTTGATTTAGGGCCATTATGCATTGGCGCGGCCCTGCGGTCTGCGTCACGCTGTAATCATCGCCCTGCGGATAACCGCCCAGATTTACCGTCGCTGAAAATGGTAATTGGTATGTCCGGCGGTAATTGTCGGCAAACTTAAAGGTCTCGCCCTGCTCGATCCCAGTTACTTCGATTTTGAAGATCGAAAGCGGCGGATTACCGCAATCAGCCGATACTAAAATATCCTGATCGGTGAATGTTCCGCGTGCCTGTCCGAACAGATTACATGCGCGCGGTCCCGACAGTTGGGAGATCGTATAGGTCTGGCCCGCGGAAAATTTTGGCGTGAAATAGACTGTTGGATTATTGTGATCCAAGACTACCTTTTGCCCGCCGCCGATCGTAAATTCAAATTTTTCCTTGTTTGAATAAAGACTGCTGCCGTACCTAACACCTAGTCGATACTGACCGGTCTGTGTTTGTGCGAAGATCGAACTTGCCGAAGTCAAAACAACGCAGATCAATATTGCAGTTTTCAGAAAGTACATCATTTTTATCCTCTTCGACTGTTTTCCGGCGTGACTCTCGGACAGAAAGGCACCTCGTCGATTATAGTGCAGTTTCGGCTTCATCAGACGACAAATTCGTCCGGGGCGGAACCACTTTCATCAGTAGCCAATGCGTAAAGAACGAAACGCCGAAACCAACGAACCAAGCGTAATCGTAGAGGATCTTGACGGGCTCATATATCAACCCGATCCACGCAAAAAAGCAGCCCAAAAGCGTCGCGACGACCGCCCGCCAATTCCATCCGCCATAGCTGCCGTGGCTGCGGTAGAGGTCGCCGAGGTTCAGATCCCTGCGCCGCACCAGCCAATAGTCCGCTATCAGCACGCCCGCGATAGACCCCAAACCGCCGGAATAGCCGACGAGCCAGCCAAAGATATAGCCGCTCGGGTCGGCAAGCAGTTTCCACGGCATCATCAGAATGCCGATGATACCGGTGATCAGGCCGCCGGTGCGAAATGAGATGAGCTTTGGAAAAGCATTGGCGAAATCATTTGCCGGCGAGACCACATTTGCGGCGATATTGACCGACAGCGTGGCGACGACGACCGTGAACATCGACACGGCGACGACCACCGGCTGTGAAAATTGGCCGACGAGTTTGACAGGGTCCCACGCGTCCGCCGGATTCATATGCGGGAAAACAACGACCGCCGCCGACGTGATCAAAATGCCCATCGCGGCAAAGGCGACCATCGTCGTCGGCAGTGCGACGGTCTGGCCGATCGCCTGTTCACGCTGGCTCTTGCCGTAACGCGTAAAATCGGGCATGTTGAGCGAAAGCGTCGCCCAGAAGCCGATCATCCCGGTCAGGCTCGGGATAAAGACCGGCCAGAATTCGCCCAATGTGTTGAGCTTGCCCGGTTCGTGCAATAGAAATCCGATGCCGCCGGCTTGATATAGGATCCACGCCAGCAGTATCCCTGTCATTACCAGAACGTATGGTGCCGCCCAGTTTTCGACCATCCGGAGCAGGTTCATACCCTTATAGATGATGAGAATGTTCATCGCCCAAAAGATCAGAAACGATAGCCATTCCGTCGGTGTGTGCCCGCCGACCGGCGGCCCCAGGAACGTTGCCCAACCCGGAATGAACGCCGCGAAGAATGTCTGCAACGCCTGGCCGCCGATCCACGCCTGTATGCCGAACCACCCGCACGCGACGATCGCACGCATCAATGCCGGCAGATTTGACCCCACAGTTCCGTACGCCGCCCGGGCAAACACAGGAAATGGAATGCCGTACTTCGTTCCGGGATGCGAATTGAGCAATATTGGAGCCAGCACGATCGTATTGCCGAGAAGGATCGTCAATAACGCCTGCCACCAGTTCATCCCGGCCGAGATCAGCCCCGACGCCATCATATACGTCGGGATGCAGTGTGCCATCGAGATCCACAAGGCGGCATAATTGTAGGTCGTCCAGTCGCGTTTTGCGACCGGAACCGGAGCAAGGTCCTCGTTATAAAGCGCCGAACCCTCGATCTCGCTGAGAATATGCGGCTGCAATTCGACGCGGCCGTCGTCGTGTTGTATCGTGTCCGTCATATCGCTATTTTATCTTCAATATTTTCAGCCATGCCGGCATCGCCTGCAGCTGATCGCCGTGATCGGCACCGGTGTTTCCGGCGTAGCCGCGAATATGGAAACCATTCACATCGACCTCGCTCAACTGCTGCATGCCGACGGGGCCGGACTTGAGCTTTGGTCTTCGCTTTAGTCCAAGCGTTGAGAGCAGATGATCGACACACTCGGTCGTGCTGGCGTATGTCGCCGGAAAGATCTCGGAGTGCGAGATCATGAACTTCTTCTTGCCGGCAACCGCCTCACGGGCGAGCTTGATGTACGAGTCGAGATCATCCGCCTTTATCACGCCGCCGTCGGCCAGGCGTTTCCCCTCGGGCACGTAACTCGCGTGAATGCCGTCGAGCAGCAGCACATTGTCCACCTTTTGGAAATTCACATCATGCCGGAGTATCGCCCTGATCGCTCCATATCCCGCCGAGAATCCGACCAGCGTTATCGAAGACCAGCCTTTTTTCAGGCCCAGTTTGCTGCCCGCCTCGTCGATCAACTCCCGAAACATCTCCGCCCGACCGAATGGCTCGCCGTAAACCCGCGAGCCCGAACCGAGGTTGACCGTTATCAGCGCCGCTTTCGGAAAGTGCTTTGCAATGTGATACTCCATCAGCCACGAAACGCCGTGAAAGTGGATGATAAGCGGAACCGGTTTGTCAGCCGTGACCCGTGGCCCAGCGAAAAGTACCGCACCTTTCAAAGCGGCAAGTTCGGTACGTCGTCCGGCAACCTCGACCTTCTCGATCCGCGGATGCGGCCGCGTACTATCGGTCATCGGCGAAGGATTTTGAGCCGTTTGCTGGGCATGCACACCGCTCACCGAAAGGCCCGCGAATAGGCCTGAGATCACGATCAGGATGACACTTTGACTACGGCAGTACCTCATGAACTCCTACTCCGGGATCCCGACTCGTTTGACCAATTCCTTAAATCGCGGGTCGTCTCGCACGAAGTCCCAATTAAAATCTACCTTGAGGTAAAGAACACCCATTGCGCGCTCGTCATAAGCTTTGTTCAAATATTCGATCGTCTTTTCTTTGTCTTTGAGATACGCGTAGGAGCTGGCAAACTCAATTGCCTGTACATAAGCGTTCTTGTCTTTTGCCTGTTGGTCATTTAGAGATTTGCGTTTTTCTTCTTCCCGTGTTTTCACAAAACCGTCCCAACCGCCTTTTTCGTAAATGTCCTTGGCCTCCTGAATTTCTTCAGGTTTGGCCCCGGCTGCTTTCCCAAAAAGCATGAATTCTTCGAAAGCTTGCGGGTATTTGCCTTGAGCCTCATAAATCGTGGCGTTGGTATGATGAAAGCCAATTTCATCGGGAAACAACTCATTGACTTTCTTATTTTGCATCAATGCTTCGTCAAATCGTTTGGCGACTGTCAAAAGCTGCACCATTTGCTGGTTGATGATCTTGGAAAACGGGTCGAGTTCGACGGCTTTTGACATTTCCTTGATCGCTTCGTCATGCCTGCCGGCGCCTTCTAGTAACTCCGCATACCATTGATGAGCCGTCGCGTATTTTGGATTGAGCTCGATCGTACGTTTGAATGCCTTCTCAGCACCTGCCCAGTCATAGTCGTAATAAAATATCACTTCGCCAAGAGAGGCGTGGGCTTCTGCTAGATTAGGGTCAAGTTCGAGAGCCCTGAGTGCAGCCTGCTTGGCCTGCGGCATATATTCTTTTGGTCTGAAATTGCCGTAAGCGGGAAACAAGGAATAGCAGTCCGCTAATCCAGTGTAGGCAAGGGCGTAGTTCGGGTCTTTTTCGATAGCCTGTTTGAAAAACCCGACCGCCTTCTCAAATGCCTTTGTATCGCGCTTGTTCCACTGGTAACGACCTTGCAGATAAAGCTGATAGGCTTCGGAATTAGCGGTGTAATTCTTCTCGACACTTGCTACTTCTGCATTTGATAATTTGGATTTGAGTTTGGTTGAAACATCGCGGGCGATCTCGCTCTGGAGAGCGACGAGATCCGACTGTTTACGTTCGTAACGCTGGCTCCAGATAGCGTTTTCGGTCGTAACATCGACCAGTTCGAGATTCAGCGATAGTTGATCGCCGCGTTGTGTCACATTCCCGGTCAGGATCGCCTGTACGTTCAATTCTTTGCCGATCGTTTTCGCGTCAGTTTGTTTGCCCTTGTATCGAAATACGGTCGAGCGGGCCTTTACATTGAGGTTTGGCAACTGCGTTAAACTGCTGATCAGCGTCTCGGTCATTCCATCCGAGAGATATTCAACGTCAGCATTGCCGCTCTCATTAACAAACGGCATCACAGCGATCGATTCGATCTGCTTTGCCGGAGTGATGTATCGATAAGCAAAAAATCCGCCGAGGACGATTACCGCAAGTGTCAGCGGAGCAAACAACAGACGCTTATCAAAACCGCGAGGCTTTGCGGCAATATCACCGGTTTCCGTCGGCAATATCGCCGTTTGGTCGGTCATGTGAATCTGCGCGCGGGTCGGGGCCTCGCCCGGAGCAGCCGTCGAGTGCAATATCGCCGTCGCCGGTTCATCCATCGACGCCGGTCCGAAGAGCAATTCGGATCCGTCATCGAGACAAAAGCTCATAGAATCGTCGTTGTAATTCCTACCGCATTCTGGGCATCGTTTCATAAGATTCTATTCGGGAAACCCGACTTTCCTGACCAATTCCTTAAATCGCGGGTCGTCTCGCAGAAAAGCAAAAGGTAAACGAATTTTGAGCTCTGCGATCTGTGGTTCGCGTTGATCATACGCTTTGTTCAGGTATTCAAACGCTTTATCTTTGTCCTGAAGACGGGCATAGGTTTCCGCAATTCGAAAGGCCGGCAGATAAGCATTTTTATCTTTCTCCAGAACCGATCTCTGACTGTCCAACTGAATGTCTATTTGTTTTTGCACAAAACCCTTATAACCGTCTTTTTCAGAAGCTAGTTGGAGGTCCTTGATGTTTTCCGGGCTAACTCCAAAGAGTAGTTTGATCTGGATGAGGCGTTGCTCAATGGCCTCCGGATACATACCCTTGGCTTCATAAACGTCGGCGAGGTTATTGCGAGGACTCGCTGCGTCCGGAAACAACTCAATGGTTTTCTTATACTGAGCAATTGCTTCGTCCCGCTTGCCTCCAAATTCAATCACTCTACCTTTTTGGTTATTTATGACCATCGACAACGGGTCAAGTTCAATAGCTTTATTTATCTCCGATAACGCTTGGTCGCCATTTCCCGAAAAATGATAGACCTCTGCAAGCCACTGATAAGCTGACGGATACTTTGGGTTGAGTTCGACCGCTCTCTTCAGCTCTCTCTCAGCACCTTTAAGATCATAATCATAGTTGGTCAGTATCTGACCGAGCGAGGCGTGGGCTTCTGCGAGATTCGGGTCAATTTCGAGGGCATTCTGTGCCGACTGTTTTGCAAGCGGCATATATTCACTTGGCCTGAAATTGCCGTAATACGGCATCAATGCCAAAGTGTCGGCGAGTCCGGTGTGGGCCAGGGCGTATTTCGGGTCAACGGCGATCGCCTGCTGGAAATACTCTCTGGCTTTTAGAAAGTCCGCAGTAGTTCGTTTGTTCCAATGAAAACGCCCTTTTAGGTAAAGTTGCTGTGCCTCGGAACTGGCCGTGTTGGTCTTGCTTACCCGCTCCTGTTCGGTCGCCGTTAATTTCAAACGAAGTTTATCCGAAACAGTTTTAGCGATCTCGCTCTGGAGTGTTACAAGGTCGGATTGTTTGCGATTGTATGTTTCGCTCCAAATCACGTCCTGTGTTTGCGTATTGACGAGTTCCAGGCTCAATTTCAGATCATCACCGCGTTGGGAAACTCTGCCCAACAAGACCGCTTGCACCTTCAACTCTTCACCGATCTTCTTCGGCGAAGTCTCCTTCCCTTTGTAATAGAAAACCGTGCTCCTAGCCTTTACCGACAAATTAGGAATGTTCGACAGACTGCTGATCAACGTCTCTGTCATTCCGTCCGAGAGATATTCGACATCGGCATTGCCGCTCTCATTAACAAACGGCATCACCGCGATCGATTCGATCTGTTTGGTTGGGGAAAGATATTTGTAGCCGAAGAACCCGCCGACCAAAACAGCAACAGCAACCACCGTGGCAATCAGCGGCTTGGCCGCCCGGTGAGCCGAAAGGCTGGGCCCTTCCGAAAGCCGATCCAAAGATTCCTGAGGCCCCGCCTCCGCTCCACCCGACAGAACAGCTGTCTGTTCCGTAGTATGGATCTGAGGCCGCGTCGGAGCCTCGCCCGGGGCGGCCGTCGAGTGCAGGATCGCGGTTTGCGGTTCGTCCGCAGGGAACCCGGTCGCTATCACTCCCGGTTCTGACCCGGACGCCGGGCCGAAGAGCAGCTCGGAGCCGTCATCGAGGCAGAAGCTCATCGAATCATCGTTGTAATCTCTACCGCATTCAGGGCATCGTTTCATAAGATCCTATTCCGGCAGATTCAGGCGTTTGAGCATTGCCTTGAATCGCGGCTCGGTTCGTAGGTCGTCAAGTTCGGGCATAACTGCATAATAAGTCGAATATGGACCGCGGTCGTCAATGTCCTTTTCGAGCCAATTCAAAGCTTCCTCTTTTTCGCCAAGTCCAACGTAGATCAGCGCCATGGCGGTGCCAGGAACGTATCGCTGTGACAATGCCTGCTTTAACTCGGCCAGGAGTTTAACCGCTTCATCCCGCTGTCCGGATCTTGCCAGAAAGAAACCCAGATCTCCTTTTCCGAAGCTAGAACCGGTCAATTCAATATACTTACGCATTTCGGCTATTGCTTCCGGTTTCATGCCCTTTTGCCAGTGCGACAAACCCAAGCCAGAGAAGGCGTTAGCAAAATTTGGGTCGAGAGAAAGAACACGTTGATATTGAGCGATCGCCTCGTCATAGCGGCCGGCGTGAAGTAATACGTCACCAAGATTTGTTCCAATTATCGGAGAAAGCGGATCCAGCTCCTCGGCCCGCCTCATCGCCGCAATGGCCTCGTCAAACCGTTTCGTCGGGTAAAGCACATCTCCACCGAGCCAGTGATAGGCCGTCGCGTAGTTCGGATCGAGTTCGATGGCCCGGCGGATCTCCTTTTCCCCCGCAACCCGATCGAATTCATAAAAGGTAAAATACGCTTCGAGAGCGGCGTGTGTAGCTGCCAACGAATCATCCAGTTCCAATGCCCTCGAAGCGGCCGCTTTTGCCTGTGGCATGCTGTCTTTTGATGAAGCGACGTTATACTGCGAAAAAAGAACGTACGTTTCGGCCAAACCTGCATAAGCGAGTGCGAAGTTCGGGTCTTTCTCGATCGCTTGCTTAAAAATTTCAGCCGCCTGTTTCAGCGATTCAATGTTCCTTCTGTTCCATGCAAAACGGCCCTTTAGGTAAAGTTGGTAGGCTTCCGGATTTGCCGTGTAAGTCTTTTCGACTTTGGCCGCATCCGCGCCCGATAATTTTGATTTCAGTTTGCTTGAAACATCGCGGGCGACTTCACTCTGGAGTGCTACGAGATCAGAGCCTTTTCGCTCGTATTTATTGCCCCATATCGTGTTCTCCGTCAGTCCGTCGATAAGTTCTACGCTCAGCGTCAACTGATCGCCACGCTGCAAAACGCGGCCGGTCAAGATCGCCTGAACGCCTAACTCCGACGCCACCTTTTTCGGATCGATCTCTTTTCCCTTGTAACGAAAAACCGACGAACGAGCTTTGACGCTGAGGTTCGGGATCTGCGAAAGACTGTTGATCAGAGTCTCGGTCATGCCGTCCGAGAGATATTCACCGTCGGGATTGCCGCTCTCATTGACGAACGGCATTACAGCGATCGATTCGATCTGCTTTGCCTGCGTGACGTATCGATACCCAAAAAACCCGCCGAGAACAATGACCGCTAGAACGAGCGGTGCAAGAATAAGCCGCTTATCGAAACCTTTTGTTTTTGGAACTTCGGTGATACCGGACGGCAGAACGGCTGTTTGTTCCGTCGCATGTATCTGCGCACGAGTCGGAGCTTCGCCCGGAGCAGCGGTCGAGTGCAGGATCGCGGTTTGCTGTCCGTCATCAGACTGGCCGCCCGCTGACGCAGGCGGTTCTGACTTGGCGGCACTCGCGGGTCCTTGGAGTAGGGCGTTGCCGTCATCGAGACAATACAGCAGCGTATCGTCGTAATAGTCCCGCCTGCATTCAGGGCATCGCTTCATAGGTGTTAAAGAATGGGTTGAGCATCACATTCTACCCCATTTTTTGCCATTTTGTGCGTGTATATGCGATCTGAAAGGCGTTTTTCTGTGCGTTCTTCTGCGACTGGCTGCCGGGGGCGGCGCCCATTATGGCGAGTTTGCAGCCCCGGCCGGCGGCAAATGACAGGCGGTCTTCGAGCAATGCGGTTTGGGCACCGTTTTTCCGGGCGTCCGGGAGGGTGCTGGCTCCGGCGAGCATGCAGACGTCGTCATAGATAAATAACATTCCCGTTGCGATCGGGCGGCCCGCGAGTTCGGCAATGTAGGGATATGCCCCCTTGCACGATGCACTGTTCGAGCCAAAATTGAACATAAATTCGCCCAGAGCCTCGTGTTCGGTCATCCATGCGTCGGCGGATGTCCGTGCCCATAGCTCGATTTCGTCAGGTTCGATAACGCGGGTCGTGAGCCGCGGGTCTCGTTCGCGTTTATCGATGCTGCTGAGTTCGCGATACATCACACTCGTGAGCTCGATCGGGCGATAACCGCGAGACCCCAATAATTCCATGATCGAAGCATCAGCCATCGGGCTGACCTCGTGAAACACCGGCGAGTTATGTTTCGCGTAAAAAGCCTCGATCTTGTCAAGATGTAAATCGGTGGCGTCTTCGAAAACGCCGAGCCCGAACGTCTGCGTCAGCGGGGATTCCACGCCGTCGAACATCGCATACGCTCCACCGACCTCGATCCACTCGGCCCCGTAATCCGGCGTCAACCGAGCGCGAGTTTCAACAAAATCAGCATTGACGCGAGCCTCGGTGCGCTCGAGTTTCTGAGATAAGGTTCTGTCTGAGTAGATCATTTGAATGAAATTAATGCCCCTAGGTTATTTTTTCACGATTTTGACGAGGGTCGCGTTCGTCACCCGACGGAATCTTGTTCCAAAACCCGTTACCCGTGACCGTCGGTCAGATCACGCCGAGCCCATCTGCAAAACACGTTGCCCTTATTGGCAAAAGATCTCGGCATTCCACTTAGATCTCTTGCCGGGATCGATCGTACAAGTGAACGTCCCGCTTGCCGAGCGGCCGTCAGGCGACAGTGTGCCGGTATAGATACAGTTGCCGCCTCCAAAATCATAATCGATACGGGCAGTGACAGTCAGGCCGTTAAGCGTCACCTTTGGCTTGTCGGCATAGCGGCTTCCGTCCGAGTATGTATAGACCGCGTCAAACACATTGCTGTCACCGATCCGTGTCCAAACGGACCTTGAGTTGTATTCATTGATCATTGTCCATCTGCGCCCGATCCCGCATCCGGACGAGGCCGGAGCACTCACGGCCGCTCCGGTCGAATAGACGGCGTTTGCCGAATATCCTCCGCAGTTCTGGCCGGGGTCGCCGGTACATTTCATATTGCAGTTCGAGGCGGTGCCGTAGCGGCCGTAACTATTACCGCACAGGCAGCTTTCGCCGTATTGAACACCGGCAAACTTAAAGCCCCGTGCCTTACAGTTGGCAATACAGGTTTGCGGCGTGTTACGTGAACTGCGTTCTAAAAAGCCGTTAAGGTCGAACACATTTGTGTCCTTGAAACAGCCGATATACGCCGCCGAACCACCGTTCTGGCCGGCAAACGTCGAGATCGGGCTGACGGTTGTCGCGGTGACCGAGGCAGACTGGCCCGATCGGACGGTCACGGGCCTCAGTGTCCTATTCTTCGGCTTAAGCGTTACTTCACCGCGATAGACGGTGACTCGCGTGGTGCCCGGGGTGCTGGCGTCGAAAATGATGTGCGGTTCGCCGGGAGGTGCGGGCTCGGGCACGACAAATGGTTGATACGATGCGTTTAGAAACACGCCGGAAATAGGCCGTTCATCGCTGAGGCCGCCGCGGATCCACGTGAGTCCGTCCTTAACGCCGCCGATCACCTCTTTGGTCTCGACCTCATAGAGTTCGGGAAAATCATTATTCTGCTGCAGCGTGATCGTCTGCCAGAACCAATTCATCTTTCCGCCGGCAAGCTCGAGACGGTACCGTTCCCTTTCGCCCGCACTTTCAGGGACCTTGCACGGCAGCCGAAGGTTCGCGTTGCTCTCGAGCGTAACGGTGGCTCCCGGCATCAGGACATTGACATCCCACGGATATCGCTGCCCATAGACCGGATTTTCGGGCGATAGCACCCAGGTTCGTCCCGGAAATTTGCCTCGCTCACCGACCGCATAGACATCGCCCATTCTGCCATGACCGTCATAAACGGCCATTGCCGTAAGGTCGTCGCTCGGCGGCATCGCATCGACGTAGACTGAGGAAAAGGTACTCGTACACCACGAATAGTTTGAGTTTTCGGGGCGTATCTGAACGATCTTGTTCCTATCGATCGGCTTATCCTCTTGCGCTTTTTTGCCGCTGCCTTTTGCGGGACATGCTCGGTCGATACATTGCTGGCATGCCTTGAGCTTTGCTGACGCGCCCGGCGAATTCGGGTTTTGGCCGTAATAACCGGTAACGCCGCACCAGCTATAGGTCAGGTTTTCGGTCCGTTTAGCCGGATCGGGATCGTCTTTGCAGACGCCGCAGTTCTTGTAGGCTTGGAAGCAACAGGCATCATCCTGCGCCGCCGCAGCAGCCGCTGAAAAATGCCAGGACGCCAAAACCGCCAATAAACAGATCGACAGAATGGACTTGTTTCGCATTGGTCCTCCCGAATTCGGTTTTTCGGGAATAGTAGCACGATTTCGAATCAGTCCGGCGCGAAAATTGTCGGCGGCGTGCTGACGCCGGGCGTACGCCGTTCAGTTCGAGCACGGGCGGGTCGCGGCGACGTTGACCGAAAATGCACGCAGATCGGCGGCCTTGTCCTGATTGTCAGTGATCAAAACAACAGATCTGACATTTAGTTGATTCAGGATCTGCGCCGCCGGCCGAAAGCTTCGTGCATCTGCCTCGTAACCGGCCATTTTGTAGGCTTCGGCCTGGCTGTGTCCGGCCTTCTTAAACGGAGTGCTTTTCATCAAGGCGAGATGCCCGTTGCCCTTGCCCTCTTGATCGAGATAAATGATCACGCCTTTCCCAGCGGCTTGGATCATTGACTGGGCCGCCGCCATCTCGTCGGCACATTCGCATTCAATACTGTTGAAAACGTGGCCACCGATACACGCCGAATGTATTCGGCAAAGCACGTTCTCTTCGCCCTCGACGCCGCCCATCACGAGTACGATCGATTCGCGTTGGCCGTCGTGATACAGGATCTCGGTGAACAGGCCGAATTTTGTCCTCAGATCTCGCGTCGCCAGTAGTTTGATCATGAGCGGATCAAATCTTAACGCACTCGCCGCGTTTGACGAACTGCCCGTCGCCCAGTTTGCCGGTGTGATCGCCGTTTTGGATAACGACGCGGCCGCGTGACAGGACGGTCTCGACCTTGCCCTTGATCGTCCAGCCTTCGTATGATGAGTAATCGACGTTCATGTGTTCGTGCTCAACCCCGAATTTCGTCTCGCCGTTCGGGTCAAAGATGACGATGTCCGCGTCCGATCCGACCGCGATCGTGCCCTTTTTCGGGAACATACCGAACATCTTTGCCGCCGCGGTCGACGTGAGCTCGACAAAGCGGTTGAGCGAAATGCGGTTCTCGACAACGCCGCCGTTGTAGATCAGCGCGAGGCGATTTTCAACGCCCGGAGCTCCGTTCGGTATCTTGGTAAAATCACCGAGGCCGAGTTCCTTTTGCTCCTTCATACAAAACGGGCAGTGGTCGGTCGAGATGACCTGCAGATCGTCCATTTTGAGGCCTTTCCACAGCTCGCTGCAGTTGTGCTTTTCACGCAGCGGCGGCGTCATCACGTATTTCGCACCTTCCCAACCGTCGCCGTAATCATCGATCGAGTGGAAAAGGTATTGCGGACATGTCTCGGCAAATGCCGGTATGCCGCGATCTCTCGCTTGGCGAACCTGATTCAAGGCATCAGTACACGAAAGGTGAACGATGTAGACCGGCGATTCGGCCATCTCGGCAATTGCGATCGCTCGGTGAACGCCCTCGGCCTCGGCAATGGTCGGCCGCGTCAGGGCGTGATACTTCGGAGCGGTTCGTCCGTCGGCGAGAAAGCGTTTGATGATCTCGTTGATGACGATGCCGTTCTCGGCGTGCATGCAGATGAGGCCGCCTCGCTGGCCGGCCGCAGACATCGCCCGAAAGATCGTCGCGTCATCCGCCAAAAACACGCCCGGATACGCCATAAAGAGCTTGAACGACGTGATGCCCTCGTCCATCAGCGAATACATTTCCTTCTCGCTGCCGTCCTCAAAATCGGTCGTGATCAGATGAAACCCGTAGTCGATGCAGGTCTTGCCCGATGCTTTAGCGTGCCAGGCATCAACGCCCGACGTCATCGACTCGCCCTTGGTCTGCACCGCAAAATCAATGATCGTCGTCGTCCCGCCAAACGCGGCGGCACGAGTGCCGGTAAAGAAATCGTCCGACGACTGCGTCCCGCCAAACGGCAGATCCATATGCGTATGCGGATCGATCCCGCCGGGAATGACGAGCTTTCCAGAGGCATCCAGTACAACGTCGGCCTCGATATCGAGCGACTCTCCGATAGTCGTCACCGTCTCGCCGTCAATAAAAATATCCGCCCGATAGTCGTCC
>CALDGX010000231.1 GCA_937941715.1 uncultured Chloracidobacterium sp. | reverse complement strand
AAGACCTTTCGGTCGGCGATCTGCGCGGGTTTCATGTCGCCGATAGCGGCCGTGACTGCATCGCGTGCCTGTTTGCCGAACGACTGCAGTTCGTCGAGCCCGGCGACGCCCTGAAACGTTATGTGCGGTTCGCCGGCGAGCGTATGCTGCTTTTTGTCCACCGTTACCACCAACGAGATCGCGCCGCCGTAGGCGAGCTTTTTGCGTTCGCGGACGATATCGTACTCGATCTCCTCCATTGACTCTTCGTCGATAAAGGTCTTGTGCAGTTCGTGGCGGTCGACGATCTTGGCGGCGTATTCGTCGATCTCGAGGACATTGCCGTTCTCGATCAGGATAATGTCGTCGTCGGAATAATTGCCGACGTGATTCTTGATAAATTCCTTTTGGCGAAACAGCATACGGTATTCGCCATGGATCGGGACGACGTACCGCGGCCGTGCGGTCTCGACCATGATCCTGATGTCCTCCTGCGAGGCGTGGCCCGAAACGTGGACCAGACGGCGTTTTTCCTCAATGATGTTGGCCCCGCGTTTGTAAAGGTGGCCGATGAGGCGGCTGATGTTCTTTTCGTTGCCCGGGATGATGCGTGCCGACAGCACGACGGTGTCGCCCTTTTCGACCTCGATCCCCTTGAATGTCGAGGTCGCCATATTCCATAGTGCGGCCCGCATCTCGCCCTGCGATCCGGTAACGAGATAGCATATCTCGTCGTCATCGAGAGCCCGCGACGTGCTGAGGTCGATCATCGTTCCGTGCGGTATCTTGAGCAAACCCTGTTCGTCGGCGATCTCGACGTTCTTCTGCATCGAGCGGCCGATCACGCAGACCTTGCGCCCAAACTGGTGGGCGACGTCAAAAACGATCTGCAGCCGGTGCAGCGACGACGAAAATGTCGAGATGATGAGGCGGCCCTCGGTCTCCTCAAAGATCTCTTCAAACGCCGGTATCACCGCCATTTCCGAAGGCGTCCGGCCCGGCACGGTCGCGTTGGTCGAATCGCACAGCAGGGCGAGCACGCCGTCGTCGCCGATGCGGCCGAGTGTGTCGAGGTCGTAGGGTTTGCCGATCACCGGCGTGTCGTCGATCTTGTAATCGCCGGTATGGATGATGGTGCCGACCGGCGTGTGAATGGCCAGCGAAAAACACTCGACCAGCGAGTGTGACGCGTGAATGAACTCGACCTTGAAATTGCCGATCGTCACGACGTCGTTCGCCTCGACACGGTGGAGCAGGACGTCGTCGAGCATATCAAATTCGCCAAGCCGCTTTTCCGTAAGGGCGAGCGTAAATCGTGACGAATAGACCGGCAGATTGAACTTGCGCAGTATGTACGCAAGGGCCCCGATGTGGTCCTCGTGGCCATGGGTCAGGATGATCGCGGTAAGGTCATCCCGATATTCCTCGAGAAAATCGAAATTTGGTATGCAGATATCGACGCCGAACGGCGTTTCCTCGGGAAATCCCATGCCGGCGTCGATAATGATCATCTCATCACCGTATCGGACGCCCATACAGTTCATCCCGAATTCGCCGATACCGCCAAGCGGTATGATCTCAACTTTTGCCATTTGCGGTCTTCCTCACCAATTTGAAACGCTGAGTATATCACACAAACCGATGTTCGCACGGATACTTGACATTTACGTAAAGTATAGGTAATATCCTTTTACAATTTGTGGGGGAGTAGAAACCTCTGTGATCTACAGGGGTCCTTCAGCATCGTCAATACGATCGTCATTACGCCAAGACGATCCGGTGCGTTGGGAAATATCGAGACCTTTTGCGGCTATAGTCTGCAAGAGGTCTATCCTTTTGCAGGCCCGATCCAAAAAAGGGAGTGTAAAATGACTGAGTTTCTCAATCAGAGTCTCAAAGAATTCGAACAACATACTGATAACCGCGAAAGGTTTGTCGCCGCATCGAGGCGGATCATCCATCTCGTGCGGACGGCGGGCGAACCGTCGGACGACCTTGCCCTGCTGCTGCTGACGCCGATGATCGAGATCGCGTGGGCCGACGGCCGTGTCGGCCGGGCGGAACAGAACGCCGTGCTCGAGGCGGCGGAAGCTTATGGCCTGCTGGCAAATCAAGCGACCGGCCTGGTCGTGATGGACCGACTCGCGACCCGCCCCTCGGCCGTAGAATTGCGGTCGTGGTGGAGTGACCTCGGCAATTCGCTTAATTTTATGCCGATGGGCCAGATGCTCGCCGTTATTTCGCTGCTGCTCGAGCAGGCTCGCCACATCGCCGGGCTCGGCCAGAAAGAGGTTTACGGCCTCTGGCGGGGATACAAGGCGGGCGAGGACGAGCGGCTCGGGCTCGGCGTGGTCGAAGAACGGCTCGGCCGTTTGAACGAAGGGCGGATGAACGCCGCCGCGGGTGTCTCGCCGGCGACATCGTCGCACCCGGACGAATGCCTCGCGGTGCTGCCGCTGATCAAGGTGGCCTGGGCAGACGGTCGCATTACCAAGCGCGAGCGCCAATTGATATTCGATTCACTGTTCGACCTCGGCGTCGAGCCGACCAACGATAACCTGCAGCTGCTGCTCAAATGGCTGGAACTCAAGCCCGAGGACGAATTCTTTGAAGCGTCGATGGCGAAATTGCGGACAGGCCTTGAAAAACTCGGCCCGGACGCACGCTCGGACAAAAAGTACAGCCTGCTGTCGCAGTGCACTTTGGTCGCCGAGGCGTCAGGCGGCGATACGACGGACGCGTCGGGCGGCACCAAGATCTGCCGCGAAGAGGTCGAGACCGTAAAGCATATCGCACGCCTTTTGAGCCGCGCGATCGAGAGAAACCGAGGATAACGACAAACCGCCCGATCCGGCTGATGATACCGGCGGTCCGGGCAATTTAACACTATGAACTTATTTCCATTTGCTGAATATTGGTGGCTTTACGGGGCGTTTCTCGCCTTCGTATTGCTGATGCTGGCGATCGACCTCGGGATCTTTAACCGAAAGGAACACGTTGTTTCGTTCAAGGAGGCGACGACCTGGAGCGTTGTCTGGGTGATGCTCGCGATGATATTTGCCGGCGGTTTTTACTGGTACACGCTGGGCAAGTTCGGCGAGGCGGCGGCCAAGACTTCGACGCTCGAGTTTTTGACCGGATATGTGCTCGAGTATTCGTTGTCGATCGACAATATATTCATTTTCGTGCTGGTCTTCAGTTATTTCGGGATACCGGCAAAGTATAAGCACCGCGTGCTGTTTTACGGCATTCTCGGAGCACTCGTTTTCAGGGCGATCTTTATCGCGGCCGGCTCAGCCTTGATGCAGTTTCACTGGGTGATCTATCTTTTCGGCGGATTTCTGGTGTTGACCGGCATCAAGATGTTCTTTACCAGCAACGAGGAGATCGAACCGGAAAAGAACTTGCTGATCCGCACATTCCGGCGATTCATGCCGGTCACGCATACCATCGACGGCAAGAGCTTTTTCCTTAAGATCAATGGTCGCTGGCACGCGACGCCGCTGTTCATCGCCCTGCTGTTTCTCGAGGGGACCGACGTCATCTTTGCGGTTGACAGCGTACCGGCGATCTTCGCGGTGACCAATGAGCCGTTCATTGTCTTTTCGTCGAACATCTTCGCGATCATGGGCCTGCGGTCGATGTACTTTATGCTCGCCGGTGTGATCGACAAATTCTATTTGCTGAAATACGGGCTTGCGGTCGTACTCGTCTTTGTCGGACTGAAGATGGTCTGGCTCAACGACGCGTTCGGCGGCAAATTCCCCATCTCGTATTCGCTTGGTTTTATCGTCAGCGTGATCGCTGCTTCGATAATTTTCTCACTGCTATTCCCGCGGTCTAAGCCGGCCGAAGAAACGGCCGAGCCACGCGGTCTCGCCGAGGAATTGAACTAACCTCGAACCCCCTTCCAAAGAAAAAGCGGTACGGTCGGCAAAAAGCTGAAACCGTGCCGCTTTTCCGCGCGTCTTTTACCTGACAACAGCGGTTTAGGGGTCAATATTATGAAACGACAGCTAACGGATGAGCAGATCGACAAGTTGATGTCAGCGATCGTGACTGACGCCTCGGCCGATGACGCATTGATCGACGAGATCGTCGCGTCGCCGGCTTTGTGGTGGAACGTTCGGCGTGAGATCAGCCAAAAGGCCGAGGCGAATGTAACGCCGTGGCCGCCGGTCAACGCCATTCGCCGCTGGCTGATGTTCGCCGTGCCCGCTCTGGCCGCGGCAAGCGTCATTATCGGTATCTTCGTATTCCGTCCGAACACGTTGACGACGGAAACGGCGGGTTTGCAGCAGGATGGTCCGTCTTCGGCGACAGTGGTCTCGCCGTCGAACGTTCCCGAGCCGGCATTACCCGCTAAAATTTCAGAGCCGGCGACAACGGCCGCGATCGTGCGAACCTCCGCATCGCCGAGGCCGATGAAGGCCCGTGCCGCAAAACAGGCGGAAACCAGGACGAACACCGTGGCCGCCGCCGCTGTCGAACGGCCGGTTTTCAAGTCGGAATTCATTGCCCTGACCTATGCACGCAACCCCGAGAGCGGCCAGATGGTCCGCGTTAAGGTGCCGAGTGCGATGATGGTCACGCTCGGGCTGGTTTCCTCAGTCGAAAAGCCCGCGAGCATGGTCGACGCCGAGGTGATCGTCGGCGACGACGGTCAAACGCACGCTATTCGTTTTATCAGGTAACGGTTAATTCGAGTTCAGGAGTTTTATTATGAGATCGAATCTATTATTCGCGATAGTTCTATTGTTGGCTGCCGGCGAGGCCGCACTCGCACAGCGTCCGCCGCGTCCGCAGGGACCGCCGCCGGGCGGGATCGGGATGCCGCGTGACGGCCGGGGCGGACGCCCCGGCGATATGATGCCGGGCAGGCCGGACGGCCCGCCGCGTGGCGATTGGATCAAGCCGCACGACGCGAATAATAACAACGCCCTCGACGCTGACGAGTTTAACGCGGCGATCGAACGCACCTTCGCGGGCCTCGACCGCAACGCCAACGGTACGATCGAACCCGGCGAACCCGCTCCGCCGCCTCCACCGCCGCCGGGCGAAGGGCCGCGGCGTCCCGAAAAGGACGGCAAAGCGATGCTGCCGCCGTTCTTCTTTGACGACCTGCTCGAGGGCGGTGCCGTCACGAAGGCCGATTTTGACCGATCGGTCCGTGCCAGATTTGCCGAAATGGACAAGAACCGCGATGGTTCGCTCTCCGCCGAAGAAAGCCGGCCGCCGCGCCACCCGGACGGCGAGGGCCGCGGGCCCAAACCGGGCCGACCCGGAATGCCGCCGAACGCAAAATTCCTGGGTGCCGAGCTGCGATTCGGCGATAAGCTGGTCAAGGGACAGCCGTTTTCGGCCGAAACGGTCATCGAGGACACCAAACGCCTGTTTGACGGCACCACGGTAACCAAAAAGCGACAGGGAGCGATCTACCGTGACGGCGAGGGCCGCACGCGGCGTGAACAGCCTCTTGAGGCGGTCGCCGGGGTCCAGATCGTCGGCAGCGACAACAAGCCGCAGATGTTGGTATTCATCAATGATATGAATACGCGTACGCAGATATTTCTCGACCCCAATAACAAGGCAGCCCGCCGAAACCGCATCGAAGGCGGCCAGGGACCGCTCGAACCGGAGCAGCCCGCCGACGCCAAGGTCGAATCGCTCGGCAGCAAGACGATCGAGGGCGTGAGGGTCGAGGGCACACGGACGACGATGGAGATCCCGGCCGGGCAGATCGGCAACGACAAGCCGATCCAGGTCATTTCCGAGCGTTGGTTCTCGCCGGAATTGCAGGTGGTCGTGATGTCGCGTCACCTGGACCCGCTCGCCGGTGAGCATATTTTCAAACTGGTGAATATCAAGCGGGCAGAGCCGTCGGCGGAATTGTTTTCGGTGCCGGCCGGCTACAAGATCGAAAATTGATCGTTGATGTTTGAATCGTATCCTGGGCTGCAGGCCCGTTAATCGTCAGGCGGGACTTGAAGTTAATGTTTGAAGAGGTTATAAAAATCAGCTTGCAAACAGACGCTAAACCCTTATCGTACGGTATCGATGACGGTTCGCCGGTGACGGACGAACAGCTGGTCGAATGCGTTCTGAGCGGTGACGAGAGTGCCTTTGCCGAGATATTTGAGCGGTACAAGCGGCCGGTCGCGAGGACGATCGGCAGGTTCTTCAGAGAACGCAGCGAGATCGAGGAATTCGTCCAGGTAGCTTTTACCAAAGCGTACTTCTCGCTCGAGAAATTCCGCGGCGGCGAGGAAAGGTCATTCCCCGCCTGGATGACGCGGATCGCCGTCAACGTCTGCTATGACGAGTTCCGCCGACGGCAGCGGCGTTCGGAGAGCCTTTTTACCGAAATGACCGACGCCGAGAACGACTATCTCGAGACGGTCGCGGACGGCCGGCAGCCGAGCGTCGAGGCGGCATTAGCGGCCAACCAGATCGCCGACAAGATCATGTCGACGCTCGACGCCAAGGACAGATTAGCCATGACGATGGTCTATTCACAGGATTACAGCCTCAATGAGGCGGCCGAGATCATCGGCATCTCGGCGAGCAATTTGAAATCGCGGCTCTTTCGCTGCAGAAATTTGATCAAGACAAGGTTTGGGCACTTATTCAGGTAATAATCAGATAATCGGTAAATTTGGGGGCTTAGGTTATGCGAAAACTTAAAATATTGGTGTGTGTCGCGTTCATCGCGGGTTTTGCGGGGTTCAGTCTTTACACCTCAGGTGCGGTCTCGGGCCAGATCGGCGGCAGCACGCTGTCGGCACCGACGGGCGTGATGGCCTCGGACAGCAAATATAACAATAAGATACGCGTCGAGTGGGACGCGATCCGCGGTGCGACGACGTACCGTATATTCAGAAATACGGTGAACGACCCGGCGACGGCGGCCGATCTGGCGACGACGCAGGCAAATAGTTTTCTTGACACCGTCGCGAATCCGGGCCAGACGTTCTTTTACTGGGTCCGTGCCGAAAATGCCACGTCAAACAGCGCGATGAGCGCGAGCGACTCGGGCATGCGTGCGGTTGCGACCCAGCAAGGGCCGATACCGCCGCTTGAGGCGCCGCCTGTTCCGCCGGCAAACCCCATTACCGCGTCGAAGGTATATCTCGGCAAAGCCCTCTTTTGGGATGAGCAGCTGTCGTCGACCCGGACCGTGTCGTGCGGCACATGCCACACGGCCGCGGGCGGCGGTGACGACCTGCGGGCACGCAATCAGCCCGCGAGCTCGACCAACCCCGGCCTCGACCAGCTTTTCGGCAATGCCGACGACATCATCGCGTCACGAGGCGTCCCGGCGGTCAACGCCGACGGCACTTATGCCCTTTCGCCCCAATTCGGACTGAAAGAACAGGTGACGGGCCGCAGCTCGGTCTCGTACCTCAACGCCGGTTACTCGCCCAATCTGTTTTGGGACGGCCGTGCGATCGGTACGTTCCGTGATCCGATCACCAACGCGGTGATCATCCAGAACGGTGGTGCGCTTGAGAGCCAGGTCATCGGGCCGCCAACCAGCTCGACCGAGATGGCACATGCCGGCCGCGATTGGAACATGGTGGCGGCACGCATCTCCTCGGCCAAGCCGCTTGCCGTGGCGACAAATATCCCGGCTCCGCTCAGCACCTGGATCAACGGGCGTACTTATCCCGAGATCTTTAACGAGGTGTTCGGCACGCCGGAGGTAACACCGGCGAGGATCGCCCTCGCGATCGCCACCTACGAACGCACTCTGTACACCGATCAGACGCCGCTTGATCTTGCCAACGCCGGCATCACGCCGCTGACGCAGCAGGAGCAGAACGGCCGCAACCTTTTTGTCGCAAACGAATGTGCGGTGTGCCATGCCGGCTCGCTGACGAGCGACAACAGTTTCAGATACATCGGCGTGCGTCCGCAGAATGACGACACCGGACGTTTTCAGGTGACGGGTAATAACGGCGACCTTGGGCGCTTCCGCACACCGAGCCTGCGTAATGTCGAACTTCGCGGCACGTTCTTTCATAACGGGCGGTTCAACACGCTCGATCAGGTCGTGGCATTCTACAACCGCGGCGGCGACTTTAACGCCCCGAACAAGGATCCGGACGTGCGTCCCCGCGGTCTGAACGCTCAGCAGCAGGCCGACATCGTCGCCTTCCTTCGCCGTCCGCATACCGACCCGCGGGCAGCGGCTGAATTGCCGCCATTTGATCGGCCCACGCTTTACTCCGAGTCGAACCGTGTACCGCAGATCACCGGAGCCGGCGTTGCCGGTTCGGGCGGACAGGTTCCGCAGCCGGTGGCGATCGAACCGCCGCTGGTCGGCAACCCTGCCTTTACGGTCGCGGTCTCAAACGCACTCGGTGCGGCGAACGCGGTGCTCGTCATCAACTCGACCGATCCCGGAACGGGCTCGATACCGGCCTCAGGCTCATTCCTGCGGCAGAGCATCACGCTCCAGGGCAACGGTTCCGGCGGCGGTTTCGGGTCGGTGATCGTCGCGATCCCGGACAACCCGGCACTTGTCGGCCAGACATTCTTTGGCCGGTGGTACGTGACCGACGCGGGTGCGGCAGGCGGATTCTCGGTCTCGAGAGCGTTCACCTTTACCGTATTTGGCGAAGCGACCGCCGTTAACTCGGCCGCACACGTCGATTTTGACGGCGACAACAAGACCGACATCTCGATCTTCCGTCCGTCGAACGGCCAGTGGTGGTATTCACGCAGCAGCGACGGCACGAGCGTCGGAATGCAGTTCGGCAACGGCACGGACGAGATCGTCCCCGCGGACTTTACCGGTGACGGTAAGACGGATGTCGCGGTCTGGCGTCCCGGCGTCGGACAGTGGTTCGTGCTGCGGAGCGAGGACAACAGCTTTTACGCTGTTCCCTTCGGATCGTCAGGTGACGTACCGGTCCCGGCCGATTTTGACGCCGACGGTAAAGCTGACGTAGCGGTATTTCGCCCGTCGAGCGCGACCTGGTTCATACAGGGCAGCACTCAGGGCACGATCATTCGCCAATTCGGAGCCCTCGGTGACCAACCGCAGGTCGGCGATTATGACAACGACGGCAAGGCCGACCTCGCGATATTCCGGCCGGCAAGCGGACAGTGGTGGATCGAACGTTCGACCGCGGGCCTGCTCGCGACGCAGTTCGGCGTTTCGACCGATAAGCCGGTCGCGATGGATTACACCGGCGACGGCAAGACGGACATTGCGTTCTGGCGGCCTGCCAGCGGCGAGTGGTTCGTACTGCGAAGCGAAGACCTGAGCTTCTTTGCCGTACCGTTTGGTTCAACGACCGATCTGCCCGCACCGGGTGATTATGACGGCGACGGCATGGCCGATCAGGCTGTTTTCCGCCCGTCGACCGGAACGTGGTACGTCAACCGTTCGACGCAGGGCATCCTGATCACCGCCTTTGGTTCGAACGGCGATCAGCCCGCCCCGGCGGCTTATCTACCCTAAAAGGGGTAGTTTTCCTGCACGTTTTGGCCGGATGCCTAGTGCATTCGGCCTTTTTCTGTGATCAACCGGCGTGGGCAAAAAGGGCGAGCCATTCATCCAGCGTCAGCGTTTCGGCACGGCGTCCGGCGTCGATGCCGGCGGCGGTAAACGCAGTCTCGGCGTCCGGGATGGCGGATCGGAGATTATTGCGGAGCGTTTTGCGCTTTTGCGCAAAGGCCATGCTGACGAGGCGCCGAAATCGCGGATCGTCCGCCGCCGACGGCGGTTTTGGAATGAGCATCGCGATCGAACTCCAAACCTTCGGACGCGGAGAGAACGCCTCGGGCGGGACGTCAAATAGTGAACGGCAGACAAATGCGGCCTCGACCAAAACGGTAAAGTAGCCGCGTTCGCTATTACCCGCCAGGGCCGTGATCCGCTCGACGACCTCACGCTGGAACATAAAGACGGCCCGCTCAAAGCGGCCGCGGGCATGACTGACGCGTTCAAGGATCGGCGTCGAGATGTTGTAAGGCAAATTACCGACGACATTGACCGGCCCGTCGATCGCGGCAAGCATCGCGTCGAGATCGACCTGCAGTATATCGTCGGCGACAAGGTGAAAATTCGGCCGAGAGCCAAATTCGGCCAGCAGGAACGGGTGAAGGTCCCGGTCGATCTCGACCGCGGTCACGTTCACACCGCTGTCGAGCAGCATGCCGGTCAGGGCTCCGCGGCCCGGGCCGATCTCGACGACAGTCTCGCCGGCTTTCAGTTCGAGTGCCTCGACGATCCGCCCGACAACTGAGCCGTCGATCAGAAAATTCTGCCCGAATGACCGTTTGGCACGATGGCCGGAATTGCCGAACCTTTTCTTCATCGAACTTGATTCTAAGGCCCGAAACCGTGATATACAATGCCGCGTTTGACGATAGATCTCGCTGACGACGCGAATAAGTCTTGGAAAGTCCCGAAAACTCGGCTAGAATCTTAGGCTAACTATCGTTTTAGGCGTAAATCGTTACAAATCATCTCGACGTGTAAGAATATGAAACGTTTGATCTCGGCGGCATTTCTTTCTCTGGCTCTAATTGCGTCCGCGGCGGCACAGGACGATCCGAACCCCAATTCGCCGTCGCCCGTGCTGCTCGGTTCGGCCGACGCGGGCCGCGTGCTGGCGGTGGAACCGGGTGCGTTTTCAGGCCGGCTCCCAAAAACGGCAAAGACGGCATTTAACGCCGGCCGCGACTCGGAGGCCGTACTTTTCCTGAGGCGCCTACGGCTGCTCGAAGGCGAGGGAGCAAACGCGTTTCGCGTTTACCTGAAACAGCCGAGCGGCCGCACGTTCGAACTTACGTCCGAAGAAATACTGCCCACCGGACGCGATGTGATCGCCCTGCGGATACGACTCTGGGATATTGCCGGCTATCGCGGCCAACCGACGGACAGCGGAGACTCGTGGATCTATGTTACATGGCGAGGTATGGCCAGCAATCCGCTCAAGATCGCTCTCGGAACGCAGGGCGGCAAGGCCGGGCCGCCGCCCGATTTCGCGGCCGCGACTGCACCAAATACGCCGGACTTTGTCGGTTACCGCTGGTCGGCTGACAGGACGAGATTTCTCGAACAGGCCACATTTGGGCCGTTAACGGCCGTGGATGACCGCGTTCGCCGAATTGGGTTAAGGACCTGGCTTGCCGAGCAGTTTGAGGCACCGTATCCGTATATACCGCTTCCCGACCCGCCGCAGATGCCGACAACGCCGCCGACAGATTGTCAGGCCGGAACCAACCCGACATGTTTTCGCGAACGGTACTCGATGGTCCCGCTTCAGCAGTGGTTCTTTCGCGAAGCGTTTTACGGAAACGCCCAACTTCGCCACCGCACGGCCTGGGCATTGAGCCAGATCCTCGTCACATCGGGACTGACAACGCAGCAGTCGAGCCACGCCATCGCGTATCACAAAATATTGTATGACGGTGCTTTCGGCAATTACCGCTATCTGCTCGGCGATGTGACACTGAGCCCGACCATGGGCAACTATCTGGACATGGTCCGGAGCACCAAGAATAACCCCAACGAAAATTATCCCCGCGAGATACTGCAGTTGTTCTCGATCGGGCTTTTCGAATTGAATCAGGACGGCACACAGCGCCTCGACGGCCAGGGCCGCCCGATACCGACATTTGATCAGACGATCATCAATGACCTCGCGAGAGTATTTACCGGTTGGACGTACTGCAACACGCAATCCTGCGGCAACGCCACGCCCGGTATCGTTAACTACAAGGACCCGATGGTGCTGATCCCGGCCAATCACGACCTCGGGGCAAAGACGCTATTGTCGTATCCCGGAGCCGCCGTCACATCGATCGCGGCTTGTACCGACTGTACGACCGACGCGGCCATCCTGGCGTATGCCAACCGCTCGCTGAAGGACGCGCTTAATAACATCTTCGGCCACCCGAATGTCGGACCCTTTATCGGCAAACTGCTCATCCAGCATATGGTCACGAGCGATCCGTCGCCGGCATACGTCAGCCGCGTCGCGGCTGCATTCAACAATAACGGATCGGGCGTTCGCGGCGATATGAAGGCCGTGATCAGGGCGATACTGCTCGACCCCGAGGCACGCGGCGACGTCAAGACCGCTCCGCGCTACGGCAAATTGCGTGAACCGGTGCAGATCGTCACCAATCTCGGCCGGCTCTTTCCGGCCAAGGCCTATAACGGCATCGACCCTTCCGACGGCGGCGTCAGTTCTTATGTGGCGGCGATGGGCCAGAACCCGTTCTACTCACCGACCGTTTTCAACTACTTTCTACCGGACCACACGATACCCGGAACGACGATCAACGCACCGGAATTCGAGCTGCTGAACAGCGGCACGGCCGTCAAACGCACCAATTTCCTGTACGTGCTCGGGTTTGAAGGCCTAACGGCCAACGCGACGGACGCACTACGCGGCACATCGCTCGATTATTCCGAGATGGTGCCCATCGCCCAGGGCGACCCGACCGGCGGACAGCTTGTCGACGCCCTCAACACCAAGATGATGCACGGCACGATGACGCCGGCACACCGTTCACTGATCTTGTCGGCCGTCCAGGCAGTCGCCGCGACAGATCCGACGCTGAGAGTAAAAACGGCCGTTTATTTGATCGCGGCTTCGTCACAATATCAGGTGCAGAAATAAGAATATGAACCACTCACGGAGAGATTTTTTGTGCAGATCGGCCGCGGCCCTCAGTATGACGGCACTGGCGACGCAATCCGGTTATTTTAACGGAATGTCGGCGCTCGCCCAGCGGAGCGTGAAACAGCCCGCAGGCGACGCGGTCCCGGCGGATTACCGTGCCCTGGTATGTATCTTTCTGCTCGGCGGCAACGACGGAAATAACCTGATCGTGCCGAACCACAACGACGCCAATGTCAGCAATTACGCGGCATACAGTGCAGCACGTGCCACGCAGGGACTGGCACTGCCGCAGGCTTCTCTGCTGCCCATCACGGTACCGCGGATCGGCGGCCTGACGTACGGCATGCATCCGGCGATGGGAACGGTGACCGGCGGCATCAATCCGGGCCTGCATCCGCTGTGGGCGACGGGCAAAATGGCGGCGTTGACCAACGTCGGCACTCTCGTGCGGCCGATGACCCGTGCCGAGTATCAGAACGGCACTGTGCCGCGTCCGCGGCAGTTATTCTCGCACACCGATCAGTCCAATCAGCAGATGAACGCCAACGCCGGCGAGGTGACGATGTCGGGTTGGGGCGGACGAATGTCGGACAAGATGTCGGCGTCAAACAATCCCGGCCGGCTCGTCCCGACCGTGAATTCGATCGCCGGCGAACGCCTGTTCACCATCGGCGAACAACTTATGCCGCTCGCGATCGGTCCCGCACCGACGCCGCTGAGCAGTATTCTCGCGTTGACCGGTACGACCGGAACGGCTGCGGCCAATGCACGATATGCCGCGCTGAACGGCGGATTCGGCCTAACATCATCGAACGAACTCGAAACAGCGTCAAATGCAGTACATCGCGAAGCTCTCGTCATCGCGGGTTCGCTCAATAACAGCACCGACGTCACCGTTGCGTTTCCGAATACGAGCATCGGCAATCAGTTGAAGCAGATCGCCCGGCTGATCAAGAATCGGACCGCCCTGAGTATGAACCGGCAGATATTTTTCTGCACGCTTGACGGTTTTGATACGCACAGCGGACAACTCAACGCACAGACCGGCCTATTTACGCAGTTGAGTCAGGCGTGCCGGGCCTTTTACGACGAAATGACCGCCCAGTCGCTCGGCAGCAAGGTGACGCAGTTCACGCTGTCGGATTTTGGCAGAACCTTCAACCCGGCAGGTTCGGGTGTAAATGTCGGCAGCGACCACGCGTGGGCCAATCACTCGCTGGTCATCGGCGACAGCGTTATCGGCGGTGATTTTTACGGAATGAATACGAACAACGGAACGCCGTTCCCGACGCTGGTACAGAACGGCCCGGACGACGCCGACATGGGCGGTACCGCCCGCGGACGCTGGATACCGACGACCGGCGTTGAACAGTACGCGGCGACGCTGGCAAAGTGGTTCGGGCTCGAACAGGCCGATATGAGTTATGTTTTCCCGAATCTGAGCAATTTCTCGCAGACCGATCTCGGCTTTATGCTGCCGTAACGTAGGATGTGATCTCGAGGTCGCTGCCGAGTGCGGTGACCTCGACGTCAGTGAGTTTAAGTGCGTCAGCGATCGACTCGGCTCCCATACCGCCGATCGCGGCCGGAGCTTCGCGGCCGCCGATGATCAACGGTGCGGCGATAAACGTGATCTTATCGACCAGCCTCGCGTCAACGAACGCCCCGGCGACCTCGGTCCCGCCCTCGACCAAAACACTCTGAA
>CALDGX010000230.1 GCA_937941715.1 uncultured Chloracidobacterium sp. | reverse complement strand
ATTGAAATACGCAGATGTACTGAAAAACACTACGTATGTATACGTATTTTCAGGCAAGTGCGTTGATCTCGTGTTTGTGCTGGATAGCAAACTTAAAGAGGGCGTTCGGGCCATTGAGGTCGAGCTTTGTGCAGATATTATAGCGATGTGTTTCGACCGTTCTCACCGTAACGAACAGTGCTTCGGCGATCTCACGGCTCGTTTTGGACTCGGTCACTAGCTTCAACACGCTGCGCTCAGATTGTGTGAGCGTACCGATCAGGGGGGCTATTTCAGTTCGCTTCGGAACTTCCGCATTTTCGAGTATCAGATCGTTCAGACTTGGGCTCAAGTAAGTATTTCCGGCCGCAACTCGGACTATACAATTGCGGATCTCGTTCAGAGCCGAATCTTTGACAACGTACCCTTTTACACCAAGCGATCTGAGTGACCGCAGGATCGAGTTGTCCTTATGCATAGTAAGAAAGACGACATTTGCGGACAAACCAAGAGCTTTTAACTCACGAGCGGTCTCAATGCCGTCCTTTTCCGGCATATCGACGTCCAGTATTATCACATCCGGCTTCAGGCTCATGGCGAGGGCGATAGCGGCCTCGCCATTTTCAGCTTCTCCCACGACTTTGATGTTCTTGTCCTTTTCGATGGTGACCGATAGACCCTGTCGAAATATCGGATGGTCGTCGGCGATAAGCACCGTGATCAATTTTGACATTGTTACCTATATAGCTTGATACGAATCGTCGTTCCCTCAGACATACGCGATTCGAAATTAACTTCGCCGCCCAGGAGCTGCACTCGCTGTATGATGCTCCGGACGCCAAACCCGCGTTGCGATTCGTCAGAACCAAGATACGCGTTCGTCCTAAAGCCTTTTCCGTAATCGGAAATGATAATCGACAACTCATCAGATGAGCGAGTAATTTTGATGTCGCCGCGAGGGCTCTCGGAATGTCTGACGATATTGTTAAGGCACTCCTGAACGATTCTATAAATGCTTAACTCTCCCTCGTCAGGATAAATGCCGTCGATATTCTCGATACTAACGTTAAACAGGACGCCAGTGGAGCTCTGTAATTGCTCGACCATGTTCCGGATGGCCTCGGTGAGCCCAAATCGCTTTAGATTTTGCGGCGATAGATTTCGAACGATCGCCCGTGCTTCATCGATCGACTGAGCGGCAGTTTCGGAGATCTGCCGCAGGTGGCCCCTGACCTCGGCCGGGTCCTCGGCTGCGTCGAGGCCCAGCTGAGCCCAGTTCTTGAGGATCAGCAGGTTCTGACCGAGGCCATCGTGAAGCTCGGTCGCGATGCGCCCGCGTTCTGTCTCCTGTGCGTTCAAGAGCTGTTTTGCAAATTCAACATCCCGCAGTCGCCGTGCCTCGATCTGATCCCTTTTATACTGGTAGAACAGTATCCCGACGAACATCGCTGCGAACAAAACAACCGCCGTGAACCACCATGTCTGCCAGAAGTACTTATCAACGACGACAGAAAGTACCGCTGTATTCGCACTAACAACGCCATTGGCACTGACAGCCTTGACCTGAAACGTGTAACTCCCGGGCGGTATGAACGGATAAAACGCGGTACGCCGCGTGCCCGCGTCGGTCCAATCACTGTCAACGCCGTCGAGCTTGTAATAAAAGCGGGTACTCTCGGGCTTGGTAAAGCTCAAGCCGGTAAACCTGATCTCAAGATCTCGCTGTCCTGTTGGGATAGAGATCGAATTGGATCCGTCGATCTTCATTGACACTGAGTCTGCTCGCCCGTCGACTGATCTGGTTGCTGCTTCCTCGATCACGACTTTGGGGGCCGTCTTGCTGGTCAATTTGGGATCAATGATGACAACGTCCTTGATCATCGGAAACCACATCCGACCGTCGCGGGTACGTATTCCGGCAGGCTGATGACCACCGCTGGCTTCGCTGCTTTTCATTCCATCCGCAACGCCAAAACGAGAACCGATGAGCGAGAATTTAGTTTGATCTGCCACTGCGTTGAGTTCCGCTCGGTCCACCGAAAATATGCCGAGATTTCCCAATATCCAGAACTTGTTCTCATCATCAACGAGGATCCTTGAAACGAAATTGTCCTGCAGCCCATTCGAGGTCGTAATAGCGTGGAGCTTTCCGTCACGCAGCCGATTTATCCCGCCGCCGTATGTTCCGATCCAAATTGTGCCCTCGCCGTCCTCGAGTATCTCGCGGACGTAATTGCCCGACAGGCCGTCGTCAGGCGTTATATTTTCAAATCTCCCGTCGCGGAGTTTGCTGACCCCGCCAATTGTTCCGATCCAGATCGTTTCGTCTTTCGTCTGAGTAATATAATGGACACTATTGCCTGCCAACCCGTCATTGGTCGTAAAATGCGTGTAAGCTCCGTTCTGTAATTTCCATAGTCCCTCGTCGGTCCCGATCCACAATGTTGATTGGCGATCGAAGAAGAGAGAATTGACCCGACTGGTGCCGAATTGCCGCCTGAATGTGATTTTTCCATCATCCAGGGTATACAGTCCTTGCAGGCCGCCAGCCCACAACACATTATCTCTGTCAAATGCGATCGCCGTTATCAGCTCTGGAATTCCGGCTTCGGTTAAAACACCGGTCTTTTCGACCTTCGTGCCTTCGACCTTCAACAGGTCGTGCCCGGCCAGCCATACCGCCCCGGCAGCGTCTTCGGCGATCGAATACCGGCCCCAAACGTCGAAATCGGTGAGATCGCCGACAAGTGCGATCTTTCTACGCGTAAGCCGGACGAGCCCGTCCGATTCGGTCGCCAACCAAATATTGTCCTCATTGTCGAAGAATACTGCCCGTGAACCGGCCGTCACATAAGTACCAAGATCGTGCGAAACGATTTCGCCGCCCTTGAATTCGTGTAGTCGATTACCCTCCTGGCACCACAGGTCATTATTTTTGAATGCCGGAGTGCACCCACCCAGACTCGCCAAATTCTCCGGGCCCGGAATAGGCGAATAGTTTCCTCCATCCATCCAACCCAACGAGGAGGTCGTTTCAATGAGCATCCGGCCGTTCTCCGAAAATTTCAAGTCGAGGATATTATTGGGTACGTTCATACCCAATAAGTCGGCTCGCACTAGTTGATCGCCTTGAACGAGAAGAGGTCTTCCGCTTGAGGTCCAAATTGAGTTATCGGGCCCCTTTGCGAGTTTAAATGCCCTTATCCTTGAAATTATTGTTACGGACTCGGGTATCACTGAGCCATCTTCTCGAAAGCCAAGACGCTCAAGCCCGGCATCCGACGCTATGTATAAACGTCCCTCGTCATCCTCTACAAACTGCCAGACGGTCCGCCGCTTGAACTCCTGATCGGACTTGAGCTCAACAAACTCTCCGTCAATAAGCGTGTAAACCTCGCCTGTCTCTGTGCCTATCCAAAGGCGTTTTCGACGGTCCTCATAAAGTGAGAGGATTCGGTTGCTCGCGAGCCCGGGAGAATTGGTGGAATCGAAAATAGTGAACTTAATGCCGTCAAACCTCGCCAATCCGCCGAAAGTGCCCAGCCAAATATATCCGTCACTGGTCTGCACTATCGATGTCACGGTGCTCTGCGGCAATCCATCGTCAGTTGTCCACTTGGTGATCAAAAAATCATTGGGGCGTTCGCGCGCGCGCGCCTCCTTTGCGAGCACGGAGTGGGCAAAGGCAACAAACAACAGACCCAAAAGGGCCAGTGTATGTATTCGCAGAACCATACGATGTCGGCTTATCAATACAGGGGCACCGAACGATAACAACTAACCAATTACGAAGTATGTCAGTCCAGTTGGATTATTACGCCTGTTGTTTCCCAGGTCAACCAACGCGTTTACCGGCGCTAAACGGAACAAACAGGGTCGGTAGACGATCGGAACAGCAGAACGGAGGCCCTTTCTAGGGCCGGTCTACATACGAAAAGCCAATAATTACCTACGTTTCTGTGATTGAAAAACAAAAAAGCCCACCAGGAATATGAGATCATCCTGACAGGCCCTTCAAAAATGGTGGCGGGGGGGAGACTTGAACTCCCGACCTCGGGGTTATGAATCCCGCGCT
>CALDGX010000229.1 GCA_937941715.1 uncultured Chloracidobacterium sp. | reverse complement strand
TGAACATCCCCGTAGAATTCGGCACTGTTGTCGAACCCGCTGCGTCGAGCCCAAGTATGTTGCCGGCGAAATTATTGGAATTTCCACCCTCAATCGCGATTCCGGTATTGTTGCCGGACGCAACGGTGTTGGTGATAGCGTTCTCGTCCGAATCAAATATCAATAAGCCGGCCGCCATATTTGGCTTGGCTGTCGTTCCGGTCGCATCGATCCCAAGGAAGCACGCAAGTACGTTGTTGCCGTGATTATTTGGACGAGCCGAGTCGCTTTCGATGGCGATGCCGTTGCCACCGACCTGACTCCCGTTTTGTGTAATGCTCTTGAATCCCGTGATCGCAAGATCAAAAATGAATGCATTGCTCGTCCTGACCTTTAGCCCGTCAACTGCGGTTCCTGCGTTCGCACCGAAAATTTCGACGGCCTTGGTTCCGTTTGGCAGGTGAGATCCCTGGATGGTGATCGGACTCAAGATGGCGGGAAGCGGCGAAAGTGGAGCGATTATCGCTGGTGATGTCGGCAGGTCAAAATATATCGTGCTCGCCCCACTTGTCGAATTGGCCCGCCGGATCGCGTCGCGAAGGCTGCACGTTTCGGCGACGTTGCAGTCACCGTCGTCGGCAGTCGTCTTGACCACAAAAACAGCTGTAGGCGCGGTAATTATCGCTGAGGGAACCGATGCTCCCTTACGAACAACTATCAGATCGCTCAGTGCGTCAAGGTTGATACGCATCGGCAAAATGGCCTGTATTGCGCCTTGGCCATCGATAGTCACATTTTCAACGGGTGACCTTCCGAGTTCATCGCGGCTACGCACTACGATCTCGATCTGTCCGGCACTGGCTGACGTGACGATAAGGTCGTCGAATGGACTATCCGACACGCTTGCCCGCGTCAATCTTGGCTTTGAAGCCGCCATTGACACAAACCGATGATCTGTCGTTAGATGCTTAAGCTGCCATTTTTCGAGACTCGACGTTTTGGGGGAAATACCGCGAATGAACGCGTCCATTGTTCGCTTTTTCATTGCGGCTTTCCGCGGTGCGTCTTTGGCATTTTGACGATTCACTTTCTCAACATCGAATTTGATATCCTTCCCGGCCACTGCACCGTCAGGCATTTCGTCAGGACCGAGCCGCTTTGATGCGTCACCGAAGGGTCTGCCGAATGAATCGACGTCGCCGGAGCCTCGCGGTTCCTGAGAGATCATTGCCATCGCCCGAGCCGGGCTATCAGCCGGTTCGAACGGATCAGCCTTTAATTGAGGGAGAAATGTAGGTGCCAGCGTCGTTCCCGGCGAAACGCCGGTTTTACTTGGCTCGATGTGGTAAATATTTCCGTCTCCACCAAGCATCGCGAGCGAAGTACCGCGTTTTTCACCAACACGGCCGACGACCATCGATGCTATCGAGAACGGCATTTTGCGAATTTCTACAATTGCCGGAGGCCGGACGATACCGCTGTCGTGAACGATGTCCCAGGGATATGCCTGGCCGCGTTCGTGTATGATAACGAGATCGGTGCCGCACGCTACAGCGATATCGCTATAAAAATCTTCATCCGTGTTTCCGATCGTGATCGCTGTTGCCGGGGATGGCAGTCTAATGATCTCCGGGGCATGTTTGAATGCACTCTCGGGATGTTCGAAAACCGCCAGGAATGAACCTTTCGAGGTCTCAAACGCCACTGCCAGATCAGCCTGGCCGTCAGGTTTGCCGATCTCACCGGATTCAACGAGAGTTATAGTTCCGCCGACGGCGAAACCTAGGGGCTGTGCGAAATGGCCGGTTCCATCGCCTGCGAGAAAAGTGATCTCGCCGCCGCCCTTGACCGCTCCGAGCAAGTCCGCTTTGCCGTCGGCATTAAAATCACCGGCGAATAAGAAGTCGGGCGAAATTCCTAATGCTGCATCAGTCGCGATCGCCGAAAAAGGCTCTGGCTTCGCTTGCTCTTTCTTCGTCTGATCGATCGCAAAATTAGCCCGGTCTATCCCCTTCAACAATTGCAATGAGCCGCTTGCGTCTGCAGTTATCACATCGGCAACGCCGTCCGAATCAAAGTCTGCTGACATAACAGCGACGGGCTGGGTAGCGGGAACACTTTCATTAAGACCGAGTTCACGAGAATCATCAAATTTGATATGCGGATTATCTTGCTTCGAGGCGTTGATTGTTATCTGGGAACTCCCGGCCGTTGTAACACGTTCGCCATCCGTTGCTTGTGATCGACCAATTCCAGTCCACACGAATAAACAACCTGTAAGCAGCAAAAGCGAAAGTAAAAATGAGAGATTCTGACGGCTGAATGAACTGTGTTTCATAACTGCAAACTCCCGAAGATAACTCCTTCGACCTACAAGGCAAGAATAAGTGAGGAATTGGCTCAAGAATCTGAAAAATCTTTGATATTTCGGGTTTTCGCCCTATAATGAGCCAATCTAAATTTGATTTATGTCTGGTCGCGAAGAAGTCACAGCTCTGTTGCAGGAAATTAACGACGGTGCGGTGAGTGCTCCCGACAAGCTCCTGCCGCTGGTCTATGATGAATTGCGCAAGCTCGCTCAGAGCTACATGCGGAATGAACGCCCCGACCATACGCTGCAAGCGACAGCTTTGGTCCATGACGCCTATATTCGTCTCGTTGATTGGGAAAACGTCTCGTGGCAAAATCGCGCCCATTTCTTTTCCGTTGCCGCACAAGTAATGCGAAACATCCTCGTCAATCATGCGATCAAAAGAAAAACACAAAAGCGTGATTTTGGCCAACGGATCGAGTTGACCGAGGAGATCAGTTTCACCGGGGGCAGCGATGTCGATCTGATCGAATTGAACGAAGCTCTCGAGGCGCTAGAATCTTTTGAACCGACCCATGCGAAGATAGTCGAACTGCGGTTCTTTGGTGGACTGAATATAGACGAAACCGCCCATGTATTACAGGTCTCGCCGGCAACAATCAAGCGTGAATGGGCGATAGCGAAAACATGGCTTTACCGCCGTCTTAGAGGTGAATAAAACAGCTGACTGGGAACAGGTCAAAGACATTTTCGCCTCCGTTCTTGAGCTGGAACCTGAACGGCGGAACGATTTTCTTGACGAACGATGCGGTGATGACCAGACACTTCGCCGTGAGGTCGAATCTTGGCTCGCGTCTCACGCCAAATCCGATGGATTCATCGAAACACCGGTTTTCTCGGCAAATTCCCTTATTGAACAACCTTCGCGGATGTCCGGCCGGCAGTTTGGTAATTATCGGATAATTCGCGAGATCGGCCACGGCGGAATGGGGGCCGTTTATCTTGCGGAAAGGACCGACGGCGAATTCGAACAACAGGTCGCGCTCAAGATCGTCCGCGAATCTATTGCCGAGGGTCAGATGATCGAGCGTTTCCGCCGTGAACGTCAGATCCTCGCCTCGCTCAACCACCCAAACATCGCAAAGCTCCTGGACGGAGGCGTTTCCGAAAACGGCGAACCGTTTCTCGCGATGGAATTTGTCGAAGGTAGGTCGATCACCGCCTTCGTCGCGGAACAAACGTTAAACCTGAACGAGATCCTCTTGCTCTTCCTGAAAGTTTGCTCGGCGGTAGCTTTCGCTCACCGCAATCTGGTTGTCCACCGTGACATTAAGCCCGGCAATATCTTGGTTACAAGCTCGGGAGAACCGAAACTTCTCGACTTTGGACTTGCCAAACTTGTGGACGAAGGCCTGGGTCAGGATCTGACAACGACCCGAACAGAGTTTCGTGCCCTGACTCCGGCCTACGCGAGTCCGGAACAGCTTAAAAGCGAAGCGATCACCACCTCTTCGGACGTCTACAGTCTTGGAGTTCTCCTTTACGAAATGCTGACCGGTCAACGTCCATTTAAATTTGAAGGCATGACGATCAATCAGATAATTCATGCCATATCGGCATCGGAACCCGGTTCGCCCAGCCGGACGGTCGAGCCAAACAGCAAATTGCAAGGTGATCTCGATAACATTACGTTAAAGGCTCTAAGAAACGAGCCTGACCGCCGCTACGGATCGGTCGAGCAATTTGCGGAAGATATTCAAAGATATCTCGATGGCTTACCGGTACTGGCGCGCAAGGACACCGTCTACTATCGCGTCACCAAGTTTGTGCTTCGGCATCAGATCGGCGTTGCCGCGGCTGCGTTAGTGATTATCACACTGGTGACCGGGATTGCTCTCACGGTTCGAGAGAAACGTAATGCGGATCGGCGATTTAACGATGTCCGGCAACTCGCCAATGCCCTCGTATTCGAGGTTGATAACGAGATCCAGAAAGGCCCGACCAAGGGCCGCGAGATGATCGCTAAACGAGCGCTCGAATACCTTGACAGCCTTGCTAAAGAGTCAGGTAATGAATACGACCTCCAACTCGAACTCGCAGCCGGTTACGTCAAGGTCGGTGATATTCAGGGAAAACCTTACCGGCCAAATCTGGGGGACACCGTGGGCGCCCAGGCGAGCTATCAAAAGGCGATAAATATCTTGGAATCCCTGACGGCCTCAGATCCGGCGAATCTGGAAGCCAAGCGGCACCTGAGTTTCGCGTATCAGAATGTCGGCCGCGTTCAACAACGAAATAGCCAATGGGATACCTCTCTCGAAAGCGAGCGGCGAGCCGTAACGTTAAGTGAAGAACTAACAATTGCCGATCCCGACAATTTCGATTATCAAAACCTCCTGGCTGACAACTATCTGCATTTTGGCGAAGCCCTTTACCAGACCGGGCGAGGGGCCGCGATACCGGAACAGCATCAGGCGATCGAGTACTTTCGCAAAGCTCTCGCGATTCATTCAAATCTGGCGGCGGCAAAGCCGGAAATCGCCGAATATCGATATGCCATGGGCGTCGATTACGAATACATCGGGATCGCGTTTAACCGCCTCGGTGATATGACAGGCAATAGTGAATATCATCTCGCCGCTCTGGAAAATCACGGCAAAGAGCTCGAGATCAACGAATCTCTTGCGGCGTCCGATCCGTCAAATGCTGCTTATAGACGGATCGTCGCCGACGTCTATGGAGAGATCGGATTATCAGAGTTGCGACTCGGGCGAACGGACTCGGCCCTTAAGAATTTCCGTCACAAACTCGCTATTTTCGAATCGGTAAAAGCCTCAGACCCGACGAATGTCGAAGCCGTCCGCGATGTCGTTAATTCGCTGACCGAGTTCGGAAATGCACTCGACAAATTGGGCGACTCGGCCGGAGCATTGGTGGAGTTACAAAAGGCCTTGGAACTCGTCCGTAAGCTAACCGAAACTGAACCCGAGAAT
>CALDGX010000228.1 GCA_937941715.1 uncultured Chloracidobacterium sp. | reverse complement strand
GTGTATTCGACCTGCTTGGTCACCGTCTGCCCGACACCGTTCGATTTAGCGGGCTCAAACCTGATCGAACGTGCCGCAGCGATCGCCTGCTCGGTCAAACCGTTCGGAAGTCCCTTGACCGGCGAGATACTGCCGATCGCCCCCGACGCCAGGAACGTGACACGAAGTATGACTGTTCCCTGAACCTGGTTTTGACGGGCCGAATCCGTATATGACGGTTTCGGCTTGGCAAGGATCTTCAAAGGAGCCGTAACCCCGACCGGACGCGGAGGCGGAGGCGGGCCGCCGTCGCCGTCACCCGAACCGTCACCATTGCCGTTTCCGTTTCCGTTACCCCAACCCGAACCGTTTCCGTTGCCGGCACCGGTTCCATTTCCGTTACCCTGTCCGGTTCCGCGGCCGCTGCCGATACCGCCGCCCGTTCCGGGACCGTTCGACAGTCCGGGTGCTCCGTTGGGATCACCCCATTTACCGTAGATCTTCGGGAACTTCATCGTTCCTTCAGTCGTCGGCGTCTCGAGCATCGGAGTGTCCGATTTCGGCGTATTTACATTGGGCGGACGCGTAGGGGTCTTTGACTGATCGGCCAGATCGCCCTGCGATGCCGGATCTTTTTCATCACGGCCGCCACCTCCGCCGCCGCCGCCGTCATCCTTGTTCTTTTTCTGGATCTCTTCTTCGACCGTCATCGGGACGTCATCGACCAGAACTGCCGAAAAGATATCGTCATTGATCGCGCCGATGTCGAGGTCCTTGCTAAAAATATTGAATATCAGCCCTGAGATCAGGGCGAGGATCATAAAGCCGAACGTGCCGACCAGAAGCGAGTTTCTCTGCCCGACATTCTTCTCCTCGATGACCGTAACGTAAAAGCCGCCATCGCGGGCGAATCGGCTGTGTTCGTCTTCGAGGCTGACGGGACCTCGATCGGCGTCAAGTGTTTTCGTCGATTGGTAAACCGGCGTAGTGACAGGTACGTTGACAACCGGTGTATCAGCAGGTGCGGGCGTTTCGGCCGCCATCTCGACAACCGGTTCCTCGACGATCGGCTCTGTTATGGCCGGCGGTTCAGGGGCGGCGTTGATCGCCGGTGCCGGCGGTTCAGGGGTCGCCTTAGCCTCGACCGTCGGCGTTTCATTGACGACCACCTCCGAAACCGGACTCATCTCGAAAGCCTGCAGAGCCGCTCCGCAATTCGGGCAGAACCCAAATTTTGCGGCAAAATTTTCGTCGCACGAACTGCAATACTTAACAATTTTTCCCATCTTCTCGGCCTCACCTGGCGAACCCCCGTTGACCGGGGTTATTCGTTAATGCTCAATTATACCGCGTTTTAGGCGGATGTTAAGCGGTTTGTCAACAAATCTCCGTCTTGATAGTGGCGACGGCTGTTATTCAATCTTGATAGATGCGCCATTCGTTTGACGCGATGCCCGCACCCATCTAAAATTTCAGTTTGGCTTGGGCGGCAAATTTCTTGCCTTCGACAACATAATCGCCGAAGGGTGCAACTAATAGTCCAGTACGACCGTGGAGCGATCACTGTTCCCTATGTGGATCTGAAGCGTTATGATTATGGCCTTAATTATGAAAAAGATCTCGATCTCATTACTTGCCGCCGCATCTGTCGTTTTACTTTCGGTTGCGGTGCTTGCACAAGGCCCGCTGCCTCAACCGAAGCAGGAAAAGCTGCTCAACGGCTTGAAGGTCCTGATGTGGCCAATGCCCAAGGCCGACTCGGTAACGGTCACCGTCCGCGTCCATAGCGGCACCAGTTTTGACCCGCAGGGCAAAGAGGGCGTAATGCGACTGCTCGCCGAGAACATTTTTCCTGAACAGGCGGCGCGTGACTTTTTCGCAGAGGATCTCGGTGGTGGCCTGTCGATCGAGTCGAACTATGATTTTATCGAGATAATTGCGACGGCAAAGCCCGAGCATTTTCTGACAATGCTTGAAACGCTGTCGGCGGCGATCGCCAATCCGACGATAGACAGGCCGACTACAGCCAAGTTGAAGGCCGCCCTGATCGAAGAATTAAAATTGATCGAAAACGACCCTGCGTACATCGCCGATAACGCTGTTGCCGCCCGTCTGTTCGGAACATTTCCATATGGCCGTCCAAAGTTTGGCTCCACAGCGTCCGTTGCAAAGATCGATTTCGCGGACCTGCTTGACGCTAAACAGCGGTTTCTGACCGCTGACAATGCAACCGTTGCCGTTTCCGGAAATTTTGACCGGGTGCTCGGTTTCCGAGCGATGCGCCGCTATTTTGGAGCATGGCTCAAATCGGACAAACGCGTACCGTCGACATTCCGCCAACCTGACCCGCCACCGGCCGCCGTACTTTCAATACCTTCGCCGAAAGCCGGTGCTCACGCCGTTCGGTTTGCCATCCGAGGATCGGCACGCGGCGACAAGCAGTATGCGGCTTCACGCATTTACGCTTTGATCCTCGATGCCCGTATGAAAGCGCGTGTTCCCGCCGAACATTCGGCCGATGTGTTCGTTCGGTCGGAAAGCCATATTTTGCCGGGGATGATCATCCTCGGTTTTGACGGCCAGCGAAATGAGTCGCCGAACGCGAATGGCAAGGTCGAGGCGAACGAACTGGTGGCAAAGGTACTGAGCGATCCCATAACCGAGGCAGAATTCCAGACCGCCCGAAGTTTGTTTCGCGAAGCTTGGTCGAAACGCAGCGTCACCGGGCTGTTTCTGGACAGCGACACCTTTAAGACCGCGAGTCCTGAAACGGATGCGGCCGCTGCCGATACTGTGACGATCGATGATGTCCGCAACTTTGCTGCTGCGGCAGCAAAACAGCCGATCGCTGCGGTGCTCTTGAATTCACAGGCCCCGGCCAACTAAGACGTGCAAAGAGAACTGAACGAAAAAGAAGCGGCACACGCCACCGCGGTCCGTGAGATGTTCTCCGGGATCGCAAAGCGATACGATCTGCTCAACCACTTATTGTCGTTAAATATTGACAAGGGATGGCGGCGAAAGGTCTCAAATGAGCTCAGCGATATTCTCAAACGCGACGACGCCGTCGTATTGGATGTCGCTTGCGGCACCGGAGATCTGGCGATCGAACTCGACCGCGACTCAAAAGCACGGGTGATAGGATCAGATTTTTGCCGTCCGATGTTGACCGTCGCCCAGTCCAAACCCTCCGGCGGTTCGGGGCCAATACCCTATGTTGAGGGTGACGCTCTTAGTTTGCCCTTTGCCGACGACAGTTTTGACGCGGTGACTATCGCCTTTGGCCTGAGAAATCTGGCCAGCGTGCCCGACGGCCTTGCCGAACTGCTCCGGATCCTAAAGCCCGGCGGACGGTTGGCCGTACTTGAATTTTCGGCCCCGGTCGTCCCGGGTTTCGGTAAGCTGTTCAATTTCTATTTTTCGCACATTCTGCCTCGTATCGGAGGTGCGGTCAGCGGCTCGAGGGGGGCGTACGAATACCTTCCGGATTCCGTATCAAAATTCCCTGACCAAAAGCGGCTTGCTGAGATGATGGGTATCACCGGGTTCGGGCCGGTCAAGTTCCAGAACCTGACCGGCGGTATTGCGGCACTTCACGTCGGGACGAAACCGTAAAGGTTTGTCATAGTGGCTTTTAAGTTATAAAATCACTCTGCTCGCCGGCGATCTAAATGAAATATCGCGTCCTTAACATTCTGCGCCAGTTCGCTATGATGCTGCTTGTGATCTGGACGGTCGTCTCGCTCGTCACGCTGCTGATCGAGCTGGTGCCCGGCACACCCGCCGCCGTGATACTTGGCGAGACCGCGACGCCTGAGCAGATCGAGAATTTCAATAAAAAGCACGGTCTCGACAGGCCCGCCTTCTTTTTTTCGTATTCGGGCGAGAACGGATTTGCGTGGAATGGGGTCGACAACCGGTATGCCGACTATTGGAGCGGCCTGCTTCGCGGTGACCTCGGAATGTCGTTCAGGACCGATCGCCCGGTTCGCGAAATGATATTTGAACGATACCCGGCGACGATCAAGCTCGCGATCGCGGCGATGCTCGTGGCGATCGGCATCGCGATACCGCTCGGCGTACTCGCGGGTTCGAATAAGAACAAGTTCATTGATAATGCCGCGTCATTTGTCGCCCTGCTGGGTATTTCGCTTCCGACATTTGTCGTCGGGCCTTTTCTCGTTTACATTTTTGCCGTTAATCTCGGTATATTTGCCCCGACCGGAAGTGCCAATCCCGAAGATATCGTTCTGCCGGCCGTCACGCTCGGGGCTGCTCTGTCGGCAATTTTAACGCGAATGGTCCGCTCCAGCGTGATCGAGGAACTTGGTGAAGACTATGTCCGCACGGCCCGCGCAAAGGGCCTCAGCGAGCGCATGGTGATCTACAAACACGTTCTAAAGAACGGGTTGATCCCGGTCGTGACTATCCTTGGGCTCCAGCTCGGCGTGCTTTTGGCAGGATCGATAATTACCGAAAAGATATTCAATTGGCAGGGGCTCGGCCTGTTACTGCTCGAGGACGGCATCGGCAAGCGCGATTACCGTTTGGTGCAAGGCTGTGTGCTCGTGATCAGCGTGACATTCATCGTTGCCAATTCTCTTACGGATTTTGTTTACAGGCGGCTAGATCCGCGTATTCGACTGAGTTAGATGAACCGGCTCACCTACATCGGTATTGCGATCGCTTCCGTCGTCGTATTGGCGGCGATATTCGCCTCTGTTTTTGCGACCCACGATTACAATGCTCAGAATCTCATGCTCCGATACGCCGCTCCGAGCGGAGAGCATTGGTTTGGTACCGACGCTCTTGGGCGCGACATCTTTTCGCGAGTCCTGTTCGGAGCCAGAATTTCGCTGCAGGTCGGCATCACGGTCGTTTCCGTATCGGCGGTCGTCGGGACCGTGCTTGGGGCTCTAGCGGGATTTTACGGCGGCATTGTTGATAAGTTTTTGTCAGGCTATGTATTCAACGTTTTTTTAGCCTTTCCGGGACTGCTGCTGGCGATCGCCCTCGTAGCGTTTCTCGGTGCCGGCCTTGGAAAGCTGATCCTTGCACTTTGTGTGATCGGCTGGGTTGGCTATGCGAGGGTCATGCGCGGACAGGTCCTGAAGGTGCGCGAATATGATTACGTACAGGCCGCTCGGGCACTAGGGGCAAGCAATATGCGGATATTGTTCACGCACATCCTGCCCAACGCCATTCAGCCGCTGATCGTCCAATCTTCGCTCGGAATGGCCGGTGCGGTACTTTCTGAGGCGTCACTTTCGTTTCTGGGCCTCGGTGTCCCGTCGGTCCCAAGCTGGGGCACGATGATCGACGAAGCCCGCGGATTTGACCTGTTGATCAATTCCCCGCACGTTCTGTTGTTTCCGAGTTTGGCTATCGCAATGACCGTTCTTGCTTTTAATTTCATCGGCGACGGCCTCCGCGAATATCTTGACCCCAAACAACGAGCCCGATAAATATGTCTGACCTCCCGATCAGGTATTTCCCTCTCGGCGACGCGGCAATGTCCGTTGAATTCGGCACAATAATATCCGAAGAATTGAACATGAAGGCGGTCGCCCTTTCGCAGGCGATCGAGGTTGCTGATCTCCCATGGGTGATCGAAGCAGTTCCCGCATATGCTTCAACGACTGTTTTTTACGATCCCGTTATCGTTATGCGGACCTTTCCTGAACTTGAGACCGCTTTCACGGCAGTTAAGAAGGTGATCTCAGGCCTGGAACAGGGCCTAAGCGGGCCCGTTCCAACCGCCCGCACTCCCTGCATCGAGATCCCGGTCGATTTCGGCGGCGATGCGGCACTCGATATCGCGTTCGTCGCCGAAAACGCCGGTTTAGCAGTGGATGAGGTGATCGACATCTTTACTTCGAGCGAATATCGGATCTATATGCTCGGCTTTTTGCCGGGATTCGCGTACATGGGCGAGGTCGACGACCGGATCAAAACCCCGAGGCGCGATACGCCGCGAACCTCAGTCCCGAAGGGTAGCGTTGGTATCGCGGACCGCCAAACCGGAATATACCCGCTGCGGTCGCCGGGCGGTTGGCAGATCATTGGCCGAACCAATGTTGAGCTTTTCACGCCGTTCGGCTCGGAACTCACACTTCTTCGTGCTGGCGGTCGTGTCCGATTTGTCGCGATATGAACTACCTGAAAATAAGGAAGAGCGGACTGCTCGCCACGGTGCAGGATCTCGGACGGATCGGATATCGAAAGCTCGGTGTGAATCCGGGCGGTGTGATGGACCGGCGTGCTGCGTTTATCGCTAACGGTCTGGCCGGAAACGAACCTTCGGCCGCCCTGATCGAGATGCACTTTCCGGCGGCGGAGATCGAGTTTGGCGATAAGCGTGTTTTTGCCATCGGTGGTGCTGACCTAGGGGCCACTTTAGACGGCGTTGCGATCAGTAACTGGCGTTGTCACTTTGCCCGTCCCGGAAGCCTATTGCGTTTTGAAGGTAAAGTATTAGGTGAACGAGCGTATCTTGCTGTAAATGGTGGTGTTATGGCAGACGAGTGGCTAGGGAGCGGATCGACCAACCTCGCCGCCGGCATCGGAGGATTCAAGGGCCGCACATTGCAAAGCGGTGATTTCGTGCAATTACAGGGGCCGACAATTGCTGATGTGACGTCACTTCGACGTCAGATCGCGGCTAATTCGCTAATACCCCGTTACAGTCGTTTTCCGACGCTGCGTGTGATCGGCGGCCCTGAATATTCGATCCTGAGTAATGCCGGTAAGGCTGCCCTTTCTGAACGAACGTTCACGCTGACACCTGCGTCCGACCGAATGGGTTTTCGACTCCGGGGCGAACCCATCGACATCGAAAGTCGGCCGGAAATGGTCTCGGCGGCGGTAACGTACGGAACGGTCCAATTGCTTCCTGACGGCCAATTGATCATATTGATGGCGGACCATCAAACAGCCGGAGGATATCCGCGGGTGGCCCAAATTATCGACCATGATCTACCGGTGGCCGCTCAACTGGGAGGCGGCTGCGGATTATGCTTTCATTTTGTAAGCATTGCCGAGGCGGAAGCACTTCTGCATAAGATCGAGGATGACCTTGCCCGTTTCCGCGTCGGTTGCTCACTTCGCGCTTTTATCCGGTAAAATTGTGGTAACCTGACGCTCTGAAATGTTATCTATCGACCTAAACTGCGACATGGGCGAAGGCGGCCCTTTCGATACCGAACTGATGAAATGTATATCGTCAGTAAACATCGCGTGCGGGGCTCACGCGGGTGATGAGCTGACGATGCGGCGGACCGTCGATCTCGCGGTTGAAAATAATGTCGCCATCGGAGCTCATCCCGGTTACCCGGACAAGGCTAATTTTGGCAGAAATGACATGTCGTTTTCAGAAAATGAACTCGAAAAGCTTGTCTCCGAACAGATTCGAAAGCTCTGCGGGATCTGTGACGCGGCCGGTGCGGTCCTTTCCCATGTAAAACCGCACGGTGCCTTGTACAACCGGTCGGCGCGTGATCCGGAAACCGCCCGTGTCGTCGCAATGGCCGTGGGCGGCATCGACCCGGAACTTGTCCTCTACGGCCTCTCGGGCAGCCATTCGATCGAAGCGGCTGAGCGGGCTGGTTTACGGGCCGCATCGGAGGTTTTTGCCGACCGGACATATTGCCCGGACGCCAGTCTTACTCCGCGAAGCCGACCGAACGCCCTGATAACCGACCCGCGGATCGCAGCGGAACAGGCTCTGTCGATGGCAGCAAATGGCACGGTAGAACTCGCTGACGGATCAAAGATCGCGGTCCGGGCTGACACTATTTGCATTCACGGCGATGGCGAAGATCCGATCGCATGTGTACGGGCGATCCGTGAACTGATGCTCATTAACAACATTATTATCCGACCGATAAATGTCTGAATTCAAGGAACATAGGCCATCGAAAGCCGCTATATATGGTGCCGCATTCCTGATGGCGACATCGGCGGTTGGGCCGGGCTTTCTGACTCAAACCACGGTCTTCACACAGCAATTGCTCGCGAGTTTTGGGTTTGTCATTTTGCTGTCGGTGGTTCTGGATATTTTCGCCCAACTAAATATTTGGCGAGTGTTGACCGTAAGCGGAAAGCGAGGGCAGGATCTCGCGAACGAAACGATCCCTGGAAGCGGTTATTTGCTCGCCGGACTTGTCGCATTCGGCGGACTCATTTTTAATATCGGCAACATAGCGGGCTGTGGACTGGGGCTAAAGGCAATCTTTGACCTCCCGGTCGAATATGGCGCCGTACTCAGTGCCGGCATCGCAATGATCATTTTCGTTTTTAAAGAGGCCGGGCGGGCGATGGATGCTTTCGTAAAGGTCCTCGGGGTCCTGATGCTTTTGTTGATCGTATATGTGGTGTACGCCTCGAATCCTCCCTTTGGCGAAGCGATCTATCGGACCATCCTGCCTTCTCAGATCGACCCGAAAGCAATCGTCACCCTTGTTGGGGGTACCGTGGGCGGATACATTACATTTGCCGGGGCACACAGGTTGATCGATGCCGGCATCGTCGGGACCAAAAATCTTCAAAAGGTCAATCAGGGGGCAGTATCCGGAATAGCCCTGACTGCCGTGATCCGCACCCTGCTTTTTCTTGCGGCACTTGGCGTAATATCGATGGGAGTTAACATCGACAGTTCAAATCCGCCGTCATCGGTATTTCAGGCCGCCTCCGGAACACTGGGGCTGCGTCTGTTCGGCGTGGTCATGTGGGCCGCGGCCATCACATCGGTCGTCGGAGCCGCGTTCACGTCGATATCATTTCTCAAAACACTTCATTCTCAGTTTGAACGCTACAACAGTCATTTGGTGATCGCGTTCATCCTGTTTTCGTTGACAGTTTTTCTAATCGTCGGGCAGCCGGTCAAACTACTGGTTTGGGCCGGTACGGTTAACGGGTTTATACTCCCGATCGGATTGTCGATCGTTTTGATCGCGGCACGGCGTTCAGATATTTTGGGCGAATATCGCCACCCTTTTTGGCTGAAAGCGGCCGGATGGGGCGTTGTGCTAATAATGCTCGGCTTCAGTATTTCTACTATATGGACGCTGATCAGCGGATAATGTCGATCTTTTTTCGCAAAACACGCATCCAACCGCTAATTTAACGCGTCTATAAGGACTGAGGAAAATATAATGGTCAGGTCATTGCTGTTATTTTCGATCGTGGTCATTGCTGCGACTTTGGGGTTTGGACAGTCGGGACGCCGCGTGACCGCGGTGCCTGCATCGACACCGCAGGCGGTCAGTAAGGATTCGTCGGACGCGGCCCCCCGATATTCCGAGTCCAAGCCGCTCGCTCCTCGCAGAAACAGACCGCCAGTCGGTTTTCCCAAATTAGGACAGAGCAGTGTCGCCAATCCCAAGGCCGGCACTAAAGACTCGCCGGTCGAGGTCGGCGATGACGAGGTCCTGAAGGTGGAGACCAACCTGATCACGATCCCCGTGTCGGTATTCGACCGCAACGGCCTCTACATTCCGGGACTCGAACAGGAAGATTTCAGGATCTTCGAAAATGGTAAGGAGCAGGAGATCGCATATTTCGGGACGACCGACAAACCGTTCACGGTGGTCCTGCTGATCGACACCAGCCCTTCGACCTCGTACAAGATCGAGGAGATACAGGCGGCTGCAACCGCATTTGTCGATCAACTGAAGCCGCAGGACAGCGTGATGGTCATCGAATTTGCCGGTAACATCAATGTATTGACCGATGCGACCAGCGACCGTCAAAAGATCTATAAGGCTATTCGCCGGGCTGATTGGGGTGATGGAACCTCGCTATACGACGCGGTAGACTTTTCGTTGCGGCGAAAACTCAGCAAGATCACCGGCCGTAAGGCGATAGTCCTGTTCACCGACGGCGTCGACACCACATCGATGCGGGCAGGATACGACAGCACGATCGATATTGCCGAAGAATCGGACGCAATGATCTTTCCCATCTATTACAATACCTACTCAGGCGGCAGCGGCGGTTCCGGCTCCCCTTTGCCCAATATCAACGGCGGGGTCCTCGGCAACGGCGGCGGCATTTTCAATCCACGCGGCAGCAGCGCCGCGGACTATCAGCGTGGCCGCCAGTATCTCAACGAACTTGCCGCGTACACCGGCGGACGTGTATTCCGGCCGGAGAGTACACCGGGAGGTCTGACCGCGGCATTTGAGGGCATTGCCGAAGAACTTCGCCGGCAGTACAACATCGGTTATGTTCCGACCGACGAGGGCAAGCCCGGACAGCGCAAAGATATCAAAGTCCGGGTCGATCGCCCGAATCTGGTCGTCCGGGCCCGAGACAGCTATATCGTCGGGGCGGCGTCGGTCCAGCCTGCAGAACCGATCAAGGCCAATTAGGCCACTGTCAGAATTTATCTCTTCAAACAGCCGAACGCACTATGTTACGATTCAGTTGCGGCTCGGTGTCCGCGTGTGTGAGATGACAAATCCCGACGAGGTCACAGTCCTGCTTGGTCAAATGAGCGCCGGCAGCAGCACGGCTCCCGACGAGTTATTGCCGCTCGTTTACGACGACCTTCGCCGCCTCGCCCACGCTTATTTCAGTAAAGAGAATTCAGACCACACGCTGCAAGCGACCGCGCTTGTGCACGAGGCCTATCTTCGGCTGGTGAAATGGGAAAATGTATCCTGGCAAAATAGAGCACACTTTTTTGCGGTTGCCGCTGAGGTGATGCGCAAGATCCTCATCGATCACGCCCGAAAGCGCAATGCTCTGAAACGTTCGGGCGGCCAGCGGATCGTTCTTGACGACGCCGTCAGCCTACCGGACAAGAAAGACTTTGACATCCTCAAGCTCGAGGAGGCTCTTGTAGCATTGGAGGCTATTGACCCTCGACAAGCGAAAATAGTCGAACTCAGATTCTTCGGCGGACTCTCGATCGAAGAGACCGCCTATATTATGGACATCTCAGAGACCACTGTCCGCCGAGAATGGACCTTTGCCAAAGCCTGGTTTCAACGCGAGCTCACACGCTGAACTTCGTCATCACTCCAACGCCGCAAAATCAGCGTTCTCAACGGCGTCATCCACCTGCAGGACAAAACTCGGCCTGGCAAATTGGAAAGTTTTATGCTTGGCCGCGATAACATACGATCGCCCGGCTTCAACGCCGTCGAATTGGTATCTGCCGAACCCGTTGGTGATCGCCCGCCGTTTGACGCCCGAATCGTCGGACAGGAATATTACCGCATTTGCGATCGGCCGACCGCCGGCTGTGACAGCCCTGCCCGACACGCTCACCGACGCAGATGTCGGACCAAGGATGGTGATAACAGTATCGTTGTAGGTCGACGTCAGGGCCAATGCATCGCCATTTACGACTTCGTTCGCGACGGGATCGCCGCCAAATGAAAGAAGTGACGTTCCGTTTGCCGAGACTACGTCAAACTCGATCTTAGCGATTAATCTGCCGCCGGCAGCGAACGGCTGCGTCGGAAGTTTATCGATCACCACGCCAACCTTTCCGGGCTGACTGGTATTCGTGGTAAGCACCGCCCCGGCGGCATCGTTGCCTAAGGTGATATTCTGAGGATTGACGAGATCGCCGGTATTGTAGTTCAGCGTAAAGCCGATCCCCGTCTCGTCGCCCTGGGCATCGAGAGCGATAGCTACCGTCAATTTGTTTCCGACCCGGCCGAGCGTGAACGGATATATTCCGCGTGGAAGTAATCCGTCGGATCTTCCGCGGATGGCTTTGCCTGATAGTGTCCCGGCTGAAAGCGGTCCGGTGTAATCTCGAAGCAAATCGATGCCCATCGCGTAACGTTTTGCTTGAATGACGTCACCCACTGTCAGGCTGCCATTGCCGCCGTCAACTTTCGGAGCCGAGTCTGCCGCCTGAAAATCATTGAACTGATAACTTTGATCCATCTTGGCGGCAAATCGCCGCACCTGAGCGACATCCTGGTCATTAACGATACCGTCATTGTCGCCGGAGGGATACGCCGCTACATCACTTTCGACTGAACTGCCAAGAACACGGATGGTCGCATCCGGGACTCCAGGCGGAGCCTCGATATTTCCCGCGTTGTCTGACGCCACCGAGTAGAATCGGTATGTCCTTCCCCACTTTCCGTCAAACACGCCGTTAGTTTGATCCGATCCGGCGATGAATGGCACAAATGTTCCCCCGTTCTCGGACGCAAGCACGTCAAAACCCTTTAGGCCCGAGCCGTTGGCATCGTCCCCGCCCGCCCAATTGATCTGGATCGCCGGATCTGATGCCGTTGCAGGCAACGCCGCGACCTGGCTCGTGGGAACATCGGCATCGACGAGATTGGTCGTCGCGTTCGTGACGATCGGCTCGTTTTCGTCAAAGTAGATCTTGGCGGTGTTGGCAATATCGGTACGGTTCGTCACTCCGGGGGCCGGAGCAGCCGAAAAGATAACGTAACCCTCACCGTCTCGATCAGCATTATTTGGTGGGAGAATGCCAAGAAGCGGGCTCAACGGGCGCTCATTGGTCTGCGGATCGATGGCCGTCATTGTCCAAGTGACCCGGCCGGTTGTGATGTCCAGACCGGCGGAAATATCGGCTTTGAGATTATTCAGATCATCGCCGAGCTGCAGTCGGTTCTGATAAAAGGCCCTGTTTGCCGGCACTTCAACCCGATACTGTTTGAAACCGATCTCCAATAACCGCACGGTCCGCGGATCCAGCGTCGGAGGCAATTGGTCTATGATCTGAACTCGCTGCGCAGGCGCCGTCGCCGTTGGGAGATTCTCGAAATTTATTCGATATAGCATTGGCTTGTCCTTGGCCACCCAACGCTCGGGGCCAAAACCGGTCGGGCCGATCTTCTCATTCGGATCTATCGAACGCCGTCCGGTGACCCTCAACTCGGTATGCAGATTCTGGAGACAATCAACGATCTGCATCACCAGCTGAAAGATGGCGACAGCCGTGGACGCCGCCTTGAACCATGGGATCGCTTGACCGCCGCATTCGGTCGCGAGCTTTCCGAGCGAGTTCATGACCTTTCCGGCAAGTGCGTTCACCTGATCAAAGCCGCTTGCACCGCCGCCCTTTAGCATCAGGCTTGTGACGGCATCGGCCGAGCTTAGCAGCACGTTCCAACCCGCACCGAGACAATCACCCGGAAGCAGTTCACCCAGAATAAAGAAGATCGCCTGTCGTGCAACTTCCGTCCAGCAGTCCTGCTGCGGATCACTTCCCGGTGCTAATGACACGGGCCCGTAAGGTGCTGTCGGCCGAGCCGGTTGATTCGGCACCGTTCCGGCGACGAACTCCGCCAGCGGCGGCATTACCTGAACGGCCACCTTAAAGCCGCCGAATCCAAGGGGAATGTCCAGATCGACGCCAACCTCGATGGTCGCTCCCGACCTGAGGATCGGAGCGTATAACATCAGGGTCCGGATTCCGTTGACGTCCAGGAAAAGCGGGACTCCATTCGCCGGCGTTCCGGGCGGCAACTCGGACTGCGGGAACTGGCCCAGATTTCGCGGATCGATGCGGAAATTATAATCCGCGGGGAATGAGATCAGGATCGGGACATTCAGCGCGTCGTTCAGGCCGTCATTGCTCGCTGAGAAAATATAGCGGGTAGTGCCCGGCCGAACCTCAGACTCGCCGACGAGCCCGCTGCGGAGCGAGTATCCGCCGCCGCTTACGATCTTAAATCCATTCGCCAACGTCGCCGTCTGGTTATCGGGATTTCGGACGACAACGTCATAATCGCCGGCCGATTTGCCCTTTAGATCGAACATCGCGGCAAAGCGTGTCGAAGAATTGTCGCCGTCCACCGGGGCAAGTTCGGTATTGTTCTGCCCAACCAGCCTGATTGTCGCACCCGGCTTGAATTTGGCCCCCTCGACGACGACCGTCGTCATGCCCGAATTTCCGGCCACAGCGGGCGAGATATTGCGTATCGTGAACGGCAATATCTCGGCCTTGATCGTCACATTTTGCGGGCTCAACAGAGCTTTTCTCTTGTTGTCGTCGGCGCGTTTCAACTCCGGAGCAAATGATCCCGGCACATAATCGCCGCGGATCATCGTATAGTAAGTCCCGGCGTTTGTATTTCGGATCACGTTCTCCTGATCCGCACGACCGCCTTTTTCATCCTGAAATTCGAAATTGGCACGCGAGACCATCGCCCCGGATCGAGAATAAAGCTCATTTCGCGAACCGTCCTCGCCGTCGAGAGTTATGAGCATCGTCTCGTCGGCGGGTGAGTTCAGGATACTGTAGTAGCGTTCCTGAGCGGTTACAAGCGATGTGTTTAGAGCAGCACCGAGCGTCAGATTGGCTATATTGACAGCTGTTGACGAGATCGACGATGTGACATTGTTCCCCTCATCCGATTCGCGAATGTTGTTTCGAGCGTCTGTTCGAACGATCACATAATACGTGCCGGTCTCGACCGGCGGCATCGGCCCGTCGAGGGTTCCGGTGTAGGTCGCATAAGCCCCAAGCGCTCCGCTCCGCTGAACCTGACCGATAAGGGCATCGCCGCTATCCCATACCTGGTCATTCGATAGGTACACCGAGTCCTGCCAGATGCCGTTTACTCCATTTGCGGAAGAGTTTTGAACCGTCCATTGGAAGGCAGCGTTATCGCCTAAAATGACCGTGGCCGGAACGGAAATATTCGTTATGTTCAATTCGGCCGGCGGCGGCAATTGCAGTTCGACGGTCAGCGGCGAACTGATGTTGTTGGTCTCAACCGATTCGACCACCGCGTTGCTCCGATCGGTAATTACAAAGATCTTATATTCACCGGTCAGGCCCGACGGTATTGCGACCGACCTGTTGACCGTGTAACTCGCTCCGCCGGCAAGCGGCGCTTCCCGATTGACGAAATCGATCACGCGGTCGGTCGAATCATAGACACTGTCGCGTGACAATACCAGATAGTCGGTCCAATTACCGGTGACTGTCGGGGTCGAACCGAGATTGGCGACCGTCCAGGACACATCGGCGAACTGTCCCGAGTAAATAAGCGGATTCGCCGAGACGTTAGTGACCTGCAGATCGACCTGTGGGGCAGTGATCGTGATCGGTATCGGTGCCGATGCGTTATTCGTCTCGTTCACGCCCTCGACAACGTGATTGCCGTTGTCAGCGTTGACGAACAAGAAATAGTTGCCTGGCGTGACTCCCGGGATCGTAACGTCAGCAGAACCCCCGTACGTTTGGCCCGAACCGAGCTGTGCGGTCTTTACCGCACCGCCGATCGGAATGTCGCCTAAGGTCAGCACATTGTCCGCCGAGAGATAGACCGTGTCCGCCCACGACGCTGTACCGGTCATCGCGGCCGAATAGTTGCCGCCTGTCCAGGAAACGCTGAACGTCTGGCCGAGCGATGCAGTACCGGGAGCACCGACGCCCGTCGCTCGCAGGTCCGGCAGATCCTGCTGTACGTTTGTCGCCGCACTTATCTCATTATTCGTCTCATAGGAACATTCGGGGACATTGTTGTACGTATCGGCTTGGACGACGATCTGCATATCGCCCTCGAGGAACAGCGGAATGTACACGATCCGGTTTTGTGTGTATTCACCATCGACAGCGAGCCCGCCGGAACGGTCAAAATTGCCCAAATTTGTCGCCGATCCGTTGTAAATTAAATAAATACGGTCGGTCCATATCGTCTGAAGCGTTGCCGCCGTGCCGTAATTCCTGACCGTCCACGATATGGGCATCGCCCCGTTCACCACCACCGGCGGCACCGTAATGTTTGTGACCCGAAGATCGGGGGCAAAACTTGATATCTGTATCTGCTTCGGCTGGCTGATGTTGTTCGACTCGGCGTTGCCGCCCGCGTCATACTCAAAGATCTGGCCGTAGGTATCGGTAACGGCAAATAGATAGTAAGTACCGTCGAGGCAATTTGGAAGCGTGACCGACATATTGACCCCATACTGGCCACCCGCAGTCAGGCCGCTGTGGACCAGCGAACCGATCGGGGTGTCGGTCATCGGATCAAAATTAGGATCGGGCGATAGAAAGACCGTGTCGTACCAGGCACCGTTGGCGTCGAATGCTCCCTGATTCCGGACTGTGAACTGGACATTGATCTGCCGGCCGGCGAGTTCGCTGGCCGGTGCAGATATCGGATCAAGCACTGTCAGGTCGGGCGGTGTGCCGAGTACGTGCATCGGTGAACCCGGTGCAGTGGCGTCATAGTTCGAATTGTTCCCGTTTGCGGTGAATTCGTATAGCTGATCGTAAGCGTCAGCAACAACGAACACGTAATAATCGCCGAATGCATCGCCCGGAAGATTGACCGTGTAGCCTGAGACCGAATAACTGCCATTGGGCTGCAGTACGCCGCTGCGTTCGCGAGCACCGACGAACCGATCGTCGCCGCTGAACACTGCATCCCTCGAAATATAGATCGCGTCGCTCCAGGACGATTCATTCGTCGGCGTCGCTCCGTCACCGTGATTAGTAACGATCCACGAAACGCTGATCGGTTGACCGCCGGCCGCATTTTCAGGGGCTTGGACATTACTCACCCTGACGTCGGGCAATGGCGGGATGTTTACCGTTAACGGCCGGGTCGTTAGGTTGTTATTTTCATTCTCCTCATTTACGAGGCCGTCCTTGTCTGTCTTGACGATGAGGTAGTATGAACCGCTTGATCCACGCGGTATCCGCACTGTAGCGGTCGCGATATAACTTTCGCCTGAGTTTAAGAAACTTATGTTCGAGAGCGTCGAAAGCCTCACCGCTCCGCTCAGGTTCTGGTTGGGGCCGATGTAAAGATCGTCCTGCCAATTCGCGGCATTAGTCGGCCCGGCTCCCGTGTTACTTACCGTCCACTGAACCTGGATCTGCTGATCGAAGAAAACCGTCGCCGGGGCGGTAATATTCGTGACCTGAAGATCAGGCCGCAACAGGCGGCGAACGCGCAGCGCGCTGAAGGTCGTATTGTTGCCCTCGTTCGCTCCTTCGTCGACCTGCGTGAAAGCATCGGTGACGACGTAGACGAAATAGTTCCCTGTAGCTGTAATGGCATTTGTAGGAATTGTGACATTCTGCGTCCTGTTAACGGATTGCCCTGGCTCGAGTGTTTGGTTCAAGGTAAAGTAACCGAGAAATGTATCGTTGCCGCTTACGACGCTATCGGTCGAGAAATAAACGGCCTCGGTAATTGCGGAAGCGGTCTTGTTGCCCGCGTTCTGGGTCGTCCAGCTCACGGCAAACTCCGTATCGCTTTCGACCTCGGCAGGAGGCGAAACAGCCGCAACCTGCAGGTCAGGCACACGGTATTCAAACCGCGAGGCAAATGACGTAACGTTGTTTGTTTCGGCCGGTCCGCCGGGAGCGTCCTCGTAAACCTGGTTTGCCGCGTCCACCTTGACGTAGAACATTCCATCGCTCGACGGCCTCACCGGCAGCGTGTTGAAGAAATACTGTTGACTATACGAACGCACTTCGCCGATGCCCATGATCGGGTCGAATCGCTGAGTTAACAGCAGATCATCGCCATTACCCACGGTTTGGTCGAATGAGTAATAAATGTCCTGACGAAACGGGGTCAGCGTTGCAGCGCTGCCTTGGTTTTTTGCATCCCACGTGATCGTGAAATTGGTCCGAGGTTCGACCTCAGTCGGGGCGGATATATTCTGAGCGATCAGATCCGGGAGATTTCGATTCACGGTGATCGGAATACCGATCGAATTGTCGTTCCAATTTCCATTCCGCTCGTTGACAGTTCCACCGTCGCCCGCATAAACGAATAGGTAATAAGTTCCATCGGCAGGAATAGCCGACGCGGGAATGTTGACTTCGTTAAAGGTCACATCACGAAACGCTCCGGGAGCGATCGAGGCTCCGTTCTCGTATTTTCTGCCGACGACGACGTCGTTCGGGCTATTGAACAAAACATCGTCGGTTGAGATGTACAGCGTATCCTGACGGTAGTTATTTGTCGGTGCCTGGCCGTTGTTTGTGATCCGCCACGACGCTGTGAAATTCTGCAAAATACTGACCGGCGAAGGGGCAGACAGATCAGAAACAGTGATCTCGGGTGCCGCGGGAGCAACTGTAACGGTCACCCGCGAAGTCTCGCTGCCGAGCGTCGCGATCACGTCACCGCTATTGAAAACAGAGCCTAACGCAGTGCTGACCGGCAACAGGAAGCCGTTGTTATATTCGGGAACGGTGATCGTTGACGGGCCGTTTACAACCGACGAGTTCGGATACGTCAGGTTGATCAAGGTGCCCCCCGGCGGTGCCGGTTCATCCAATCGAATACTGATGTTGCCATTCCGGCCGGCCGCTATCGGATGCGGAAATTCTACCCACATTCCAAAGCTCGGGTCGGCGTGCGGCTGGCAGTTCGAGCCGGTTGCTCGCGAAGCCAAAGCAGAACCGCCAAAAATATCACCGATCTCTGTTTCGGTCAGGGCTCGCCCGTAAAGGCGCACCTCATCCACGCCGCCATTTGTGGTGAGTTGCGGTGGAGTGCACCCGTCACCTTTGCCGATTGTGAATGGCTGGGTTCCGATCATCATCGGTTGCGTTTCCTGATGGTCGGCCGCCAGGCTGCCGTTCACATAAAGCCGTAAGTTCGTACCCTGTTTTCGAAGCAGGAGGTGATGCCAGGTGTTTGTGCTGAGCGGGCCGCCCCATGAGCCGACACGCGAGCCTCCGCTCGAGTGACTTATGTCCATGAACGGCACGAAATTTTCGTCAACACCAATATAAAAATTGGAAGAATTTTCCCCGCACGCCCCCTTCCCGACTACGTAATGTTCAGCAGCGGCCGTCGGACTGAACCAAGCCGAAACCGTGTAATCGCCCGTTTGCACATCGAGCGTGTCGTCGTCAGGAATGTTGATGTATCCGCCGTCGCCGCCGAAATAGAATCCGTATCCCACCTTGCCAAGTGCCGTCAAAGCAGCCCCGTCTAAAAACTGCCCGTGGTTTGTGCCGATCGAATCATCAGCGTTCGATGCGTTTGCATTCCACTCCGATATCAGCCCCGAAAGCGGTGTTGGTGTCGCCGTCGGAGTTGGCATCGGAGTCGGGACGCCGACCAGTGTGCAGTCTGGCTGCCATGCAAGGTCGAAAATATTATCGTTATTCTCCGCGTTCCGGATCACCACCGGCATTTGCCCGAGAACTGCGACCTCAATGCTGTAGACGTTCGTATTTGTATCTTGAGTAACGAAGGCGATAGCAGCACTGTTCGGGGCCCATGCTGGGAATGTTCGCTCAGAAGACGTGCCAATCAGCGGTGAAAAAGAGTTGCCATTCGCATCAGACGTACAAATGTTGCTCCATTGATCCTGATTAATGCCCTGGCACGTCATCAACAACTTCGTTCCGTCCGGCGAATATTTCGGATTCGCTAGATAGTACCCTTCGCTATCATCGTCGATTATCTTTGTCTCATTGGTCCCGTCGAAATTGATCGTGAATATCTCACTGTTCGATCCAAACGCGATCTTGGAACCGTCCGGCGAAAGGTCGAATTGCTCCGTGTATTCATTCATCCCAAGATCCGCAGCGTTAGTACCGTCCGGATCCATGGTCCAAAGTTTCGATTCATATAAGAAAACGATCTTCGTGCCGTCAGGCGAGTACTTTGGAAGTCGGATCTCTTCTGATAAGTCGAGAACTTCCGTGTTCGAAGTACCGTCGGCATTCACTCGCCAGATATTACCGTTCTTGATGTAAATGACCTTTGTCGAATCAGCTGAATAAGAAAAGCTCGTATAGAAGTCCGGCATTTCGGCAAGCCGAACCTGATCGGAGCCGTCCGAATTCATCGAATACAGGTAGAAGGTATTTGAGAACAGATCGCCATCTCGGCGGCTCCGAAAAAGCACTTTGTTTCCGTCCGGTGAAAAAACCGGCATATCGTCGCCCAGGTAACTGAGTACCCTCGCATCATTGTTTCCGCCAATGTCAGAAATGCTATCGACATTCGGTTGATAATAGCTGCCGCGGGTAAACGCGAGAATGCCCGGCAGCGAGGTGCCCTGCCCGTAACTATGTCCGGAGGTTTGCGACGTAGTTGTGGTCGGCTGCGACTGTTTTGGCCCTCGTAAGACAAGTTCGTCATTCTCCGCCGATACAGCCTCAGGCAAAATGAAACGTGGAACCGCAAATCCGGCCGCACAAAATAGCGCTACCGCAATTAACAGTATGTAGTTATTAAAGACACGTTTCCGCTGGGTCTGTTTCATGACAAAATCTCCCTATCCGAGGCACAAATAGTTCTGTATCTACCTAATAGGGCGTAGAAATGAGCCAAAAGCGCCCAATCACCAGATTTTTTTCTTTCGAATCGGGTGTCGATGTATAATTGCGTAAATTTGTTGTTATCCAATGCGAGAATTCGATCGTGAAAGAGTCAAATCGCTTTTTGCGCAGGCACTGGAACTGCCAAATGCGGAGCGCCGTGCCTTCTTAGAAGCATCCTGCGACGGCGATATCGCTTTGGCCGACGAGGTGATGTCTCTACTTGACGCCGCCGATTCAGGTCGCGATCTGATCGAGGACCACCGCATCGACCTTCGGGCGAAGTTGAGCGAAACCTCCGCAGATATGATCGGGACACGATTTGGGAACTACCGGATCGTCCGCGAGATAGGACACGGCGGTATGGGAACGGTATTTCTGGCGGAGCGTGCCGACGGCGAATTCGAACAGACTGTCGCTCTTAAGCTCGTGCGGCAGTCGATCGCCGATGCCGCGATAATCGAGCGGTTTCGCCGCGAGCGTCAGATCCTTGCCGGCCTGAGCCATCCTAATATCGCGGCACTGCACGACGGCGGCGTCAGCGAACGCGGCGAACCGTTCATTGCGATGGAGTACATCGAGGGTTTGCCTTTGACCGAGTACGCCGAGGCCGCAGATCTGTCGCTGAAGGATCGGCTTCGGCTGTTTCTTAAGGTCTGTTCTGCTGTGTCCTATGCCCATCGAAATCTGGTCGTTCACCGCGACATCAAGCCGTCAAACATCTTGATCAATGCCGAGGGCGAGCCCAAACTGCTCGACTTTGGCCTGGCAAAAGCGTTCGAAAATGATAGAGACGAAACACAGACCGCTGTATTCGCCTTCACGCCGGCGTACGCATCACCGGAACAAATAACCGGCAAAGCGATCACGACCGCAAGCGATATTTACTCACTCGGTGTCGTCCTGTACGAGCTGCTTACCGGAGCCAAGCCGCTGGACCTTGAAAACAAGAAGTTGGATGAGATCTATGCGACCATCAGCACTCTTGAACCGGTCGCGCCGAGTACCTTGGCAAGGGGCGGCACGGATAAGGCCGGCGGACATCCGACCAAGTACTTAAAGGGCGATATCGACAATGTCGTCTTGATGGCGCTTAGAAAAGAGCCTGAGCGAAGATACAAGACCGTCGAAGATCTGGCCGATGATATCGAGCGCCATTTGAATGGCTTGCCGGTCTCAGCCCGACCTAACACACTTGGTTATCGGGCCGACAAATTCCTTCGGCGTAATAAGATCGCCGTTTCCGCCGGCTTATTGATACTCATCTCGCTCGTAACCGGGCTCGCCTTCGCTTTGTGGCAGGCCAACGTCGCTCGGCAGGAACGCGATCGGGCAGAAAAACGATTTCAGGACGTTCGAAGTCTTTCAAATTCCCTCCTTTTTGAGATCGCCCCCAGGATCGAGCGGCTTCCGGGGTCGACCGACGCTCGTGAACTGGTCGTACTCAAGGCTCTTGGCTATCTCGACAGTCTTGCGACCGAAGCCGCCGACACCACACTCCAGACCGAACTCGCCCGAGCTTACCGAAAGGTAGGCGATCTTCAGGGAAATCCCTCGAAGCCGAATCTAAGTGACTTTGCCGGAGCGATCGAGACCTATTCAAAAGCGATCTCGCTGTTCGAGCGATTGCCGCTGACCAGGGACCTGCGCGTCGAGATCGCATCCAGCTACCGTGAACTGGCAGCGATCAGGTTTGCCCAGGGTGAGATCAGGCAGGCGGTGGCGGACTCGGAGCACTCGCTTGAGCTGTACAAGGGATTGATCGCCGAGTTTCCCGGTTCGGCAGACATTGAAAAAGCCAGCGCCGACGCCGCGATCGATTTCGGGCATATTAACGCGATCAACAATCAATACACGATAGCGGTCCCGATCTTCAGACAGGTCATCGCTGACCTTGAAAAAATGGACCGCAGTGACCCGGAAGTGGCTCGAATGACCGCACTAGCGACCGCATATCTCGGCAACGCTCTTTCGTGGGACGATAAGCAGGCCGAGGCCGAGATCGAGAACCAAAAGGCCGTGTCGATGGCTGATGATCTGCGTGCCAGATATCCCAATGATTCGAACATTCAACGCACGGTGTACATCGTCTACACCCAGGCGTCCAGTACGCTTGAGAGCATCAAGAACGACCTTTCGCTAATATACAGTAAACAGGCCCTTGACGTTGCCCGTACGAGTTCCGTTACCGATCCCGCCGACACGCAGGCCCGTCAAAATCTGGCAAAGGCACTATCGCGTTATGGCAATATCCTGATGCTGGTAAAGCGAAATGACGAGGGATTTGGTGCGCTCCGTGAATCGGAGCGAACGATCCTCGAATTGATCGAACGCGAGCCGCGAAACCGCGTCTATCAGGACGACCTCGGAACGCTTTACACGCGCCTTGGCGATGCCCAGAAGTTCGTTTCTAATCTGCCCGGAGCACTGGAAGAATATCGAAGGTCGGCCGAGGTCTTTAAGGCCCTTGCCGCTTTTGACGAACGTAATTCGGTCGCTCAACGCGATTGGGCTCAGGCGCTCAAAAGCGTGGGCATCACCGAACTGAAACTCGGCCAAAAAGACAACGCAAAAGCCAGCCTTTCGCTGGCGGTTCAGATCGTCGAGCGATTAAAACAACAAAATGCTCTCGGGAAGTGGGACGAAAAAATATTCAACGAAATGGGTCAGTTACTGGCAAGTATCAAGTAATGGGCGCCCCCCAAAACAAAAAGCACTCCGTCAAGAGTGCTTTCCGTGAAAAATGGTGATCCGAGCAGGACTCGAACCTGCGACCCAGTGGTTAAAAGCCACTTGCTCTACCGACTGAGCTATCGGACCACGAGCGCTGCCATTAGCAGCCGAATTGAAGATTTTACATATTGGCGGATTATATGGCAAGTTGCATTCGTATATCTGCCCTTGAGTATGGCGAATTCGGATCTTTCGGCGTCTCTACAAAACCGTGCTTTCGATAAAGACCGAGTGCGGGGGCGAGTTTGGTATGCGATTCCAGCCAAATAGTGTGCACCCCGCTATTTCGGGCGTGTTCGATGCACTTGGCCATCAATGCGTCACCGATTCCCATTCCCCTAAATTCAGGTGATACAGCCATTTTTGTCAATTCGAGGATGCCTTCACCGGCCGGGATAAGTGCTACCGTTCCGGCCGCAAGTCCGGACACGACCGCCATGTAGATCTCGCCGCCCGGCTCGATCACGTTCGTCTGCGGATCGTCGAGAACCTCTTTGTCGTGCTTTTCCACGGCAAAGTACTCTTCGATCCATTCGTAATTGAGCGAGGCAAAATCGCCGGCCCAATCGTCAGTAAACGATACGATCTCAATATTCGGCATTTCAGATCACTTGAACCAACCTTCCATTACCGATTCGTTGAGAATGATCGTCTGATCGCGTTCCGGACCGGTCGAGATCAGGCCGATCTCGGTACCGATCTGCTCGGACAAAAAGCGTACGTATGCCTGAGCCCTTTCAGGCAGGTCTTCAAACCGGGTGGTTCCGATCGTATCGGTCATCCAACCCGGCAGCGTTTCGTAGATCGGCTTTATCTTGAGCAGTTCGCTGGAAACCGCAGGAAACGTTTCGACACGTTTACCGTCGATCTCGTAACCGACGCACACCTTGACCTCTTCTAAAGCGTCGAGCACATCTAGTTTGGTCAATGCGACCGAATCAAATCCGTTCAATTCGGCGGCGTACCGTGTGGCCACTGCGTCAAACCAACCGCAGCGTCGCGGCCGCTTCGTCACTGACCCGTATTCGTTGCCCCGCTTACGGATCAGGTTCGCCATATCCTCTTCAGAATCGATCATTTCCGTCGGAAACGGGCCTTCGCCGACACGCGTTGCATAAGTTCGAACGATGCCCAAAACACCCGTGATGTGGTGCGGCGGTATGCCCGCTCCGACCGATGCACCGCCGGCGGTCGGATTGGACGAGGTCACATACGGATACGTGCCGTGATCGACATCGAGCAGCGTCGCTTGTGCACCTTCGAGCAGGATCTTTTTGTTCGCCTTACGGGCTTCAGCAAGAAAATGCGAAGTCTCACATACGAAAGGCCGCAACCGCTCGACCAGCGGCGAGATTTCGGCGAGTATCTCATCCGACCGGAGCGGCTGCTGGCCAAATAGCACTATAATGCGGTTTGCTTCCTCCAGATTTCGCTCAACGCGGAGTTTCAGCAGGTCCGGATTCATTGCGTCGGCGACGCGAATTCCCCGCCGGCCGGCCTTGTCTTCGTACGCCGGGCCTATACCGCGGAGCGTCGTGCCGATCTTTTCATTTCCGAGCCGCTCTTCCGACGTGTGGTCAAGGGCACGGTGATAGGGCATTATCAGATGTGCACGTGACGAGACTTTGAGCCGGTCCGGCGTGACCGAAATCCCCTTTTCCGCGATCTGATCGACCTCTTCAAAAAATGCTTTCGGGTCGATGACCATGCCGTTGCCGAGAACACAGGTTTTGTCTTCGTGGATGATACCCGATGGCAAAAGCCTCAAGACAAAGGCTTTATCGCCAACATAAACGCTATGGCCGGCGTTGTGGCCGCCCTGATACCGCGAAACGATATCAAAGCGGTCCGCCAACAGATCGACAACCTTCCCTTTTCCTTCATCGCCCCACTGGGCGCCGATAATTACGATGATCATTCGCTGTTTTTAGTTTAGAAGTGTCCAGTTATAAAGTTCGACGTAGTTCCTTGCCGCATTCTCCCAAGAGTTATCGACCGACATTCCATTTCGCTGAATTCGTGACCACGATTCCTTGTCTTCGTACGCAAATCTGGCTTCGTAGATCTTCTCGAGCAGTTTGTCCGCCTGATATGGACCAAATTTGAAGCCGTTCCCGCGGCCTGTCACAGCGTTCCAGTTCTCGACCGTGTCATCGAGGCCGCCAACTGCCCGAACAATGGGCACAGTGCCGTATCTCAATGAATACATTTGGTTTAAGCCGCACGGCTCAAACTTTGAAGGCATCAGGAACATGTCCGCTCCTGCCTCGATCAGATGGGCCAGACTCTCATTATACCCGATGTAAACCCCTACCCGCGACGGGGCATGATCGCGAAGTGCCTGAAGAAAATTCTCCGAGTCCTTTTCACCCGACCCGAGCGCGATAAAAAAGCCGCCCGCCGCCAGAATGTCGCCCGCACCCTGCCGGATCAGTTCGACGCCCTTCTGCGACGTTAATCGCGTAACGCTCGCGAATATCGGCCGGTCCGATTCGATAGGCAAATGAAATCGTTCAAGCAGGGCGCGTTTGCATTCTGCCTTGCCTGAAAGGTCATCGATCGAAAAATGTGCGGGCAGTTCCGGGTCGGTCTCCGGATCCCAAACTTCGTAATCGACGCCGTTCGTTATTCCGATCAGGCTCCCGGCCCGTTGACGCGTCAGCCAATCCAGGCCGTAGCCGTTCTCGGCGGTCTGGATCTCGTGCGAGTAGCGTTTTGACACCGTTGAGAGAGTATCAGAAACTTCAAGTCCCGCCTTCATTGCCGAAGCATAACCATTGAAGCTAAACGCATTTCGGGCGAAATCTGAAGTAAACCCGAGCGAAGGTAGGTCGCCGAGGCCAAACCCGCCCTGATATGCCATGTTGTGGATTGAAAATACCGTTCGCGTGTTGCCCCAATACGGGTCAGAACGCCTTCTGGACGCCAGCTCGACGGCCGCAAATCCGCAATGCCAATCATTGAGATGAACGATATCAGGCGCGCCGCCCAGCCGCTTTATCAACTCAAGCGCGGCGTGGTTAAAGAACGCAAATCTTTCGTGGTCCTCGCGGTAGCCGTAGATAGAATCTCGATGAAACAACGGCGGATAGTCCAGCAGGAATGCCGGCGAACCGTTTGCCTCGCTGTAAAAGGCCTTTACCCGAACGGTGCGTCCTTTCCAATTTATCCAGAGATCGTCGACCGACGTGTGCCATAGATATTCGCCCTTGGTTTGCCAATAGCATGGCGTGATCAAAAAGGCGTCGATACCGACCTGCCGCAGTGCCTTGGGCAACGCCCCGGCGACATCGCCCAGACCGCCGGTCTTAGAGTATGGAACTGCCTCAGCAGATATTACGGCTACTCTCATAAAAATGGACCGTAAATAGTAAATCGTGAATAGGAGAAAACATCAAACGGTTTCCTCACTATTCACGATCGTATATTCAGGGCCGTCGACGCTATGACTGCATCGAGGCCAAAAATTCGGCATTAGTCTTAGTCTTGGAGAGGCGTTCGAGCACGACCTCCATTTGTTCGACCGGCGAAAGCGGGTTCAGCACACGGCGCATCACCCAAATTCTATTAAGGTCCTCTTTGCCGATCAGCAGTTCTTCCTTTCGGGTACCAGATCGCTGCAGATCGATGGCCGGGAACAGACGCTTGTCGGACAAGCGGCGGTCGAGATGGATCTCGGAGTTGCCGGTCCCCTTAAATTCTTCAAAAATGACATCGTCCATTCGCGAACCGGTATCGATAAGGGCCGTCGCGATGATCGTCAGACTGCCGCCTTCCTCGATATTTCGGGCAGCCCCGAAAAACCTCTTGGGCCGCTGCAGAGCGTTCGAGTCGATTCCGCCCGAGAGGATCTTGCCCGACGGAGGCACGACCGAGTTATGCGCCCGGGCCAGACGGGTGATCGAATCAAGCAGGATGACGACATCACGTTTATGTTCGACCAGGCGTTTCGCTTTTTCGATCACCATATCGGCGACCTGCACGTGGCGGGTCGGCGGTTCGTCAAAGGTCGAAGAAATGACCTCGCCCTTGACGGAACGCTGCATGTCGGTGACCTCTTCCGGTCGTTCGTCGATAAGCAACACGATCAGGGTCACTTCCGGATGATTCTCCGTCACCGAATTGGCGATGGTCTGCAAGAGCATCGTTTTACCGGTTCTCGGCGGAGCGACGATCAGAGCGCGCTGGCCTTTGCCGATCGGTGTCACCAGATCGATCACGCGGGCAGCGACTTTGTCCGGATCACCCTCGATCTCCATGCTCAGTTTCTCGTCAGGATAAAGCGGTGTCAGGTTGTCAAAAAATACCTTTTCACGCGACTGCTCGGGAGCCTCAAAGTTGATCGCCTCGACCTTGATCAGGGCAAAGTAACGCTCGCCTTCCTTGGGCGGACGTATCTGTCCCGAGACCGTATCGCCGGTCCGCAGATCGAATTTACGTATCTGCGACGGGCTGACGTAAATGTCGTCGGGGCCCGGCAGATAGTTGTACTCCGGAGCCCGCAAAAACCCGAATCCATCGGGAAGCGTTTCGAGGACACCCTCTGAAAATATCAGTCCGCTCTTTTCGGTCTGCGTCGCGAGGACCTTGAAGATCAATTCCTGCTTTCTTAGTCCGCTTGCTCCCTCGATGCCCATTTCTTTAGCGATATGGGTAAGTTCGCTAATGGACATATCTTTGAGTCCGGCAAGATTCAGCATCGAATCGTTGCTGCCTTCATTCTTTTTCTCGGCGGGCTCGGTCGATACGTCGATCGCCTCGGCGCTCGATGGTTCTTCGGCGACACGTTTCGGTCTGCGGGTTGAAGTTGTTTTGGTTGCCATGTCAGTCGGTGTGAAAGTGGATAAAATAAATTACGTTGAGGCTATTCAAATTGTGTTGCATCGCAGGCCGGATCAAATGATCGGAAGTGCTTTCGGGCCGCAGGCGAAACAAATGGATTGTGAGTATTAATAACAAAGATTCCAGTTTTTATGACCTGGAAAGAAACCTTGGATTAAGGCGATAGTTAATAATTACAACATTCGGAACGATAAATCAACTAAAATCTTCACTTTTATTCACCGCCGACTCGATCTCGCTCCATACGGCATCGCGTCCGCGGCCCGTCTGCGACGAAAATGCTATCACCCTCGCCCCGGGCAATTCCCTTTCGATCACCCGCAGATTCTTGGCGAGTTCGTTATTCGAGAGTTTGTCCGCCTTGGTCGCGACGATGATCCTCGACTTTTCGTTAACCGTCATCCATTCGTGAAGCTGACGGTCAAGTTCGGTCGGCGAATGTCTCGAATCGACGAGTTGGATGGACAGTACCAGTTCCCGCCGTTCGGCAAGATACTCCTCGGCCATCTTTCCCCAATCGGCCCGCATAGATTTTGAGACCTTTGCGTAACCGTAACCCGGCAGATCCGCAAAATAGAATCGGTCGTTAACGCGAAAAAAATTGATGCTTTGTGTGCGTCCCGGTGTATTCGACGTTCGGGCCAGTCCTTTTCGATGAAGGAGCGAATTCAGAAGAGACGACTTACCGACATTAGAACGGCCTAAAAATGATATCTCCGGCAAACCGTCGGTGGTCCAATGGGCGCGGTCAAAGGCGCTCTTCGTAAATTCGGCTGAGATGATCTTCATTGACCGGTCGAATCGCCCGCATTTGCCATTTCGGCACGGGCCTGCATCCAACGCTTCATCGTTTCGCGTCTTACCGCCAACGTTTCGAGGGCATTGGGCTGCCGCATCAGAAGCTCTTCCATATGCTTCATCGTATTTGGGCTTCCGATCCGCTCGCGGAGTTCGGCGACATAAGGCTGGACCTTGCAAAAAACAACCCAGATCTCGCCGGCCGAGTCCATGAACATCGCTTCATCGATCGCACCTCGATTGACGAAACTCGCCGCCATATCCCAGTAACTGGTCACCATCCGAAAATTCGCACTCGTCGTCGGGTCGATCATGGTCTTGATGACGTCTTCGACCGAATCAGGAAAAAAACCGATGAACCAGGCTCGGGCATCACGCATTTTGTCCTCGCGCCGAAGGTCGTAAAGCTTGAGGATCAGTTCTGCCGAGTGAAATTCTTTGCTCATAATTGGATAATATTTGTCCGCTTATTCAATCGAAGCGGTGATCTCGGGCCCAGCCGGATCACTGTTCCAAACTTGCGGTGCGTGGATCGTCGCATCAGCGGCCGTAGTCGGTTCGAGAGCGATCTTTAACACCTCGTCGATCATATCGACCGAATGTATGGTCAACTCGTCGCGAACCTCGTCCGGTATCTCCGCCAGGTCCTTTTCGTTCTCTTTGGACAAGATAATAGTCTTCAGCCCGAACCTGTGTGCGGCAAGGAGTTTTTCCTTGACACCGCCGATCGGCAGGACCTTGCCGCGAAGAGTGATCTCGCCGGTCATCGCGACATCGTGCCTTGCCGGCCGTTTGGTCAGTGCTGACACCATCGCCGTTGCGAGCGTGATACCGGCACTCGGGCCGTCCTTCGGTATCGCCCCCTCGGGGACGTGTATGTGAAGGTCCTTTTCGCGAAAATCAGCAGGGTCTATCCCCAACTCTTCGGCACGCGTTCGAACGCAGGTCAGGGCAGCTTTTGCCGACTCCTGCATTACCTCGCCAAGCTTACCGGTCAGCGTCACATCGCCTTTGCCTTTGACCAGCGTAGCCTCGACCTGCAACACATCACCACCGACCTCGGTCCATGCCAGACCGTTAACAAGCCCGACCTCGCTCTTACGGGCGATGTCCTGCTTTCGAAATCGGATCGTGCCGAGCAACTCCTGAACCTTTTCGGCGTCGATCACCACGCGGAACGAGTCCTTATCCTCGGCGGCGACGAATTGGCGTGCAACTTTCCTGAGGCATGAACCGATCTCCCGTTCGAGGTTTCGAACGCCCGCCTCGCGGGTATAGTGACGTATTGCCTCCAGAATACCGTCATATGTAAAAACGACCTTTTCGCTGTCGATGCCGCTGTTTTCGCACTGCTTGGGTATTAGGTGACGCTTTGCGATCTCGGCCTTTTCACGCTCGGTGTAACCCGAAAGACTCAGAATCTCAAGGCGGTCCTGCAATGCCGGCGGTATCGTGTGAAGTACATTTGCCGTCGCGATAAAGAACACATGCGACAGATCATAATCGACATCAAGATAGTGGTCTCTGAAAGTACTATTTTGTTCCGGGTCGAGCACCTCCAAAAGGGCCGCACTCGGATCGCCGCGGTAATCACGCCCGAGCTTATCGACCTCGTCGAGCAGTATGACCGGATTGGTCGTACCGGCACGTTTCATCAGTTGGACGATCTGCCCCGGCATCGAACCGATGTATGTGCGGCGGTGGCCGCGGATCTCCGCTTCGTCGTGGACGCCGCCAAGGGCGAGCCGGACGAACTTTCGCCCCGTCGCATTGGCGATCGATTTACCGAGGCTGGTCTTGCCCACGCCGGGTGCACCGACGAAACACAGGATCGTACCCTTCGGATTTTTTACCAATTGGCGAACGGCCAAGAATTCAAGAATGCGTTCTTTTATCTTCTCGAGGCCATAATGGTCCTCGTTGAGCGTCGCTTCTGCTGCATTCAGGTCTTCGATCTCCTCTGACCTCTCCTTCCACGGCACGTTAATGAGCCAATCCAGATAGTTTCGCGAAACGGTGCTTTCGGCTGACATCGGCGGCATCGCTTCGAGCCGGGCAAACTCCTGCATCGCCTTGTCTTTGGCCTCGTCAGACATTCCGGCAGCTTCGATCTTCGCCTTCAGTTCGTCGAGTTCGGCTTTTTCGTCCTTGCGGCCGAGTTCTTTGTGGATCGCCTTGATCTGCTCGTTCAGGTAGTACTCGCGCTGATGCTTGTCCATTTGCTTTTTCGTTCGCGAATGGATGTTGCGGTCGAGTTGGCGTTTATCTATCTCTGCTTCGAGCACATCTATCAGCCGCTGCAAGCGTTCCTGGACTGAAACGGTCTCGAGCAATTCTTGTTTTTCGGCGACCTCGATCCGCAGGTGCGACGACATCGAATCGGCGATCTGGGCCGCCGAAACGCCTCGCAGTGCGGCGTGAAGCGCGTCGGTGTATGCGTCAGGCGACACCCTCAAAAGCTGTTCGACCAACGCATGCAGCCGCTGAAGCAGCCCGTCCGTCCGGTAGCCCGATTCGTCGGTCGATGGGACACGCCGAACGTGAGCGTAGAACATTCCCTCGTCATCCTGCTCGACCCTCACCATTCGGCCGCGTTCTCTTCCTTCGACCACGACCTTTATCTGGCCGTTCTCCTGACGCTGAGCCTGCAGGATCCGCCCGAGGGTACCAACCTCGAATATCTGTTCCGCGTTTGGTTCGTCAACCGAAGCGTCATGCTGTGTCGCCAAAAAGATCTGCCGTTCGCCGGTCATCGCCTGTTCCAGCGCCATCACGGAACTGGGCCTGCCGATCTTAAATGCGACCTTCGTGTAGGGGAAAATAACGACGTCCCGAATGGGAACCATCGGAAAGCGCTCAATGTCCGACGGCATTTGATCTGTAAATTCTTGCATACTCAATGGAAAAAATTCACTTCGATGTTCGCGTAACTTTTAGGGTTGATACTATTTACGCAAAATCATCCGGCAAAAGCAACACCAGATCCACTCAAAGATCCGGCCGGCTCATTACTTGTTCGATGTAGTGAGTAAAGACCGATTGGCAGCAGAATTCTATAAATCCGGTGGTTCTTTTGACTCGGTTGCCGAATAAACCCCGCCCGGCTCAGGGAGAGTACGACAAATGGTGTTTCGGTCGACAAAAAAAGTGATTTTTTGCGACCTAACTGTACTTTTAAACGTCTAATGAGTGTAGTATCGATTTTGAACCCAATACCCGGCGCATTTTTCCGAAATTCTCCTGATCTGCCTGCATAACTGCGGCGGACATCCGGAGCGTAAGGCATTTTTAGAACTTACTTTATCTTGGAGATTCGAGCGATGTTAAATTCTGCACTTCTTCAACGGCCGCGAGCACTGACGCTGACACTGACAGCAATAGCCCTGTGGCTCGTATTGCCATTTGCATTTCAGATCGGGAGCCCAAATTCGCAGGCTCAAACGACGACTGCGACGGCGGGCCTTTTCGCACGTTTACTGGCAGTCCCGAGCGGCAGCCCGACGGCGAACGCTCTGCCGATAGGATCGGCCAGCTACAACACCTTTATGTCGGCCGGCTCGGCCCAGCGCGTTTTACATGTCGAGGTCAACGGGGTAAATCTGCCGGCCGGAACACAACTTAGTGTGGTATTGAACACGGCGACCGTCGGTTCGATGACGCTTGACCCGGTCCGTCGCGGTGTCCTGCACCTGACGACGGCCAATGGCGACACCGTGCCGACGGTGGTCGTCGGCGATGTTTTGACCATTAAGAATGGTGATGCCGCGATCGTTAGCGGTGCTTTCGGGCCGCCGCCGACGCCACTTCCGACCGTTTCGCCGACCGTGCCGCCTCCAACGCCGTCACCGATGCCGACACCCTCGCTGCGTTTGATCGCGCAACTTTCGGCTCCGGCCATCTCGACAACTCTCGTTCCGCGAGGCCTGGCAGAATACACAGAATTTGGGCCCGGCCCGCGGCTGTTCGAAGTATTTGTTTCGAACATCAATTTGCCCAACGGCACCGTGCTTAACGTCGTCGTCGCCGGCAGCCCGGTGGGAACGATCACACTTTTCAACCACAGTGGTTCGCTACGCCTCTGGGGCAACAGCAACAGCACGTTTCCGTTGATCACCGCGGGCACGCCGATGACGATTCGCAACGCCGGAACGACCCTGCTTGGCGGCACTTTTGGTGCACCGCCTCCGCCGCCGTCACCCACGCCGACACCTACGGGCAGCCCGACCCCGCCGCCCGATCCGCTTCCGGCCCGTGCATTTGCGGCGAAGATGAATGGACACGCAGTTGTCCCGCCTGTGACAACACCGGGACGCGGTTTCGGATTTGTTACCTTGAATCCGACGGCCACGGCGATCAATGTCCGTGTTGCTTATACTCATTTGACCGCTCCGGCGACCACTATCACGATCAACGGACCGGCCGGCCCGAACGCCACAGGCCCCGTTATCTTCACGGTAGCGAATAATGGCGGAACCTCGGGAATGACGGCACCGCAATCATTTGATGTGACACCGCAGCAGGTTGCTCAGCTTCGAAACGGTGCGTGGTACATCCAGATCGCGACCGGCGACACCAATACGGCCGCTGGCTACCCCGATGGCGAGATCCGCGGCCAACTCCGGCCGGTAAATCGCCGCGACGATTTCAACGGCGACGGCCTTTCTGACCTAAGCGTGGTTAGGCCTCGTACGGGACTCGCGCCGGACAATGCCGGAAACGATTGGTACACCCTCGGCAGCGGTGACAACACATATTCGATGCAGTCGATCGGACAGCCCGGTGACATGAACGTCCAGGGTGACTATGACGGCGACGGAATGGCGGACATCGCCATGTTCACACCGTCGACCGGTACTTGGCAGATCCGCCGAAGCGGAACCGGCGAGATCACTTATTCGCGGTTCGGCATAAGCGGTGATATCCCCGTTGTCGGCGATTACGACGGTGACGGCGTCAACGATCTGGCAATATTCAGGCCGACTGACGGAAATTGGTATGTGCTCCGGAGCTCTGATGACGGCTATTCGGTGACTCGTTGGGGCATGGCCGGCGATCGTCCTGTTGCCGGCGATTTTGACGGCGACGGCATTAACGACATGGCTATTTTCCGTCCGAGTGTCGGCGACTGGTACATTCGCCGCAGTTCTGACAACGGAATGACCGCGATGCACTGGGGAATGGTGGGCGACCGGGCCGTTGCGGGCGATTTCGACGGCGACGGCACAAGCGATGTGGCCGTGTATCGTCCGGCTTCAGGCACGTGGTACATCTATCGGAGTTCGGACAACCAGTTCTCGGCAATTCGCTGGGGAGCGGGCGGCGACATTCCTGTTGCTTGCGAATTCGATGGAGACGGAATGACCGATATTGCGGTTTTCCGTCCTTCGAGCGGCCAGTGGTACATACTGCGAAGTTCCGACAATGGAATGGACGTCTTCCAGTTCGGTATCTCGACCGATCGTCCGATCCAGGTGGCCTATGCTCCGCAATAGTTGATCGATTTGCGGTGAACTTGCCGGCGGCTCTACACGAGTCCGCCGGCTTTTTTTGTTCCATTCAGGCGGTCAGCATCGACCGGATATCACCGCAAATGAACTCGGAACGCAATTGTGCTAGCATTTCTCAGACAATGAACGAATTATCCGACCGACTCAGAAGCGATGTGATTGACCGTTGGGAATCGCTGAATTCAGCCCTGACCGAACAAGTAGCTGTGAGGCCCGACCGCTCCGATCATACCCGGCTTGCCGGTAAGATCGCCGCAGCGTTGGTCGACCTCGCCAGGTTCGCCGGCATTGCGCCGGATGCCGGATCGGCGGCCGAGCACGATCTTGGTTTGATACGCGAAATTGCCGATGCTTCAAAGGCATCTATTTTTGCCTCGGCCTCGAAGAAGGATCTTCTGTCGGTTACCGCTTATTTCGAGGCCGACGGGAACGGCAAGTACAGATTTCTTCGCAACTCTGTCGTCGTGGACAATAAACGCACCGCACCGCACGATTTCCTTGAGGTCGCCGGACGGGTCACCTCGCGGATCATCGATGCACTTGGTCTAGACCTCGATTGGGATCCGAGGGTCGACGTTTCGCCGGCACCGTTCGAAGATCAGGTCGTCCTCCGATCTCCAACCGAAGCCGGGACATCGGTAAATATTCAGTTCTTCATCCGGGATAAGGATGGCGGCCTCGAGAAATTCGAACCCAAAACGTGGCAATTCAACCTACTTCCGCCGGCCTGACAACGTCCGGACGAAATAACTCCGCCCAAAATATCGAATATCCCCGAGATGGTAATTTACGCAAGTTCGCTCGTTAGGGCGCCGCTGTAAAGTCTATGTCGGTCACATTACCCAGGGGCGAAACCTGTCTCGACGGCTGCGAAAATGTAAATCGTTTGCTGTTGACCGTGACCGTGTAGGTTTGCGCGGAATGAAGCCCCCGAACAACAAAATTGCCAAAACTGCCGGTTTGGACCGTGACGGGTGAACCCAGATCGCCGCCTGATACCGTCACCAGAGAATTGCGGATGCCCTGTCCCGCGGCATTAAGGACTCGGCCGCTCAATGCGACTTCGGTCACCGGGATCATCGCGTATGCGTGTGTCAGCCCGTTTATTACGCCGGTACCGACGATGATGCCGTTGTCGCTGATCCCGAGTGCCGATGACGACGTGTTGGTCGAAAGATCCCATCCGGTTCCTGCCGGGATCAGATCGGCGATCCTATATGTGCTGACGCCGTCGTATAAGAACGGGATCGCGAACGCGGATGAGGCCGTCCCAACTGCCCAGCCCGATGAGTTGACCGCTCGGGCCGACCCTTGTGTCGTTCCGGCCGGCAGCGGTATCGCCGTCATTCCGCCGGCCTGCGTCCAAATGAAAGGCGTTCCGGAACCCTGATTCAGCATACTCGCCCCGACCACATGTCCGCCGTTGCCGATACCGAAAGCGATCGCTCCGTTGAGTCCTGCGAGAGCCCCGATATCGACCGCCGAACCGCTGGCGATGTCATACACCAAGCCGACATTGCGGGCTGCGTTTGAAGGATCGATCCCGATCCCGACGATGCGTCCGGCGTCATTTATACCGAATGCGGTAGTAAAAAAGCTGCCTCCCGACGACGTTTGGGTGATCACGGTCGCCGTCGCTCCGCTGTAGATCGCACCTCGCTGCAGGGTTCCCGAATTTACCGATCCGACCGCGACACCCGACGCATTAACATCATTTGCGTCACCGAGCGTCTCGCCGGCCGGCAACGGCAATTGAGAAACGACACCGTTTTGCCACACGACCGGAAGCCGACCTGACCCAAAAGCGGTGGTCGCCCCGGTGCCCACGACAGTACCAGCATCATTCGCGGCGTTTGCCACGCAATAGGAGCGTCCGCCGAGGTTGGGCAGGCCGGCGATCCCCGGCCCGAACGTCCAGGAAAACGCCTGCGTCGCGTTCGTTCGAAAGGACCTTCCGACCGCTATCCCGCCCGGCGAAACGCCAAACCCCTGCGAGGCGCTGTCGCCCGTGAGCACTACGCCGAGATCGAATATCTGATATTGCGGCGGCACCGCGGCCCGTTTTGACGGGTTTAGCGGCCTCTGGCCGGCGGCCGCCGAAAACAACACCGATAACGACACAATAATGCCAAGAAAAGGGCGAAAAACCTTCATGATCTACCTCCGTTGGGCAACTAACGATTATTTCTGATTTTGAGGCCTAAGGATATTAGCGTTGTAATGTGAAGTCAAGGTAAGCGGGGTTTGGCCGAGCGCAATATTGGCGAGCCTGAGTGTGCCCCAAACCCGCCAGGTTAAGACCAGATCTATCGCCTTGATCTTGCGGTAGCCTATGCTGCCTCTTCGGATCGAGAAACGACCTCAAAGACGGGCACTTTTCGTTCGATCATTTCACGCGTGATGACCAGTTCCGTGACCGATTTTTCAGTCGGAAGGTGGTACATCGACTCGAGCAGTATTTCTTCGAGTATCATCATCAGCCCGCGTGCGCCGACCTTTCGTTTGTGGGCTTCCTGAGCGATGGCCGAAAGCGCTCCGTCCGTGAACTTGAGGCCGATATTATCAAACTCGAATTTTCGCTGGTACTGCTTGATGAGTGCGTTCTTCGGTTCGGTCAGGATCTTGATCAGAGCCGCTTCGTCCAACTCACGCAGTGTGCCGATCACCGGCAGTCGGCCGACGAATTCCGGTATCAGGCCGTAATGGATCAGGTCTTCGGGCTCGAGTTTGCTGATCGATTCGTCGTGACGCTGCTTGTTGGTCTTGACGTCTGCCTGAAATCCGAGCGACTTGTTTCTAAACCGCTTTTCGACGACCTTTTCAAGCCCGATGAATGCTCCACCGCAGATGAACAGAATATTGGTCGTGTCCAATTGCTGAAAGTCCTGCTGCGGGTGCTTTCGGCCGCCGCCTGACGGAATATTCGCCACCGTACCTTCGAGAATTTTGAGCAGGGCCTGCTGTACGCCCTCGCCAGACACGTCACGCGTGATCGACGGATTGTCGTCCTTGCGGCAGATCTTATCGATCTCGTCGATGTAAATAATTCCCTGCTGGGCTTTTTCGATGTCGCCGCCCGCCGACTGCAGCAGACGCAGGAGAATATTCTCGACATCCTCCCCGACATAACCGGCCTCGGTCAGGCTGGTCGCGTCAACAATGCAGAACGGAACGCTCAACACTCGCGCGAGCGTCTGCGCAAGAAGCGTTTTCCCGGTACCGGTCGGGCCGATCAGCAGGATGTTGGATTTCTGCAGTTCGATGTCGCTCCGGCGTTTGGCAAGTTCGAGCCGCTTGTAATGCTGATAAACCGCGACCGAGAGCCGTTTTTTCGACTCGTCCTGCCCGATCACATACTCATCCAGGTACCCTTTGATCTCGTGCGGTTTGGGCAACGCGGTCCGCGTAACCGTCGATGCCGACTGTTCGTCGTCATTGATTATCTCGTTACAAATGCCGATGCACTCGTTACAGATATAAACCCCGGGACCGGCGATCAGTTTGCGGACATCATTCTGCGACTTTCCGCAAAATGAACACGTCAATAATTCTTCGGGTCTTCTGAATTGGCTCATATCGTAATTATCGGATGACAAAGGTCATTGGACAGATGCCCTTACGGGGCCTCTGTCCACCGAGTTCTGAACGACTATTTTTCCCTGTGCTCGATCACTTCGTCGATCAGGCCGTATTCTTTCGCCTGCAGCGGCGTGAGGATCCGATCGCGTTCGACGTCCTTCTCAACTTGCTCGAACGACTGGCCGGTGTGCTTTGAAATGATCGACGATGTCAGCGTACGCATCCGGATGATCTCCTCTGCCATGAGCCGAACGTCGGTCGCCTGTCCCGATGCTCCGCCGGACGGCTGATGGATAAGAACTCGTGCGTTCGGCAGCGAAAACCGCTTACCCGCGGCCCCTGCACACAGCAAAAGGGCTCCCATTGACGCACACTGGCCGACACAGATCGTCGTGACATCGTTCTTGATGAACTGCATCGTATCGTAGATCGCCATTCCGGCGGTTATCGAACCGCCCGGGCTGTTGATATAAAGGTTGATGTCGCGTTCCGGGTCCTCAGCCTCGAGGAACAGGAGCTGTGCGACGATAAGATTCGCGATCTGATCGTCTATCGGGGTGCCGATAAAAATAATACTGTCCTTCAAAAGGCGCGAGTAAATGTCGAATGCTCGCTCGCCCCGCGAAGTTTGTTCGACAACCATCGGTACTAATGCCATATATCTCCTCTTTCCGTTTTGAGAATTACCTTAGATGATTCTTGAAGTTGTGCCGGATAAATTGTTGTAAAGATTGCGATTGCCGCCCACGACCAAAGATTTTACAACTTTCGGTACAAAAATCAAGTGGTTTTATTGCAGGACCGGCCTCGATTGACCGGCCCGATACTTAGCACGCTAGTCCGCCTTCTTGGCGGCTTTTTTAGCCGGTGCCTTTTTCTTCGCGGCCTTTTTCGGCTTTTCTTCGTCCGACGGCAGGCCGACCGTCTCGTCGATCCATTCGCCTTCGGTGATCTTCGCCTTGGCAATAACAGCCTCGATCGATTTCCTCGTTTTCAGGTTATTGCGGATATTCTCGACACCGCCGCCCTGTTTTTCAAGCGAGGCTCTGATCTCGTCAGCGGACGCACGATAGTAGTCCGCCAGTTTCTGGATCTCTTCGTCAACTTCGGCCTCAGAGACCTCAACCTTTTCGAGTTCTGCCACCTTGTCGAGCAGGAGGGCACCGCGGACATCTCTCTCGGCCTGCGTACGCATATTGCTGTACGCCATTTCGATGAACTGGCTCTCGACCTTGTTCAGGTCGACACCACGCTGCTGCAGATCCTGTGCAAAATTGTTCAAGAGGTTACGGGCCTGATTTTCGATCAGCACTCCCGGGATCTCAAATGCGTTGTCCTCGATCAATTTGGCGATCGCGTTGTTGCGGAGCCTTGCGTCAGCGTCCGACTCCGCGTACTTGATGAGATCGGCCTTGAGCTGTTTACGCAGATCGGCCAGCGACTTATACCCTTCATCAAGGCTCTTGGCCCATGCGTCGTTGAGTTCGGGAACCTCGGCACGGCCGACCGATTTGATCTTTACCTTGTAATGAACGGTCTTCCCTGCCAATGCCTCAGACGAAAACGACTCGGCGTATGTCACCGTGAATTCCTTCTCCTCGTCTGCCTCGACCCCGACCAGATTCTCGGTAAATGAAAGTTCGATATGCTCACCGCCGAGTTCTACCTCAAGGTCGTCCGCCTTGATCGGCTCGGCATCGGGATCGTCTGCAAAAACTCCTTCAAGATCAGCAATGACCGTATCGCCGATCTCCGATTTTCGTCCCTCGACCGGGATAAGCGCCGCTTCCTTCTGGATGCGTTCGGCGATGAGGTCCTCGACCTCGCCGTCGGCGACCGGTTTGACGCGTCGTGTGACCTCGATCCCCTTGTATTTGGGCGTCGGGATCTCGGGCATTACTTCGACGTGAACGTGCAGTTTGATTGGCTGTGAACCGTTGACCTTGACGTTCTCCTGGTCCTCCAAGTGCAAGTACGGCTCCGCAAGCGGATGCAGGTCATGCTCCTGGATCGCCGCGGTGACCTGTCCGGGGATCACTTCCTGAAGCACCTCGCTCTTGATCTCCTCGCTGAACCGCATTCGTACGACCTCGATCGGTGCAAAACCTTTGCGAAAACCGGGCACGTTGGCGCGTTTCGCGTATTTTTGGCTGACCTTGCCGTACGCCGCCTTTACAACATCGGCGTCGATCTCAAGGTGTATCTCTCTTTGGGTAGGTGAAATTTCTTTTAATTCGCTTTTCATGTACAGGAAAAAGGATAGCGCGTCAGTTGCCCGTTGTCAGTTGTCGAGTGCCGGTTTTAGCCGGTTATCGGCCGCCGGGCCCGCAAATGCAAAATTGGCCGGATGCAATTGTCATTCGCTGACAGTTTACAGCCGACCGATCAGGTTAAAAATGGTGCCGAGGACAGGAATCGAACCTGCACGCCTTGCGGCGCTAGATCCTAAGTCTAGTGCGTCTGCCAATTTCGCCACCTCGGCGTCGCGTCCGGAACGGGATATTGCCGCCCCAAAACCGCAAAATAGAATCTACCGAATCGGGCGAAGATTGTCTAGCCGCCTATTTGCGGAGGTATTTCCGATCGTATTCGTCCCAGGACATATTGATATCGGCCCCGCCCAGGCCGGCGTGCGGATCACTGCGGAGAGCCTTTGCCTCAGCCTTTAGGAACAATTTGTATCCGCCGTAGCCCACCGCACCGAGCAGGCCGATCCAGAAAACGTACCAAATTATCGACGACAGAAAGCCGAGAACCCATAACAACGCCATTCCGACAAACACCAGTCCGATCGCCGCAAGTATGATCTTGATAATATTCATTTCTTTAACCTCCGCATCCGAAACTTAGTACGAATTCGCCCCGGCAATGTTCGTACAAAATCACTCGGTATCGTATAATTCACGATTAGCGTCGAGGCATTGAACCTAATTTTGAGCACTTTGAATAAAACGATCAGCGAGATCTCCGCGGCCCTGAGTGCCGTAACGACAGGCGATATGAGTGCCGTGGCGGCCGACGTCACGCACGATTCGCGGCAGGCCCGCGAGGGGACACTTTTCGTCGCCATCAAAGGCGCGACCGTTGACGGACATCGGTTCATCGACGACGTCCTCCGCCGCGGTGCGGCCGGGATCGTCTCGGAGTATGATCCGCCGGCGGATTTCGGCGGGGCGTGGCTCAAGGTCGCCAATGCCCGCGAAGCTCTCGCGAAGGCGGCGGCCGTAATAAACGGCGAACCTTCGCATCAGTTGGATCTGGTTGGCATCACCGGCACCAACGGAAAGACGACGACGACCTATCTCTGTTTTGCCCTCGCCGAGGCCGCCGGTGAACGGCCGGCGATGCTGACCACCGTCGAATATCGTATCGGCGAGCGCAGCGAACCGGCGGTCCGCACGACGCCTGAGGCATCCGATACGAACCGCTTTCTCCGTGAAGCGGTCGATCACGGGTGCACCATGGCGGTGATGGAAACGTCCTCGCAGGCGATAGACCTGCATCGCTGTGACTGGCTGAGGTTCAAGGTCGCCGTCTTTACGAATTTGACGCAGGATCACCTTGACTACCATCTGACGATGGAGAACTACTATGACGCCAAGCGAAAGCTGTTTGACGGACGACTGGGCGAATTGCCGGGATCCTCGGTGATCAACATCGACGACGAATACGGCAAGCGCCTCGCTCAGGAATTGTTTTCCGAAGGAAGACGCATAGTCACGATCGCCCAGGATGACGACAGTGCCGACCTAAGGGCGACGGACATCACGGTTTCGCTGATCCGCGGTACCGAATTCACACTTCGGGCATCGTCGGGCGAATATCGCGTCTCTTCGCCGCTGGTCGGAAAACCGCATGTTTACAATATGCTGACTGCCGCCGCCGCGGGCCTCGAACTCGGCTACGGCATCAATGATATTATCCGCGGACTATCAACTTGTGTCGGGGCTCCGGGTCGATTCGAACGCGTCCCGCACGGCGGCGATTTCGCGGTGGTCGTCGATTACGCTCATACCGATGACGCATTGCTCAACACGCTCAAGACCGCCCGCGAACTCACCGACGGCAGGATCATCACGGTTTTCGGCTGCGGCGGTGACCGTGACAGGTCAAAACGCAAGCCGATGGGTGTCGCGGCCGGTGAGAACAGCGATCTCGTGATCGTCACGTCAGACAATCCGCGGACCGAAGATCCACTGAGTATCATCGCCGAGATCGAAGTCGGGGTTAAATTAACCGATACACCGTATCAGGTGATCGACGACAGGCGACGAGCCATATTTCAGGCGATCGCTGAGGCTCGTGCGAACGATGTGGTGATAATTGCCGGAAAGGGCCACGAAAACTATCAGATCGTCGGGGCGGACAAGTTCCATTTCGACGACCGCGAGGTGGCCGCCGAGGCACTGGCCAGGTTGGAATCCGAACGCTAGGCGTTGTCGTTAGGTCGGACCAGCCCGACCAGAACCTCACGCTGAGCTGATGAAAGCTGGTCGAACTTGACCCCGAAACCGATCTCGAAAACGTGATTTGCCACGGTTCCCGTAAACTGCACCTTCATCCCGTCCGCCAGCGGAATAAATATTAGTACGCTCTGGCCGTCCTCGACCTCGCCCGACCCGAGAATAAAGCAGCCGTCAAAACTGACATCACTTAATGTGCCGCTGTGGCGCTCGCCCGTGGATTGCCATTCGATATCGACCTCAACGGGATATCTGTTAGTCGAGCGGCGCTCTGAGCCGCTTCGTCGATCGTAGTTGGACATCGGTTATTCTACTATTCAGCGTCGCCCGCTGCCTGTCTCCCTTTATTAACTAAGTAATAATAGACCGGCATTCCCAGAATGATGAGCACGATCCCCGCCAATGATTGTGTCGGCGTGCTGATCACGGTTGTCACGAGCAGCCAACCGGCGACCAGAAGGAACACGACCGGGACCACCGGATAACCGAACGCCTTGTACGGTCGCTCGATCTCGGGGTGCTTTCGACGAAAAATGAAGATCGAGGAAGTGATCAGTGCATAAAACAGCCACGACCCGAAAATTACGTAATCGGTGAGCGTGTCGAACGAACCCGAAAGTGCCAAAATACTGGCCCAAACACCCTGAAACAATACGCCGTTGATCGGTACAGCGTTTACCGAGACCTTTGAAAATCCCTTGAACATCATGCCGTCCTCGGCCATTGCGTACGGAATTCGCGACGCACTCAGGATCGAGGTATGCAGTGTGCCGAGCGATGACAGCATCAGGCCGACAGTGAACACAGCTACCGCTATACCCGTACCGAGACTCGCCGCGTCGCCGCCGAAGAACTTGCTGACGACCACTTTCGCGACACTCGAGTTCTTTGACACCGAGGCGATCGACGTCGGGTCTAGAATGTAAAAATACGCGACGTGAACCGCTACATAGAGGATGATCACCAGCAGGACGCTTCCGATAATTGCGATCGGAATATTCCGTTTCGGATCCTTGACCTCGCCGGCCACGAACGAAAGGTTGTCCCAGCCGTCATAACCCCACAAAGCGGCAAGCATTGCCGCGGCAAATCCCGCCAGGAAGGTGTATTCGCCGGAACCGTACCGAACGGCGTCGGCGACGCCCTCGCAGGTGCCCGATGTACTGGCAAGCGAGAAATTGGCAAAGCTGCCGCCTGTCACAAACAGAAATGCACCGAGTCCGACGAAGATCACAAGGCCGATCTTGATCGCCGTCAATGCGGTGGCGATCTGCCCGCTCAGGCTCACTGACAAGCAGTTAAGTGTCGTGAATATCGCAATTATCACCACGGCGATGATCTGGAGCGACGTCACTTCGTAGTCGTAACCGATAACGGTCGTTTTGAAAAGTGTCTGCTTCAGGCCACCGTCAAGGTAATCGTTAAGCGCGATCGCAAAAACCACCGCGACTGACGCCTGGGCACCCGTTCGGGCAATGAACATCTGCATCCAGCCAAAAAGAAAACTCGAGAGTCTGCCGTACGAATCGCGCAGAAATACGTACGGACCGGCAGCATGCGGCTTCATTGCTGTCAGTTCCGCGTATGTCAATGCACCCGCAAGTGACAGCAGGCCGGCCGCGATCCACGCGATCAGGACCCACGTCGGGCTGCCGACATTACACGTCATTACCCGTGCTTTCAGAAACACGCCCGTGCCGATCACGTTGCCGATAATAACGGAAATTGCGGCGATCAGGCCGAGGCCGCGGATGAGGGTCTGCCGTTCGTTGATCTCAGAGTTCATATCGTTTGACTTTTGGACTGGCAACATCTTACGCGAAAATACAGTCAGAGTGAAATTTTGTATCGTGATAAAATCACCCGTATGCTCGATCTGGATATTAGCGGTGACGATCTCGCGGCGGCGTTGCTGTCGCTGTCCCGCTCGGGCGTGGTCTGTATCTTAGACAGTTGCGGAGTAGGCCATCTTGGCTCACATTTATTGATCGCAGGGATCGCCCCGCAGGATACTTTTTCGATCTCAGGGCTTACGGCGGCGGAAACGCTCGGCCGATTTGAAGAGTTGACCGCCGAACCCGGCCTCGCTTCTTTTTTTACCATCTCTTACGGCCTCGGCCTTAAACTTCAGGACATTTCCACCAACCGGGCCGAACCAGCCGAGCCTGACATTTTCCTGGCCCGCTTTGACGCATTTGTGATCCACGACTACGACACCGGACGGACAGTTCTTGCCGGCAACCCGGAGCGTGCCAAACTTCTGCAGATCCACGGCGATGATCGTAACTCCGCCTTGATCGAGCGGTGCGAAGCACGGTCAAATATGTCAAAGGCCGAATACCTTCAGGCGGTCGAGTCGATCCGTGAGCAGATTCGCAGCGGCGAAACCTATCAGGCCAATTTGACGCATCGGATGGAGTGCCGCCTGCCATTGACGACATCGCCTCAGACGATCTTTCGCCGTCTCCGCAGCCGCCACCCGGCACCATTCGCCGCATTCTTCTCAAGGGGAGATTCGACCGTCGTTTCCGGCTCGCCCGAGCGTTTTTTTCGTACTGAGAGCTCGGCTCGAGGGATCTCGACCTCGCCAATCAAAGGCACCCGAAAACGCGGTGCCGACGCGGCCGAAGACGCCCGCCTGAGGCTCGACCTGCTTGAAAGCGCCAAAGACCGGGCTGAAAACACGATGATCGTCGACCTTTTGCGTAACGATCTCGGCCGGATCTGCGAATTTGGAAGCGTGACCGCTGACAAGGTGTGTGACCTTGAAAAACATCCGTCATTATTTCACCTCGTATCGACCGTTTCCGGACGGCTTCGCCCAGATATTCAAATTTCGGACATTCTTCGGGCGATGTTTCCGTGCGGTTCGATCACCGGTGCCCCAAAGATCAGTACGATGCGGATAATCGATGCTATTGAACCTGATCCCCGCGAACTCTCGATGGGAGCGATCGGTTATAGTCTGCCCGACGATTCGTTCGGATTACCGGCCGGAATGGATATGAGCGTCGCGATACGTACGATGGTCATACGCGGTAATGTCGCCTCGTTCAATGTCGGCGGCGGTATCGTCATCGACAGTGACCCGGAAAGCGAGTATCTCGAGACGCTTACCAAGGCCGCGGCCTTGCTCGACGCGGCAGGTGCGGAGTTCATAGCCGATTGAACCCGCCGGGAACAATTAGCGGCATACGGTGTCTAACCCTCCATAAACCCTTTTCGAGGAGGAGCAAAATGACCCGTCCAACCATAAATGTCACTCCCCTGATCGACGTTCTGCTGGTGCTACTTATAATTTTCATGGTCGTAACGCCGATGCGTCCGAGCGGCTTCAAGGCCGCCGTGCCGGCCGAACGCCGCGACACGTCGATCGTCCTGCCCCATCCCGAAACATTGGTAGTAACAGTCGACCTCGAGGGCGGCCTTTCACTCAATAAGGAATCCGGGCTCGGCACCATCGACGAACCTTCCGCTCTCGCCGGCCGCTTGGGCGAGGTATTTGCCGCCCGTATCGCCAACGGTTCGCTGTCCGAGAGTCACGCCGACGACGCCGGCCGCCCATTCCCTGACCGCATCGAGCGGACCGTTTTCATAAAAGCTCCGACAACTTTGGAATACGGCAAGGTCGCACGCGTCGTCGACATCGCAAAGATGTCCGGAGCCTTCCCGATCAGCCTGCAGATCGACGATTTAGACGCGCGGTGACCAGATCTTTGGTTTGGTCGTGATACAATTTGTTTTTTCGCGGCAGTTGCGGTCGCTCTCGCGGGAAAATTGCTATTCGCGGTCCCGCTCGATCTGATGGTCAATTACTACGACATACTGAAAGTCTCGCCCAAGGCGTCCAAGGCCGAGATCAAGTCGGCATACCGTCGGCTCGCCCGCCAATTGCACCCCGACAAGAACGCGGGTTCCGAGGAGACCGCTCTTAAATTTGCAGCGATAGCCGAGGCCTACGAGGTTCTTGGCAATCCGAAAGATCGTGCGTTATATGATCGTCGCCTGCTTGATATCCAATTCAGCGGCACCGCCGGGGACGAAAGCCTCTTTACATCTGAGAACCGCCACGCGCGGCGGTGGCGTCAGATGGTTTACGAAAAGCGTTATAACGACATCATCGACCGTATGCTTGCCGAAGAGCGGCTCGAGGCACTGGCGTTCCAGCGTGTCGTCTATCCGATAGTCGGCCTCTATATCGCGGCGGCGATGTCAACGGCTCTCAGGCCGATGTTCTTTATCTCGACGGGCGTCATCGGCAAGATCATAATGGTCTCGCTTTTCGTTATCGGGTTGATCCATCTCGGCGGACGGGCCCGCGACGGTTTTCTGAGGTACACCGACGCCGAAGACAACATACACGACTCGATCCTCGACGGTGCCGAAAAAAAGCCAAAGCCGTTTTCGCGGATCCTGTCCGTCGGCGTCCTCATCGCGGGATTCCTTGTTTGTCTCGGTATCGGCTACCTAATCGGCACGCAAACGACCTTTATGGCCCGGGTCTATCCGGAAATGTTCTCAACGGAATTTGAACCGGAGTTCTTCATGTATCCGCCGATCGTCGCCCTGTTTGTCGATATTATGCACAGCCTGGCCCTGAGGTTTGAAAAGTAGCCCGTCGTATCGCGGCGTCAGTTGACAAAACCACGATCGCACTATACAATTTGGAGTTTGTCTTAACTGACTGGAAATAACGATGGCTAATCATAAATCAGCAGAGAAACGCGTTCGTCAAAACGCAAAACGTAACGAGATCAACCGCAGCAACCGCAGCAAGCTGCGCACGTCGATCAAAAAGCTTCGCGGAGCCGTTGCCGCACATGATAAGGCGGCCAGCACCGAGCTTCTTTTCCCGACGGTTTCGCTCATAGACAAAGCGGTGAACAAGGGCATTATCCACAAAAATACTGCCGCCCGTTATAAGTCGCGGTTGACCAAGCACGTCAACAAATTGGCGTAATTTATCACTGAAAACGCATAGATCGCGTCTTTTGCATTCGGAAGTGGGCCTCGAGTCGGGCCCGCTTCCTTTTTTTTGTTACAATCTCTCGAAATGACTCAGTCTCGCCAATTCAAATACTTTGACCTGATAATGGCGTCGTTCGTCGCCGTGCTGCTGTGTTCTAATTTGATCGGCGTTCACAAAGTGTCGTCCGTAAACCTGCCGGTCATCGGGGAGTACATCTTCGGCACGGGCGTCCTCTTCTTTCCGCTCAGCTATCTTTTTGGCGATATCCTGACCGAAGTTTATGGTTACGCCCGCTCGCGCAAGGTGATCTGGGCCGGTTTTGGGGCGTTGATCTTTGCGTCGCTGATGTCCTACGTCGTCACTTCCCTGCCGGCGGCCAGGACGATGTCGCCTGAGGCCAAGGGCGCGGTTGACCTGATATTCGGCCAGACATGGCGGATCGTCGCGGCGTCGCTTTTCGCTTTCTGGGCGGGCGAGTTCGTCAATTCGTATGTCCTTGCCAAAATGAAGATCGCGACAGCCGGCAAATACCTTTGGATGCGGACGATCGGATCGACATTCGCGGGCGAGGCGGTCGACAGCCTTATATTTTATCCGATAGCGTTCCTCGGCACCTGGTCGAACGAGCAGGTCGTCTCAGTGATGATCGGCAATTACTTTTTGAAGGTGTTCTGGGAGGTTATCGCGACCCCGGTCACATATAAGATAGTGAGCTTTCTGAAACGGGCTGAACACGAGGACCATTTTGACCGCGACACCGACTTTAATCCTTTCTCTTTGAGTACGTAGTTACGGAAGGCAGATGAGATCGCTGGCAATCACAACTCCGCTGATCGAACTTGACCAATACGGCATCGAGAGATTGTCGGGGCCGATGGCCCGCAAACTTGCCGCGGCCGTTGCCGCTGCCGCCTCAAGGGCCGACGTCAATTCGGCAACCGTCGAAGACCTTCTCAACTATTTTCCGGCCCGTTATGAGGACCGATCGAATTTCATCTCGATCGACAAACTCGAGGAGGGTATGGAGGCCGCGGTTGAAATATACGTCCGCGGGGCCGGCGGCAAGCAGGTTGGACGCGACCGCGATCCGCGAAAACCACCGCTTTTCATCTTTGAGATCACCGGCGGCGATGCCGAACGGCGTTTCAAGCCGATCGTCGTAAAGTGGTTCATTTCGGGCCGCAACGCAAGATCGATCCTCGAGTATTACACGCAGCGATTTTCCCGCGGGACACGATTCGTGGCATACGGACTATGGGAGTTCGACGATCGAAAAGGCACGTTCGCCTTAAAGTTGGCAAAACCAGACGAACTCGAAATATTGCCCGCCGCCGATGCCGGGCTTTTCGCCGATAAGCCCGAGCTAAAGACGATAAAGCGGACACCCAATGAAAATGACGAGCTCGAAGAGGACATAGCGAGTCCGGCCTTTGCCACTGTTCATACCGCTCGCCGAGTGCCCGTATATCGAAAACTCGGCCCGTTTCAGACAAAGCGGCTGCGAGAAATAATCCACAGCACTCTCGATAAACTAGACCGCGAAACCGTTACCGACCCGCTGCCTGCTGAACTTCGGGACCGGCACAAACTTATCTCGCGCGCCGAGGCCCTCGCCGAGATCCATTTTCCGCCCGAGAGTTCGACCATCGCCGAGTACGGGATGTTTCGGAGTGCGGCGCATCGGCGGCTGATCTTTGACGAGTTTTTCTGGCTGTCGTTTTCGATGCAGCTGCTGCGCGGCAAACGCCGTCGTGAGCCGAAAGGCCCGGTCATCGAGATCAGCGATGCGACGCGCGAAAGGCTTAAGAAACTGCCTCCGTTTACCCTCACGGGAGCCCAGAAGCGCGTTATCGGCGAGATTTTCACCGATCTCAAGTCCGATGTTCCGATGAATCGCCTGATCCAGGGCGACGTCGGCAGCGGCAAGACGATCATCGCGTTCCTGGCGATCTTCGCCGTGATGGAAAATGGTTATCAGACAGCATTAATGGCCCCGACCGAGATCTTGGCCGAACAGCACTATCGCAACGCTGCCAGCTTATTTGCCGACACCGGTTACCGTGTCGAATTGCTGGTCGGCAGCACCCGTGCGGCACAAAAACGAAAGATACATGCTGACATTGCCGCCGGTAAGATCGACCTTGTGATCGGCACGCACGCGTTGATCCAGGACGCCGTAAAGTTCGACCGGCTCGGGCTGGCCGTGATCGACGAACAGCATCGTTTCGGCGTATTGCAGCGGGCACAGCTGAAAGCCGGCGGGATGAATCCCGATATTCTCGTTATGACCGCGACGCCCATTCCGCGTTCACTGGCGATGACGGTTTACGGCGACCTCGACGTCTCATTGATCGATGAAATGCCGCCGGGACGTACGCCGGTCAAAACGGTCGTGGTCGGTGAGGACAAACGGCAAGGGGTCTATCACGGCATCGAACGCGAGATAAAACTCGGCCGTCAGGTTTACATCGTGTATCCGCTGATCGAAGAGTCCGAAAAGTCCGATCTGAAAGCCGCGGCCAAAATGTACGATAAACTGCGGTTGGATCATTTCCCGCAGTACACGGTCGGTCTTTTGCACGGCCGGATGAAGCCCGCCGAAAAAGACGAGATCATGAGCGAGTTCGTCGCCGGCCGTCTCGACATACTCGTTTCGACGACCGTCATCGAGGTCGGCGTCGATGTGCCGAACGCGACACTGATGGTCATCGAACACGCTGAGCGGTTCGGCCTTTCCCAACTTCACCAATTACGCGGACGTGTCGGCCGCGGCGCCGACCAGAGCTTTTGCGTCCTTCTCACCGACTTCAAGAAGACCGCCGTCGCTAAAGAACGTCTCGGGATCATGGAGGCGACCACCGATGGCTTTAAGATCGCCGAGAAAGACCTCGAGATTCGCGGGCAAGGCGAGATCCTCGGCGTGCGTCAATCCGGCATTCAGACCTTCAAGATCGGCAATATCGCCCGCGATCTGGATATTCTGATCGCCGCACGGACCGAAGCCGAAACGCTCATTAACGACCATCCCGATTCCGATGTTACGAAACGGATGGTCAAGTTCGCCCTTTCCGACAAATATGTAAGACTCGGCGGTATTAGCTGATCCGCCCGCCGGATACCTTTGCCCAACCTACTCGATTTTCCTACACTTTAATTTATGCGAGTGATCTCAGGCATTTACGGCGGACGCATACTCAAGAGCCCGGCCGACAACAAAACGCGGCCGACGTCCGACCGCCTGCGTGAGACGCTGTTCAACGTACTTGCACCGCGGATCGACGAGGATACACGCTTTTTGGACGTTTGTGCCGGCACCGGAGCCATCGGCATTGAGGCTCTTTCACGCGGGGCCGAATTCGTGACCTTTGTTGACCGCTCCAAGAGGTCCTGTGCCCTGATCGAGGAAAATCTGGACAAACTCGGCGTACCCGAGAATCAGACAGAAATACTCGGCCTCGACGCTGAGAATTTTGCCGGCCGCGACCATTCATCCGGTTGGGATATCGCCTTTTATGATCCGCCGTACGACGCCGAATATGCGGTCGTGCTGCATGAATTCGGCAACAATTCGACGCTGCTCAATGAGGGCGGCATTCTGGTGGCTGAGCACCACACGAAAAGGCACTTGCCCGACGAGGTTGGCTCGCTTCGCCGCTGGCGTATGCTCAAACAGGGCGAGACGACGCTTAGCTTTTATACTCGCGACTGATGAAGACGGTAATCGTTTGGCTCACACTGTGTCTGATATGGGGCACGACCTGGATATTCATCAAGGTCGGGCTCGAAGACCTGCCGCCGATCGCGTTCGCGGTTGCGCGGTTTCTGCTGTCGGTCATAGTGCTGACCGGTGTCGTCGCCTATCAGCGGATCAGTCTGCCGCGGACCTGGCGCGAATGGCGGATCATCGCCATTACGGGTGTATTGCAGTTCTCGGTCAATTACAGCATGGTGTTTTGGGCCGAACAGCACATCACATCCGGGCTGGCGGCGGTCCTGCAGGCGATGATCACGGTTTTCGGCCTGATCCTGGCATGGTTCTTTCTCCCGAACGAACGAATTACGCGGATAAAGGTCATTGCGGTAATCGTCGGCATCGTCGGTGTCGGCGTCATTTTTTACGACCAACTCCGCGTGCAGAGCCTGATGGCCTTTCTCGGATGTGTCGGCGTCGTCGTAGGTTCGTACGCGGCGGCACAGGCGTCGATCCTGGTCAAGGCAAAGGGCGGTGCCTTTCATCCGGCAGCTCTGCTTTTATGTCAGATGATCTGCGGCCTTCCGGCGATAATTATTTACAGTTTGGTTTCCGAGGGCGATCCGCTCTCATTCAACTGGACGTGGCGGGCGGTCGGCTGCGTGCTCTATCTTTCGTTAATGGGAACGATCGCCGCATTTTGGCTCTATTACTGGCTGCTCGGGCGGGTCGAATCGACCAAAGCGATGATGATCTCGCTCGTCACGCCGCTGCTTGCGGTCCTGATCGGTTGGGTCACGCTCGGCGAAAAGCTCCCGCCGCAGACGGTCCTCGGCGGCATTTTGATCATCAGCAGCATCGGCTTGATCGTTTTCAGAAGGCGTTCAGTGTCCGCCGCGGCGGCCGAAAGTTAAAACATTTTTCATTTATTTGTGCCCAGCGGCTCCCAACTGTGGTTAAATTTTCCTATGCATTTCAAATTTACGACTGCGGGCGAATCACACGGCAAAGCACTCGTCGTCATAGTCGAAGGCGTCCCCTCGGGCCTGGCGATCGACATCGGTGCGATCGACAGCCAATTGTGGCGCCGCCAGCAGGGTTACGGACGGGGCGGACGAATGAAGATCGAGACCGATACGGTCGAGATCCTGTCTGGTGTTCGGCACGGCGTGGCTCTCGGTTCGCCGATCGCGATGATCATCAGGAACGACGATTTTGTGCATTGGGAGGACGTAATGTCCACCGAACCGTTGGCCTCCGAGCCTAAAAATCCGCGAACTGTCACTCGGCCGCGGCCCGGACACGCTGACCTCGCCGGCGGTCAGAAATATCAGGTCCGTGACCTTCGGGACATACTCGAACGCGCGTCGGCACGTGAGACCGCCGCCCGCGTCGCCGCCGGTGCGATCGCTCGTCAATTGCTGGCGGCTTTTGGCTCCGAGGTCCGCAGCCATGTGATCAAGCTCGGTCATGTGCAGATCGTGCCGCTATGGCGTGAATGGGACGAGATCGCCGCGATTCCTGCCGATTCGTCGCTGAACTGCGTCGATGAACACAGTCAGAAAGAGATGATGAAGCTCATCGACGAGGCCAAACATGACGGTGACACTCTCGGCGGCATTGTCGAGGTCGTGGCAAAGGGCCTGCCCGTCGGACTTGGGTCACACACGGCGTGGAATGAGAAACTCGACGGCCGCATCGCCCAGGCGATCATGTCCGTCCACGCGATCAAGGCCATCGAGATCGGCACCGGCGTCGCCAATGCCGGAAAGCGCGGGTCCGAGGTCCATGACGAGATATTTCACGAGAGCGGCACGTTCAAGCGTCAAACCAATCGGGCCGGCGGACTCGAGGGCGGCATCACCAATGGCGAAGAGCTTCGTGTCCGCGGCTATATGAAGCCGATCTCGACGCTTCGAAAGGCCCTCAGTTCGGTCGATATCGACTCGAAAGAGCCGAGCGACGCGGCATTCGAACGCTCTGACATCACTGCCGTGCCGGCCGCCGGCGTCATCTGTGAGGCGATGCTCGCCGTCGTTTTGGCCAGCGCGATGCGCGAAAAGTTTGGCGGTGACTCGCTTGCCGAGATGCGGCGAAATTTTGACGCGTACGCGGCGTCGGTCGCCGATTATTGATATTTTGCGCGGCCGGGAACCTTTTCCGATTTCCGGCAGCTTAGTTATTGTTCACCCATATTTGTTCCGACAGGAGTCCCGACTATGAAAAAACTGTTCTTCACGACACTCGCATTATGCATTTTGGCTGCCGCCGCCGCTGCCCAAAAACTCCCTAAACCGACGCAGTTGCCGTCGCCGCTCACAACCGAAGAAAGCAAGACGCTGAATGCCGGCATCGTCCACCATGATGCCAAGCGCTATGACGAGGCGATCGCACAGTACGACAAGATACTGTCCGGAAATGCCGATGCGACCATCGCAATTTACGAAAAGGCACTGAGCCTCTACGCCAAGGGCGACCGCGACAAAGCGATGGAGGCCGCCTACCTCGGGGCAAAATACAAATCCGACGAACTCGCGATGTTCTATTCGATCATGGCAAATTGCCTCGACGATGTCGGCAAGAGCGATGAAGCCCTAAAGATCTACCGCGAAGCCGAGAATATGCTCAAAAGCGATATCGGCATGGCCAGGCACCTCTCGAGCGTTTATTACAACATCGGCGTGACCTATGTCCGGCAAAAAAAGTACAACGAGGCACGTGCCGAGCTAAAAAAGGCCGTCGAGACCAATTTTGCCTATGCGAGCCCGCATTATCTTCTCTCGGTCGTATATCAGGGGACCAAGTACAAGATCCCCGCATTTGCGGCCGCGGCCCGGTTCCTGACGCTCGAATATAACTCACAACGATCGGCGACCGCGGCAAATATCATCACCGAGGTGTTGAAACCCGCCGAGAAGGACGCCAAGACCGGCAGTATCAACATCTTTATGGACCTCAACGCCCCCAAAGACGAGGGCGACTTCGGGATGTACGACCTGCTTTTGGGAACGCTGACGACGGTCAAGAGCGACAAGGACAAGAATAAATCGGACAACGAGGTCTTCGTCGATGCTCTCGGCACCGTCATCTCGCTATTGTCTGAGGACAAAAAGCTCGGATCGTCTTTTGTCGGCAAGCAGTACGTACCGTTTCTCGCGGAACTCAAAAAGAAAGGCCATCTTGAATCCTTCGGCTATATGGTCCTGTACATCAGCGGCAAGAAGGACGCGATGAAGTGGCTCGAGGCCAACAACGAAAAATTCGGTCTGTTTCTGGCGTGGTCCAAGGCGTTTCAGCCCGCGAAATAATGCCGCTGCAGTTCGCTCGTATGACTAAACCGCCAGGATATGTTCGGTATCTGCCGAAGGCGAGCGGGATGGCGGCTATTGCCGTGCTGGCCGCCGTTGTGCTTTCGGGATGCGGCAGGTCCGGCGATGCTCCCGTGTCGAATATGGCGGCCCTACGCGAAGCAAAAAAGGAACGCAAAGAGCTTCGCGAGAATATCAAAAAGATCGAGCCTTTCTTTAAGCCGATGGCAAAACCCGAGTCATTCGACTGGCTTGCCTCGCACAATGAGCCGGGTCAGACGTTCGAAGAATATCTCGATGCCGATCCCGTCAAACCGACAAACGAGCGCCGCACCATCTATGTATTGCCTTTTGGGACGTTCTCCCCACAGCAAAAGAAGATCGTCGACATTTCGGCAGGTTATATCGAGGTGTTTTACGGCCTCTCGATCAAGATGCTGCCGCCGCAGCCGATCAGACGTCCGCTGAAGGTCAAAGACTCTCGCCGCAATCCGTACACAAAGGTCGAACAGATCCGCACCGGTTACATTCTCGACGAGGTTCTGAGGCCGATGCTGGCGCCGGATGCCGCCGCATTGATCGCTTTTACACCCGAAGATCTTTTTCCGGATCCGTCGATGGCATATGTTTTTGGGCAGGCGAGCCTTGAGAATCGTGTCGGAGTTTGGTCGCTGGCCCGGCTCGACGACAATGCCGGTTATGACACATTCCTTCGCCGAACGCTCAAGATCGCCGCCCACGAGACCGGTCATATGTTCTCGATGCGGCACTGTACCCGATACGAGTGCCTGATGAGCGGCACCAACCATCTCGGCGAGACCGACCGGCGGCCGATCGATGCATGCCCCGAGTGCACCGCCAAGATATGTTGGATCTCAAACGCCGATCAGGCGTCCAGATATCAAAAGCTCGCGGCATTTTGCCGAAAGAACGGGATGATCGAGGAAGCGGACGAATTCGACCGCAAAGCAGTTGCGGTCACCGCCGGGTGAATTGGTTCGGGGTTCGGATCCTATTTGCCGATGTCGCGTCGATACTGCATCCCGTCAAATTTGATCTTACCGGCCGCCTCATATGCGGTCGAAAGAGCCGATGCAAGGTCCTCGCCGGTCGCCGTCACGCCCAGGACGCGTCCGCCGGCCGTGTAAAACTCGTCATCGGTCAGCGCTGATGTACCGGCGTGAAAGACCTCCGTATTGTCAGTCGCCTCGGCGTCATTGATACCGTGAATCAGGTCACCGGTCCTGGGCTTACCCGGGTAATTACCGGCAGCGAGTATCACGCAGGCCGAATTCCCTTTTCGCCACCTGATCTCGATGCGGCCCAGCGTACCGCTGAGCATCGCCTCGCAAATGTCGATAAGGTCGGTTTCGAGCCGGATCAGTATAGACTGGGTTTCCGGGTCGCCGAAGCGGACGTTGTACTCAAGCAGTTTGGGGCCGCTTTCGGTCATCATTAGGCCTAGAAACAATATTCCCCGGAACCGAAACCCCTCACTTTCGCAGCCACTTAATGTCGGCTTGATAATGGTCTCCTCGATCGACGCCAATTGGTCGGCTGTCAGCAGCGAGGCATCGGTAAATGTGCCCATGCCGCCCGTGTTCGGGCCGGTATCGCCCTCGCCGATCCGTTTGTGGTCGCGTGTCGGCGGCATCAATGCGTAATTCGTTCCGTCGGCGAACATCAGCAGCGACACTTCACGGCCGAACATACATTCCTCAAGCACGATCTTTTCTGCGGCGTCCGCTCCGACAAGGTCGGCCATCTCGTTTATCGCCGCTATGGCCTCAGCCCGGTTCTTTGCCACGACTACGCCCTTTCCGGCGGCGAGGCCGTCGGCCTTTACGACGACCGGCACATTTTCATCGCCAAAGGTGCCGCTTTGCAGTTCTGTGACCGCGGCGGCCGGCGAGTGCTCCGTGACGTACTTTGCCGTCGGCACGCCGTGCCGTGCCATAAAGTCCTTTGCAAAAGCCTTGCTCGCCTCGAGTCGGGCGGCTGCGGCGGTCGGCCCGATGATCCTGATCCCATGCTTTTCAAATTCATCGACGATGCCCAGTGCAAGCGGGGTCTCGCCGCCCACGAACGTCAGATCAATAGATCTCTCGGAGGCAAAGGCCCTGAGGCCGGCGATATCGTCAGGCTTGATATTGACGCACTCCGCGACACGGGCGATCCCCGCGTTGCCGTTCGCACAATACAGCTTGGTGATCCTTTTGCTTTTGATGAATGCCCGACAGATCGCGTGTTCGCGTCCGCCCGAACCGATGACCAGAACTCTCATAATTCAATTTTACTCGGCATTTTTGGAATTACCATTTTGCTTGACACAAAAATCGGTTGGATGTATGGTCAATTTCATCGACTTTGAAACACACGGGACGCGACAGACAGCAGTTGAATTTGCCGGTCCTTTAGATCCGGCCAATGAGGTTTCAGCCTCAGGCCGGCCGACGGTATCTCAGCTATTATGGCCGCAGCCGATCCGGAATTAACAGGCGAAATATCTGAATTCACCGATCAGCCGATCCGCTGCGTCGACTGTCACGGAGAATTTGTGTGGACGGCCGGCGAACAGCTTTTTTATCGCGATAAATGCCTGCAGAATCCGCCCAAACGCTGTAAACCCTGTAAGAAACTCAAGAACGCGCGGCTGGCGGCGATCGAGCACGCACAGGCCACGGGCCAAAAGCGCCATATCGAGGTCCCGGCAGAGTGTGCTATCTGCTCGACAGTCACGACCGTACCGTTTTATCCGTCACAGGGCCGGCCGGTCTATTGCCGGGCCTGCTTCGTCAAACAGGCTGACGGCCGCCACAGTGCGGGAGCCTGATCAGCCCTACCCGCCGACGTATACACTCGGCCACATTTCAGGATCAGCCTTGGCCTTTCTGAGGATCTCGCGAGTGACAGGGGCGGTGTCGCCTTCTCCAATAACGATGTACCTCGCCCGAAACATTATCGGGTCTCCTTCACTCCGATCGAAATAAACGTGCGGTATCTTGCACTTGGTGTCGCGAATATTCCGCGGAAATGCCGCGACGGCGTTTGGCACGATCGCGGCCTGAGTCCGAAGCCCTTTTTACCCTCGATATCGACACCGACAAATTCACGATCTGTCGCCCGAGCACGCGGCCGGCCCCAAACGCCTCCGACCTGAGTTCTTTAAACGAGAAAAGGGCGACGTCTCCCACACCGTCGCCCTCGCGTTGCACGTCCTCACAGCGTGCAACATGTTCACCTTTTGGGGGGTGAACACTCCTGATTATGCACAATCAATTTCAAATTGCAACCAAACCCTGTCAGCCGGGCCGCGTCTCCAAAGGATTTCGCTACCGCCGGGCCGCCGCAACCGTGATCGCTCCCGGGAGTGCGTCGGTCGCGCCTGCACGGTCCGCCGCAAAGATCGAATAGTTCCCCGGCGGAGCCGACTCGTCTATCGAGATGACAAAGCTGACCGCCGATATTCCGTCGCCGTAATCAAGGTCGCGGATCGTCGATCGGTCGATCGAGAAATAAGGTGACGAGGTAAAAACGTCAATGCCGTCGGCCGTTAGCCGGTCGCCGCCGAGGATCACGTTATACGTCTGCCCGGGCACCATTCGCAATGCGGCGTCGCTGAGCAGGCCATTCAAACCGATCGCAGCGAGGGAAAAACCGCGGTTCTGCCGATGCACGCGTTTGGTGATCGCGGCCGCTCCGTCGGCGAAGCTGACCTCGCCGAGCGGGCTCACCGAAAGTTCGGTATTTCTCGCCAACGGACGGGCATATACCGATACCGTCTCAGCATCTATCCCGCCGAAACGGAAAGTGCCGTCCTGGCCGGCAGTCGTCTCGGCAACGACACGTCCGAAAGCGTCTTCCGCCCAAATTTCGGTCGGTCTCACGGACTTCGGTGTCGAGTTCAGTTTTCCGCTGACCACGCCGCAGCAGGCGTCACCGCCCGCAAGCGAATACAGTTCGCGAAGGCTTGCCAGATCCACCTCGGCAATGTCGCGGGCAAGAACGCCGGGAATGCCGGTCGAACCGTTCCTCGCCGTGGTCGGATACATTATCGACCCAAATACATTTGAGTGTCTGAGCCCGAGCAGGTGGCCGACCTCGTGCGTTACTGTTGATTCGAGGTCAAATGCCCCGTATCCGCCGTCGGTCGAAAATTGTTGTGTCGGATTGAGTACGATGTCGGCTTCGGTGATCGCACCTTTGCGATTGTAGAAGATCCGCGTCTTGGCAGCCGCGTCGAGGTCGTCACGGCCGAAAATAAGCATATTCTCGGCGTTTGGTGCGATCGTGATCAGGCTCACGCCGTCTCCGGCGGCACCGGGGCCGCTGGCATTCTCGCGATCCGTAAGCACGATCTCAAATTCGATACCGGCTGCGGCTTCCCACGCCCGCACGCCGCGTTTTACGGCGTCGACAGCGTTCGCCCCGCTGATGTTGGCGGCGGACAGCACTGACCGCGATACCGCGATCCGGATCGTGCCGGCATTCCAACGCAGCTTCTTTTGCGGGACCGCTCCGGGCGGTTCGGCAAACGCCGTTTGCGCCGCTATCAGTGCGGCGAGCCCGGCGATCAGAAATTTGCGCAAGATAGCCATCCTTAAAAACGTGGCCTGGAAACTATTCGCCTGAGTCGAAACCTATCTTCTCAAGGTCGGCGAATGCGACGAATAGCAGAAGGGCGACAAGCGAGAGAGTCGCAAGCACATACAGTACCGATATCTGCTCAAAATAAATAAGAACGCCGATCACGACGGCGACAAGTACGGTCCACATGAGTGCCAGCGTCCGCCGGCTGAATTTTCGATCTTTGTTTGCCATAACCTTTTAAGTATATGGTTGTCGTACGTCGTTGGCAACCAAATTCGTTAATATTGTCAGGTCGGAGAACGCCGTTATTCAACGACCCTGAGCGGGAGCGTTATCGGAGCCTTGTTCGGCGAACCTGTCAAAACCGGCGGATATGTTCGTTTGCCTCGGCCCTTTTGGCCGACCTCGACGATATCCAGCGGACGCAATTCAATATCCGCAACGGTACCGGCGTTTATCTTTTCGAGTTCGACGTCGATCGTTCGGGTCTCGCCGCCGTCACGTCTGAAGATGACCACGTTGCCCGCGTCAGCCTCTTTCGCCAGGCCGCCGGCCGCAGCGATCGCCCGCGTCACGGTCATTACGGTCCGGGCTCCGATGTTTCGAGGGTTATTGACTCCGCCGATGACATAGATCGGCATAGTGCCGCGAACCGTGATCAGGTCTCCGCTGTGAACGACCGGATTTGCGGCCGCTTTTCCGCTTAAAAGATCTGCGATTGTGATGACCTCGACCGCGGCGGAGTTGCCCGCTTGGGATTGGGGGCGGTCACAGCTCAGATTTGGCGGGCGAAACAGTTGTATCTCACCGCCCGCGTCATCGGTTATGCCGCCGGCCAGGACGATCAGTTCCAGGAGCCTGGCGGAACGGCGAAGCTGGAATCGCTGCGGCAGTTTGACCGCCCCGTCAAGTGTCGCGACGGCCCGGTTCGAACGGTCGATAACACGGACCGTTACAACGGGATCGCGAAGCAGCCGTTTATAAGCCTTGACGACATCGGCGGCGATATCGGTCTCGCTCCGGCACAATCCATAGACCGGGTCGCCATAGGTATTCAATCCGTCCAGAAACCCCTCGGGACTCAACCGGCCCCGCCAGTCAAATTCAAATCCGCCCTCGACATCGAGGTCGATCAGATCACCGTAATGGACAAGTTCGGGTGTCGGCGTCGGAGCCGGCGGTGACTGTCCCCACACCGCGGCGGCCGCGCACATCAGTACCAAGCCGACACCGACCACGGTCATCAACCGTCTAATGTGGTGCAGATCAGCTCCGAAAATCATGCTCGAGTTGCGTTTGGATCAAATCCTGCGTTCAGCCGCGTTGGGCACCGCTGCGCTTGTTCTTATTCTTTCGTGTCGGCCGCGAATCGACGGTCCCGGGAACGGCAAAACCGAAAAATTCCCAGTTGCAGCTATCGCACAACAGGTTGTAGCGAAATATGAGTTTAGACAGGAACGGCGTGGGACGGTATCCGCGTCTGATTCGATCACTATGACATTTGGGGCATCGTTGGGAAATCATTTCTCTTTATATTGACCATACCATCTTATGGGCTTTTGACGATGGTATCAATCCTGTTCTAATTGCCGCAGGCGTTCGAGCTCCGCGTTGATTCGGCTTGCCGCCAGCTCCCGGTCCTCGCTGCTGATGTTGTCACGGCCGAGATAGAATAACGCGTCGCGATAATGGCTGCGTGCTTCTTTGTACTCGCCTTTGAACGCCGCCCGTTCGGCGCGTTCGACCCAATGTGCGACCTTTATCGACGCGATCAGTTCGACGACCACCTCGCGCGATTCGAGCAGCGACCGCTCAGCCGGGTAAAAGCCGAGCGCCGAATCGATCACATTCATTGCCGCCTGTGCCGACTCGACCTTTTCCGATAGTTTCGAACGGCTCTTGGCGTCCTGCGTCAATTCCCTCGCCTCGATCTCGGCCCATTGCAGCACGTGATAGCGGTGATATTCGGCGACGCGTTCGCGGCTTTTCCGCAATGGCACGAGCCGCGGAGAACCGGTACCTATCAACGCGAGTTCGCGTTTATTGCGTGCGAGATAATCGCCGCACAGTTCAAATACCTCGCGATGGGCCGCCGAAAATTTACCGAGCGTTCGCGCCGCACTCGACTTTTTGGCGATGTCACTGAGGATCGCATTGTTCTGATCGAGTGTCAGTTTCTCGGTGTCGCGTTCATTGCCGAGCCTTGAGTAAACTTCTCGCAGTTCACGGTCAAAATTTCGCTGTGCCCTGACGTAACGGTTGCGGGCCCGCCGCATTATCAGCTCACGCAGCACCACGGCACCAAAAAGTATGGCACTTGCGCCGATACCTGCCGAGATCCATGGCGTTTCGTCGCCGCCGTCATGCAGTATTCCCCAAACAAGGAAAAAGAACGCAATGACCACCGCCATTGTTAATGCGTAATAGTTCGAGGCCGGCAGCCACATCGGGCGGCGTATCGGCGTCATTTCTGCCAAACCGTTTTGTCGAATTTTCGAGATAAGCCTTTTCCCTTACAAAATCAGACTATTACGACTGTCCGGACAACGCTCAACGACTCTTTATAGTGAATTTTTTGTCAAATATTGTCAATTCTCGCATTTCCCGGCTGTCGTGGATCCGTCCGCCCGGCTTTTTGCTATAATCGTGAAATGCCGAGGCGGCCCAAAAAGAAAAATAGCGATACGGCTCTGTTCGATTCGATCAGAAAACCGGTCGCGCCGCCTGCGCAAAAGCTCGGAAAAGAAAAGCCCGAGGCCAGGATCCACCCCGCTGAGCGTAAGGTAAAGCATAAACGTCCCGTCGAAACCGAAGATTGAACATCCCAATGAGCTTTTTTAACAGACGCCGCCGCCAAACGACGAAAGCCAACGTGTGGGCCCGCCAGGGCATGCTTGTAACTTTCCGTGCCGAGATCATGCCGGGTAAATTGCGCGAGGAGCGGACCTTTCGGATCGAGCACGTGATGCCAAATGGCCGCATCGTACTTGAAAACTTTTTGGGCGAGCACCGCGAAGGGGCGTTTGAGCCGATCAATTTTATGCGTGAAAAAGCGGCCGAGCCTCAAAATTGAAACACCTGGCCGGGCTCAGCGGCCGTCAATCCGCTGATCGAAAGGTCGGCGAGCTCCGCGATCACCCGCTCGCGAAACATCGGTTTGATATTTACCACATAGATCGGCACGCCGCCTCGTTTGAACTTTTTCAGTTCCTCCGAGAGTCCCGCCGGAGTCAGATGATGCGAGGCCGCCGCGAGTCCGGCGAGTTCGTTCGGAAAGGCGCATTCGACAAATACCGCCGCCAGATCGCCCCGGTCTGATAGTCGTTCCCAAACATCGTCAGTGTGCGCCGTATCGCCCGTAATGCCGACCGAGACATTTCCGTCAGATACGATAAAACCCATGCTCTCGGGCACGTGATTGACCGCGATCGGCGTCACCGAAAGGTGCCCGCAGCTAAATTCGCGTCCGCCCGTAAATGTCACATATTCCAACACCTTGCCGTGAGCGTTGGTCAATTCAGAAAATCGCGGATATATCGTCCAATTAAAGATGTGGGTCTCAAGCGCGTCGATCATACCGGCCGTACCGTGAATGCGGACCGGCCCGACGAGCGTCGAATACAGGTCGTCAATAAACGGCGGCAATCCCGCGATGTGGTCGAGATGGACGTGTGAGACGATGACGTCGCGGATCTGCTGTCGCTGAGTATCGCTGCAGGCAAATGCCAGGCTACCGGCATCGACCGCCACACGGTCATCGATAACGATGCAGGAAAAATGCTGCCGTCTGGCGGCGGTGCCGTCCGTCTCGATCGTGCTTGGCAGCAGTTGGACCTTCATTGAACAAATCCAGGATCTAAAAACTAAATCTAGCGGGCACAGGTCTGTCCGCGTCCGCCGTCGATCTCATACGTCGCACCGGTGATCCATCCCGCCTTGTCCGAAGCCAAAAAGGCGATGAGTTCGGCGACCTCCTCGGGTTTTCCGGCCCGGCCGATGGGATGTGTATCCTTGGCGTGTGCCAGAAACGCCTTATAGGCTTCCTCGTCCATTCCACCGCGAAGGTGCAGGTTGGTCACGACGACGCCCGGATTGACCGCGTTCACCCTTACGCCCTTGGGGCCAAGTTCGAGCGCGGTACAGCGGGTCAATTGATCGATGGCCGCCTTTGACACGCAGTACGCGAGTACGCCCGGAAACGAGCGCGTGCCGGCGACGCTCGAAACGTTCACGATGTTCCCCTTGACCGCCTCAAGGTGGGGCAGGCATTTCTGAATGAGATTGAACACGGACCTGACGTTGAGATTCATCATCTTGTCCCAATCGTCCATCGTCGTATTTTCGATGGTCCCGCTCTTGATGACGCCTGCCGAGTTGACCAAAATGTCAATCTGACCGAAACTCTGCACCGTTTCCGACACCATTCGATCAATTTGCGAAAACTCGGTCACGTCCGCCAGATGAATGCGGATACTGCCCTTTTTTGTCTTCAGCCCCTCGCGAAGGGCGAGCAGTTCCTTTTCGTTACGGCCGACCGCCACGACCGTTGCTCCATTTTTTGCCAACAGAGCCGCTGTCGCTTTGCCGATGCCGCTGCTTGCGCCTGTTACGATCGCAACCTTTCCCCGCATATATTATTCTTTCCGTATTGCGTTAACTGTTCTCGTAGAATAACAGCGAAACTCACCGTGCCGCAAATTGCCGGACGCTTGACGGGCGGCCAAACAAAAACAGCCGACGTAGCCGGCTGTCAATAAATACTTGTATAAATTGTGAAAATGATTGCTGCTGACACGCCGCTGCGGACGCGATCTGAGGCTTTATGATTCGTTCGGCTGTGCCTTTACTGCAAAAAGATGTTCGAGGGCGGCCTTGGTCTCCTCGCTTTTGCGCGATTTGAACTCGGTAACCCATTCCGTGACATTTGACACCATTTCGCGTGCCGCGACACGCGCCGCTTTGGCGCCTGCGATCTTCGGTTCAGCTGCCGCGACCGAAGCCCTTTTGACGATCTTTACCTTTGATTTGCCGTTCATTACTGGATTCCTCCTTGTATAGTTTTACCCGATCTGTCGATTTTTTGAGTTCTTGACCGATCCGTTTTCGATCTGATGCTAATTTCATGGCAATTCCGATGCCACAAATGTTGACGACCGGAAATTTTCTTTTTGCCTATCAGCCGGTCTGCCGAAACGGGTGTCGAACATTTTTGCAAAATGCCAAAATTTTCGACCGATTTTTGCGATTTGCCAACGGTTAGATTACGTCAATGTCGGGATGGTTGTTCCAAAAATATTCGTAAACGACTGATTTTGTTGAAATTTAACTCTTTTGTAACAACAATAGTAACAGAAAAGGTGTGTGGAACGCGATTTGCCAATGCCTTATCAGATGAATTTCTCCGAAACATTGATCATTTATCTGGCATGCGGGGCACCATTCGGCGTCGAGTACCTTCAACGGCGTACCGGCCGCTCGATCCTCGCTACCGCATTCGGAGTTTTCGTCCGGTTCATCCTTTGGCCGATCGCGGCCGGACGGATGCTTTACCGGCTCATCGCACGGTCGTCCGAACTGCTTCTGGAACTGCCGGACGACACAGATCAACGTTTGGCGGCGATCCGCACCCGCTTTGAGGCGATCATCCACGCTGATCAAGGGCCGCCGCGGGTATTCGAGTTTCGCGACACATTTTTGCGTTACACGGGCCTTGCCCGTTCGGGTGCGTGCGAACCCGGCAACGGCGTGGCCGAGATATTTGAGGTCACCGGGCATGACGACGTGACGCTCGCGACCATGTGCCTTGCACGCAGGAATGCAAGCCGGCTCGCCCGCCACCGCGAATTGGCTCGTGACGAATTCAGCAATTTTATCGCGAGCGTGGCCGCCAAGGGCCAAACGCCCGACGAGATCGTCCGACTCGCGTTCGAGACCGCCGACGCAGTATCTGACGGCGAACTGACCGCCGGACTTTGCGGCTCCTACGGCCGCGCCGCAATGCCTTCTCTCGCGGCCGATGATATTTCCAAAGGTGAATTATGGAGTACCGGGGCGCAACATCATTCGATAGCGAACTGACACCTGACGAATCGGCATCGCTTGATCGCAGGCTCACCGCACTGATTGCGGCAAACGCCGAGACCGACCGCCGAAACAAGCTTTACCCGACAATCGCGATCGAGGCCGAGGCCGCGGCGATGAGCCGCCCGCTCAAACCCGAAAAGGCCTTTGCCTATTACGGCCTGATGATCGGGTCGCTCGTCCCGGCGTCGATGTTCACGGCATTCAGCATTTCGTCGCGGGGCGGCGTTTCGTCAGTGCTCTATCTGATGATGCTGATGACGACTGTCGTCGCGGCGGCCTCGGGTTATTCATTCGGCAAGGTCATCGGCCGCTGGGTGGATATGCTCGAGGCCCGTCCGATGCGTTTCCGTCTGCCGCTGCTGGCGTTGATCGGCGCTCTGTGGGGGATCATCGCCGGCGGGTCGGGCGGAATTTTCATCTTCGTCGTCGGATTGTTCTTCGGTGCCGTACTTGGCGGGGCGGTCGGAATGGCGGCGTTGCCCGCATTCGCGTTGCCGTACTACGCGGTCCGCAGGGCCGGCCTCATCGACACACGCCACTTCCTGCCGCTCGCACTCGGCACAACGCTGGCGATCTGTTCGTTCGTTCTCGGTACTGTCTTCCGCTAGTCGGCAGGCTTGATTTTGTATTCGTTCGCTGACGATTTACTATCTAGCCAATGCTGGTGCTGCTCCACCTTTTTGCACTTTTTCTGCTCGTCACGCTCGGGTTTTACGTTTTTGTGGCGAACCCACGCAACCGCGCGCACCAGACCTTCGCGGCATTTATCGCTTTCCTCGCCATCTGGATCACCAAGGACCTGATCTTTTGGAATTTCTACCCCATCGACCGCGCCTCGGGCTGGTGGGTCGCCGCGAGTTTTGTGATCGCCCTGTTGATGCAGTTCGCGATGGTCGTTTTCGCATGGGTCTTTCCCGAAAATGCGCGGACCCCGCGGCAGCGGGCGGCCGTATTGTTCGCTCCGGCGATCTTTCTGGTGCCCGCGGCGGCGTTCGGCCTGCTGTGGCATCGGGCCGGGTTCGAGGACGGCCGATTCGTCATCGATCTCTCGCCGCTGGCCTACGCGTTCGTCATTTACGTTTATTTTGTTTACTTCTACGGTGCGGCCGTACTGTTCGGCAAATACCGTATGTATCGCGGGACCCAGTCGGGCCAGCAGGTCGGGGCGATCATTTGGGGGCTCGCCATCACCGGCGTACTTAAGACGTTGGCGAACATCGTCCTTCCTTATTTCGGCTATTACGACCTTTTGCCGCTGAGTGCGTTGTTCGTCTTGCCGGGCGTGCTGATCTTCGCGTATGCGATGCTCAATTTCCGCCTCTTTTCGCTGCAGTCGGCGCTGACGCAGTTTCGTCTTTTCCCGATCACGTATAAGGTCGCTCTGAGCATCGCGTCGGTCGCGATCATCAGCTTTGCGCTCTTTCAGATACCGATCGCGTGGTGGGCGTTTCGCAACGGGATGGACGCTGAGGCGTGGCGGCGGTATCTGGTCTTCAGCGTAATCTCGGCCCTCATCCCGAACCTCTTGCTCGTGCTGCTGATATTGCGGACGATCTCGCGTCCGCTCCAGCGGATCACGCTCGCGGCCGTTGAGGTGGCCAAGGGCAGTTACGGCACCGAGGTCGATATGCGCCGCACTAATGACGAGATCGGGCTGCTCGCCGATTCATTTAACGAGATGAGCCGCAAGATGGCCGCCGACATCGAACAGCTCCGTCATCTCAACGCCCAGCTCATCCGCACCGAAAAGCTCGCCGCAATGGGCACGCTCTCGGCCGGCGTCGCCCATGAGGTCAACAATCCGCTGGCGTCTATCTCGTCGCTCATCCAGATGATGCAGGCGAAAGACGACCTGCCGCCCGACGCCCGCGAAAAGCTCCTGCTCATCGGCGCTCAGATCAAGCGGATCACCCAGGTCACCGGCGACCTCACCAATTTTGCGCGTGCCAGGCCCGCGGCCCGAACGGCGGTCGATGTGTCAAAGGTCGTGTCGGCGGCGCTACGGCTGGCGAGCTTTGACGAATCGTTCAAGCGGCTCACCGTCGAGACCGATCTCGCCGCCGGACCGCCGGCGATCAATGCTGACGCCGACCAGATCCAGCAGGTCGCACTCAATCTGCTGCTCAACGCACGCGACGCTATGCCCGACGGAGGCACGCTCAACGTCAGCGTATCGTCGAATGGCGGTGACGTCATGATAACGATCGCCGACACCGGCAAAGGCATCGAGGCCGGGTCGGCCGAGCAGATCTTCGATCCGTTCTACACCACCAAGCCGGCCGGCCAGGGCACGGGACTCGGCCTCGCGGTCTGTTACGGCATCGTCACGGCTCACGGCGGGCGTATCGAGGTCGCGGCAAATGTCCCGACGGGCACTATCTTTACCGTCACGCTGCCGGTCACGGGCGAAAGCTGACCAAATCTCACCTCGGCCGTTGACACGCGACGCCAAAAATAGCAACGTATCAGTACAAACCGCTCTAAATTCAATTTCAAAGGGGATCGATAAATGAAGAAGCTAGTTCTCGGCATCATCGCCGCCGGCCTTTTTGCCGTCGCGGCCGATGCTCAGCAAAGACCGATCGCGTATATCAACGCAAAGATCATCCCGATCGTCGGCGAACCCATCGAACAAGGCATCTTGGTCGTCCAGAACGGCAAGATCGTCGCGGTCGGTGACGCTCGTACGGTCAAACTGTCGGCCGACGTCATGGTCGTCGACGCCAAGGGCAAGGTCATAATGCCCGGCCTCGTCGATACGCACAGCCACATCGGCGAAGGCTCAGGCGCCGACGGTTCGTCGCCGATCCAGCCCGACGTCAGGCTGCTCGACGGCCTCAATGTCCGTTCGTCGAGCATCCAGCGGGCGCAGAGCGGCGGCCTCACGACCGTCAACGTCATGCCCGGTTCCGGCCATCTCGACAGCGGACAGACGCTCTATATCAAGCTCCGCGACGACGCCATAAAGGTCGACGACCTTTTGATACTCGACGACGCCGGCAAGTATATGGGCGGCATCAAGTTCGCCAACGGCACCAACCCGATCCGTCCCGGCGGCGGCAGCTTCCCCGGTACGCGGGCAAAGTCGGCCGCGCTTGTGCGTGATCAGTTCATCAAGGCGCAGGACTACCGCGAAAAGATCAAAAAGGCCGCCGGCGACGCGTCGAAGATGCCCGCCCGCGACCTCGCGATGGAGGCTCTGGTCGAGGCGCTCGACGGCAAACGCATGGTCCACTTTCACACGCACCGGGCGGACGACATCATGACTGTCCTGCGGCTGCAAAAGGAGTTCGGGTTCCGTCTCGTGCTCCAGCACGTCAGCGAGGCGTGGAAGGTCGCCGACGAGATCGCCAAGGCAAAGGTGCCCGCGTCGATCATCTTTATCGACTCGCCGGGCGGCAAGCTCGAAACGATGGATGTTTACGCCATCAACGGTGCGGCTCTCGAAAAGGCGGGTGCGCTGACCGGTTTTCATACCGATGACGGCATCACCGATTCGCGTTGGTTCCTTCGCAGCGGCGGGATGGCCGTCCGTGCGGGTATGTCGCGTGAAAAAGCTCTCTACGCCCTGACGATGGCAAACGCCAAGATGCTCGACCTCGACAAACGCGTCGGTTCGCTCGAGGTCGGCAAGGACGCCGACTTTATCGTCCTCTCGGGCGATCCGCTGAGCATTTACACACATGTGCTCGAGACCTGGGTCGAAGGCAAAAAGGTGTTTGACCGCTCAAATCCGGCCGATTATCTGATCCAGGTCGGCGGCAACGGGGCCACGACCGACCGCACGATGCACATCGACTGCTTCGACGGAGATATGGGAGGTGACAACTAAATGTACTTCGATCAAAACGTAAATGCTAAAAAGCTGAATGTTATGAAAAGCCTCCTCGCTATGTGCTCTCTGTGCGCTATGTGGTTGATCCTTGCCGCTTCCGTCTCCGCCCAGATCGCCGTCAAGGGCGAAACGGTCTGGACGATGGCCGGTACACCCATCACAAATGGCGTCGTGCTCGTCAATAACGGCAAGATCGAGGCCGTCGGGCCGGCGGACAAGGTCACGATACCCGCAAATTACCGTGTCATTACGGCCGCGGTGGTCACGCCGGGGCTGATCGACGCCCGCACGGTCATCGGCCTCAACGGCTATCTCAATCAACCGCACGACCAGATGGCTCTCGACGGCAGCGGCCCGTTCCAGCCGGAACTGCGTGCGACTGACGCCTATGATCCTAACGAACGGCTTATCGAATGGGTCCGCGAGTTTGGCGTGACGACCATCAACACCGGCCATCAGCCTTCGGCACTCGTGCCCGGACAGATGATGATCGCTAAAACGTGGGGCAAGACGGTTGACGAAGCCGTCATCGTGCCGACCTCGGCGGTCGTCGTCACGCTCGGCAACAGCGGCCTCGCCGGTGCAGGCAAATCGCCCGGTACGCGGGCCAAGGCGATCGCGATGCTGCGGGCCGAGCTCATCAAGGCTCAGGAAGCCGCCAAAAAGCCCGACGCCGCCCGTGACGTCCGGTCGGTGGCGATGGCATCGGTCATCAAGGGCGAGATACCGCTGCTCGTCAACGCCAACAAGGCTCAGGACATCATCAGTGCCCTGCGGCTCGCCAAGGAGTTCGGCGTCCGCATCATCCTTGACGGTGCCGCCGACGCCCAACTCGTGTTGAACGACATCAAGGCGGCCGGCGTTTCGGTCATCGTCCACCCGACGATGGGCCGTGCCGGCGGCGATACCGAGGGAATGTCGATGGAAACGGCCGCCAAGCTCAAGGCCGCGGGCGTGCCCGTCGCACTCCAGAGCGGTTACGAGGGCTATGTGCCGAAGACGCGCGTCGTGCTTTACGAAGCCGGTATGGCGGCCCAGAACGGCCTCTCGCCCGCCGACGCTCTCGCACTGATCACGATCGACGCGGCCAAGCTGCTCGGGCTCGACAAACGCATCGGCTCGCTGGCCGTGGGCAAGGACGCCGACATCGCCCTCTACGACGGCGACCCGCTCGAATGGACGACCCACTGCATCGGCACGATCATCAACGGCGAACTCCGCAGCACCACCAAACGGTAAGCTGCGGCCAATAATAAAGGGCATTGCACACGGCTCACGGCCGCTGCAGTGCCCTTTTTACATGCGGCTGCCCGCCG
>CALDGX010000227.1 GCA_937941715.1 uncultured Chloracidobacterium sp. | reverse complement strand
GCTTTGTTAAAGGTGACGCCGTCCGACGACGTTTCAAACTCGACGCGGTCGGGCATCCATATCCACGGACCCGCGACCTGTAGAAAGCTGCCGCCGAGTTCCGAGATCTGAGTCTCACGCTGCAGGTCGACGACGGCCTCGTACGTCTTGCCCTGCACGCCCTGCCACTCGCCGCTCGCAAAATTCACCGTCCCGCGGATGCCGTCAACGATAGCCTGATCGCCGCCGCCGGTGTACTGGGTGCTGTACGGTGAGATCACCTTTACGGTCCAGTCGTTGGGGCGCTTACGTAGGCTTGCCTCGGCCGGAAAGCTCTTTGTTCCGTCGGCACTCATAGCGACCGCATTGATCGTCATGGTCCGCCCGACCGCAAATGGTGCGGTGTATAGCGTCGAGTCTTTTGTCGGCAAAGTGCCGTCGGTTGTGTAATAGATCTTCGTGTTTGGCGTCAATGTTGCGATCGTTACGTTCGTACTGTCGGCAAAGGTCCGCTCGCCGGTGATGACCGGTACAGCCACCGTATTAAGACCGATCGACGATACGGGAAACTCGTTAAATGCTGTGTTGACCGGCTGATCGATCATCGCAAACTCGAGTACGCCGCCTTTCATTAGGTCGGCGTGAGTTAGAAATGCCTTTTTGTATGGCGCGCCGTTTAGTTTCGCATTGAGGATGTAGCTGTTCTTTGCCGAAACGTTCTTCGCCCTTATCGTGAACGTCTTTCCGTTTTCAAGCTTATATGTCATTTCGGGAAAGAGCGGGGTGCCGAACGCGTAGACTCCATCACCGGGTGCTACCGGATAAAAGCCGCTTGCACTCAATACGTACCACGCCGACATCTGGCCGCAGTCCTCGTTGCCGATCAGGCCGTCCGGTTCGGGTTTATAGAATTCGTCCATTATCTGCCGCACGAGCTTCTGCGTCTTCCACGGCTGATGTGCATAGTTATAAAGATAAGCGATGTGGTGCGAAGGTTCGTTGCCGTGTGCGTATTGTCCGATAAGGCCCGTCAGGTCGGCCTGTTCGCGGCCGGCGAGTTTCTGGTCGGTCGTAAAGAGTTCATCCAGTTTTGCAACGAATTTCTCACGGCCGCCCATCAACTGTTCGAGACGCGTCACGTCCTGCGGCACAAAGAACGAATACTGCCACGAGTTGCCCTCGGTGAACCCGAACGTGACCTCATTCGGAGCAAACGGTTCGACAAAACCGCCGTTCTTCTTTGGACGGAAAAAGCCTGTTTTTGAGTCGAAGAGATTTTCAAAATAGCGGGCACGCTGGAGGTAGATTTTTTCATCCTGTTCCTTTTCTCCTATGTACTTATCGTCCCAGCCAGTGCTAAACCCTACCTTTGTTTTCGCTTCTCGTTCGCGACGAAGTAATGATGCCATCTGCGCGATGCACCAGTCGTCATACGCGTATTCCATCGTTCGCGAGACGGATTCATTTTCGTCTTCCATCGAGATGTAGCCGCGTTTTTTGTAGCCTTCGAGGCCAAATTGGTCGAGTTCGGCTGAGTGTTTGGCAGCGGCGTAGGCTTTTTCGTAGTCAAAACCTTTTATGCCTTTTGCCATCGCGTCGGCGATGACCGAAACCGAATGATAGCCGATCATACAGTCCGTCTCGTTCGCCGCCAGCTCCCAAACCGGCAGCCGCCCGCCCTGTTCATATTGGCGGATAAACGTATTGATAAAATCGACCGTCCGCTCTTGGTCGATGATCGTGTAAAGCGGATGCGCAGCCCGAAAGGTGTCCCAGAGCGAGAAAACGGTGTACTGCTCGGACGGAGTGCGGACACTCTTGTCCGCATCGCCGGTTCCTCCGGCGAGAGGTTTTTTTTGTGCCGAAGCGGCACTCATGCGGACAGGAGTGTCCGCACTCCGCAACGAGTGCACTTTCTTGTCCATGCCCAGATACTTGCCATCGACATCGTTAAAGATGTTCGGCTGGACCATTGTGTGATACAAAGCGGTGTAAAGCGTGGTCGTCTGAGCGTCAGTCCCGCCCGAAACTTCTATCTTTGACAACTCCTTGTTCCACGCCGCCTTGGCGTCGGCCCGGACCTTTTCGAAATCCCAGCCGGGAAGTTCGGCAGCGAGATTTTTGCGGGCACCTTCGA
>CALDGX010000226.1 GCA_937941715.1 uncultured Chloracidobacterium sp. | reverse complement strand
AAACAGCCCCCATCTCCGGCAATGTATATCTCTCGATCATGTAATTCCATTTTATTGTATAATCACCGCGATGTCAGTAGCGGTTTGGATAATGCGGTCGTGTTCAGTACATAAAACGAGCTACAAGCATTTCTGCTCGCAGCTCGTTAATTTATAGGATATGACTAAGGATGCAAGTTGATCACCTTACGTACGCATTAGGAACAGGCACATCCGAAGATAAGCCAAATTGTTGAATCAATGTTCCAGCAGTTGTACGCTGTGCATACCACGTCGCCGTCGAAGGACGAAAGACCGCAGTATCAAACTTGGCGTCGCCATCATAATCTCCCGGAGCAGGAATATCTCCCGTTGTACCGAAAGGAACGGAGTAGTAGGAAAAATCCTCGCTTCGTTGAATGTACCAATACCCATTTGATGGCCTGAATATCGCAGCATCGGCCTTTCCGTCGCCAGTGTAGTCACCTTGAACCGTCTTGTCGCCGGACGTCCCAAACTGAAAGGCCAATAGATTTTCTTGCTCAGTTCCCAAAGCTTGCAAAACCCACCACTCGGAAACGCTTGGCCGGAAAATGGCTAGGTCTGCATGTCCGTCGGCATCGAAATCGGCGGGAACCGGACGATCAGTTGAAAGTCCAAACTGCCGAAAAGTAGTACTTCCGTTAGAGGAGTTGCTTATGTACCACGTTGCTGTGGAAGGTCGAAATACAGCCGCGTCAAACTTTCCGTCACCGTCAAAATCCGCCGGAGCTGGAACATCATTATTTGTTCCAAACGGAAATGCAAAGAAAGTAATGTCCTCGCTTCGCAAGACGTACCAGTTTCCATTTGAAGGTCGCCAGATTGCAACGTCTGCCTTACCGTCGCCTGAGAAATCCCCCGGAACCAATGTGTCTGTCGACAATCCGAACTGAAAGGCTCTACTCCCGCCGTCAATGCTACGCGTGTACCACCATTCCGCTGGAGTCGGTCTGAATATTGAAAGATCAGTCTTATTGTCGCCATCGAAATCATACGGAGCGGTGTTGTTAACTACCGTTACATCTGTGTTTGTGATCCAGACGCCGCGTCCATGAGTGGCGGCGAGAAGAGTATTGTTCCCGCTCATGAAGGTGATTTCATCGACTGAAACATTTGACGGACCATCCAAAACCGGTGACCAACTGGAACCACCGTTGATAGTGGTATAAACTCCGATCTCGGTGCCGAGATAAAGCTTGTTAGCATCACTTGGATGCTGCGTAATTCCACGAATTGGGACGTTTGGAAGACCGCTGCCAGTTATATCCTGCCATGTAGTTCCACCATCACTTGTCTTCCAAAGGTTTCCATCGGTGAAGCCACCAAAAGCCACGTAAACCTTCGAAGAATCAAATCTGTCTACCAAGATTCTTGTTATAAACCGATTAGGCAAAGGATCTACATTCACATTGTCATCAATTGTTATCCATGTTGGGTTAGAATCGAGAGCATTTGTCGTCTTGTAAAGCCTGCCTTCCCGAATTGAATCGTTGCCAGAATTTAGTTGCTCACTTGTCCAAGCGAGAGCCGGGTTTCCCTGTGCAACTGCAATCGCGGTGATTCGAATATCTTGGTTTAGATTATCTTTCATCTTCGACCACGTCGGCACGGAACTCCGAACGTTATTGGAACGCCACAGCGATGAGGCTCCAGCAAGGATTCGCTGGGGTTCATTAGGGTCTAGAATAAAGGGTGCAATGAAACTAGCGCGCCCAGCTCCAACATCCGTAATCCCAGAATTAATGAGCTGAGTTGAAGGGTTTGGAGCATTGCAGTTGTTAGTCCTATGAAGGCTCAAGAAAATATGCTCACCGTAACAATAATTCGGATCAGACGGATCAATAGCCGAAAACCCTCCATCCCCACCGTATGTCCATGTCGCGAGTTGACTTCCGGATGGTGTTCGCAGCGTGGCATTATCCTGCGTGCCCCCATAAATCAGACCGGTTGGACCATGACCTGATGCGCCATAATATTGAGCTGTCTGATAGTTAAAATCTTTTCTTTGCCACCCGCCAGAGCCGAACTTATTGGCCGTCGTAATGTCATTTGTTCGATAAATTCCTCCGTCCGTACAGACATAGACCGCTTTGTTTGTAGTTCCATTAAATGCAGGATCGGGGACAACACAATGAAAATCGACATGAGGTTGTACGGTAGTGATATAACCATCCGTAATTTGAGCAACTGTATTGCCCCCATCTGTGCTCTTATGCAGAGAGTAGCCACCTGCAAGTACAAAATTAGAATCAGATGGTGAAACCCAAAGAGCAGTATGATAATCAGACGCCGAGATTTCATGGTCTGAACCTGGAATATGAGGGTTGGGTGGGCATGCACGGGGATTAATCATCGTCGTTGCACGGCTGGAAAAAGTCTGTCCGCCATCCGTCGAACGACTGATTCTAGCGTCTGCCGGATTAGTCGAGCATGGAAGGGGATTAATAGCGTAAACAATATTTGGTTCTGTCTTGGAATACGAAAAATCGATCCGAGTGTAGGCCTCATAAATTCTGAATTCACTCGAATCTCGTGTTGAGTCATTCCAAGTAACACCTCCGTCGGTCGAATAAATCGCCTTATGATACCAACTATTCGCTGGAGAAAATTCGTAATCCATTATCTCAGCTATCGCCTTTGAAGCATTCTGAGGGTCGAACGAAACATGCAACGAAACATATCGATTTCCACCAGCCATTACCGGATTCCAGGATGAAACACTTCCTTCTCCTGCTGTCACCGAACGGAAGATTCCTCCACGGGTCGCAACAAGGATCAGATTACTATTCCCAGGAGCAACTGCGATTCGATTTATTCGAGAGAATGTTTCGTTACTTTGTGGAATTGTCCCTTCGAGAAGCCTCCAACTCAATCCACCGTTTTCTGATTTATAAATTCCACCACCGTGCAACGGCCCCTCGCCAGTTCCTGCATACAGAACATCGGCGTTGTTTGGATCAAGTGTCAATGCACCGATAGCGTAGTTCATCATCGTACTATGAGGAGCTGTCCAATTTTCTCCACCATCGGTGCTTTTCCAAACACCGCCACCTGCGGCAGCTGCCCACATTATGTTTGTTTGAGTAGGGTGGATTACAATTGAACGAGTCCGTCCACCGACATTCTGTGGCCCTCTGCTCTCCCAAACAAAGTTAGCAATGACACCAGCCGGATAGCGTTCATTCACCCTATGTTGAGCCAGATACGAATCGCGCTGAGCGATTCCTTGAGAAATACCATTGACGGGAATATTTCCGTTTGAATCTTTCCAAGCTAGGGCGCGTTATTTGTAAGCAAGTTCAGCACCACTAAGTTTTTCGTTATCTTTTGTGGGTAAAGCGACAATGTCGCTTGAAGAACTTATCGAAACTTCACTGCTTGATGAATTGGAATTTCGGAGAACATAAACACCTGCAATGACCGAAATTGTGATAAGCACTATCAGTGCGGGAACCATTACTTTTTTCATTTCATACTCCTATTGTCTAAGAAACTTAACCGAATGAGCCTAAGGAATCGCGTAAACGTTGAAATCACTTCTATTTGTGTCGAGAGTTATCAATTGAGGTGAACCAAAGTTGTATGATTTGTGTGAGACGGACATCGTATACGACATTCCCGGTACCAGTCCGGTAAATCGGTAGTATCCAAATGAACTCGACAATACCGTGACGATTGCTCCGTTTGAATCAGCTAAAGAAACCTTCGCTCTAGAAACCCCTGTGCCATTTGAAGTTAGGATTCGTCCACTGAGCGAAACTGCCGATTCAGAGATATTCGATTCGTATGAACCAATGTCAGTGAGACCGATACCTTGACCGCCACCAATTGCTCGTCCAAATCCAAAGCCTCGCTGATCCCAGGCCAACGTATTGCCGGTAAATGGATCAATTGCCAAAGCATTGCTTGCCGCATTAATCGCAGGGCTAGTGGGAATTAATCCGTGCGTCGGCGTCGATCCTCCATTATTTCCGAGCGGTGCCAGTAACGCATTTCGATTGAGCAAGTCAGAAGACAACCATCCAGCACTGCCTTGCGTATTACTAATTAAATTGAATCCTTGAGAAGAAACTGTTCCTTGCACGTCCATCATCCCGCCATCAATCGTATTACTTGCAATAATAGAATTACGAACGATGGCTGTGGCCGAAGTCTCAATTGATAAACCGCCGCCTATTGCGCTAGCAAAATTATTTGCAATGGTTGCGTTGGTCAAGATTACATAGCCATTTAGATTGTTAAAAATCGCCCCACCGCGACCGGTTGAAACGGTGTTTCCACTAATCGTAGAGTTAGTTAGGAAAAGTCTTCCCGTATTGTAGATGCCGGCGCCAGACGCGGTCGCATTATTACCAGATATTGTTGAGTCAATGATGTTTAGCGTCCCATCGTTATAAATTCCGCCGCCAGAGGGGACTGGAAAACTACTTCGGGTATTATTTCGGATGCGAGTTCTTCGAATACTTGCAATTCCGCTATTCAAGAGACCTCCAGCACAGCAATTATTTTCGATATTGCTACGATCAACTTGGAGCGTTCCGCCTGAATTGGAAACGCCTAATTCGTTATTGTGGATACTGGAAACATTGATCGAGATCCTCGCATTTCGGTCTCCGAATACTCCAATTTGATTTCCATAGATATTTGATGTGGCGATGCTGATGGTATCGTCACCATCTCCAGCCAAACCAATTCCAGTATTGGACGCTATGGTGGAACTGGTAATGGAAACTACTCCATTGATCGAATAGATTCCACCAGACCTTTCACCAGAATTGGCGATAATAGTAGAAGCGTTTACTGTCAATACACTGTTCGACATTGCAATCGCACCACCGAAACCAAGCGTAATCGTTGGATTTGTACTTGAAAACCGAGCAGTATTATTCCGAAGCACCATATTCGTTGCCGTCAGTGTACTGTCCGTTACCCAAATTCCACCGCCAAATACATCGTTTGCGTTAGCGCCGATGCGACCGTCTCTTAGAGTCATTCCGCTTAGTGAAACAACCGCTCCGTCGGAGATTCTAAAGATTCGTCCGGCGTTGTTTCCGCTGATTGTTAGAGTGTTGCTGCCCGGTCCGGCTATTGTCAGACTTTTGGCTATGAGTATTTGGCCCTGAAGCAGTGTAATTGTGGTCGGAGAGTTGAACTGAGCTCCAAAGGTGATCGTGTCACCGTCGTTTGCAGCACTGACAGCATCTCGGAGACTGCAACTGATATCGCAGGTTCCGTCCGTCGAATCAACATTGCTCGAAACTACAAGTGTAGCTGCAGAAAGACTCGCTGGAGAGCATATGCAAGCGAGAAAAATCAAGCCAAATAAAAAGAAGAATCTAGAAACTCTCATTGTTGGGTACTTCCCTAAATTTAAATTAAAATGCGCAACTATTCGTCCTTTTCGCTTAATGACAGAAAGAAATGACTCGACGCACTCGGTCAAACAAACGAATAACCGCTGATGAATTACAGGAAATCTAGTATGCGGATTGGAGGTCATTGAGAGTACTCCGCTCTATTCGCAAAATGGCAACTAAATGGCAATACAATTACTGATATCGCGAAGTTATAACCATTAGCCGTAGAAGTCAAGAAAATTGAGCTAATTCAATTGACACAAAATCTATCGCGTCAAATTTGACAAACTTTCAATCCTGAATTAAATTCTGGCTGTTCTAATTCAAACAATTCTAATATCGGACAGCCGCTCTTAGCTTTTTTTGTTGTCCGTTTCGACCACAAAAGGAGACTAAAAACTATGGCTGAGACTGGGCATGCTAAGAATGTTGCTAATTTTGAGACGATGATCTCGTATGTGACGGGCTATGGTGGCGATTATAAGCCGGCAAATGGGGCGATCAGTTTGGCAAATTTAACTGCGGCGTTGGCTTCGGCTCAGGGCATGATCGATGGTGTGACCACCGGTTTGATCGGTTGGAAAGTTCAGGTAAACAGCCGTGAAGGTGAGTTTCAAGGCATCGGTAAGTTCATGACTCGTTTAAGTGCTTCATATGCTTCGTGTGGAGCGGCTCCTAATGCAATTGAAGACATGAAAGGGTTTGCACGAAAGGTCAAAGGTGCGAGAAAAGGCAAGATCGAGATCGACGACCCAAATACGCCCGAAAACGAAGCCGCACACAACTCAGTTTCGCAACGCAGTTACACGCAAGTCGTCGAGCATTTTGACGCCGCCATCGAGCTTTGCATCAACACGCCTCAGTTCACGCCAAACGAAGCCGACCTGACCGTCGCCGCGATGCAGGCCAAATCCGCCGCGATGAAAGCCGCCAACACCGCCGTTACGAACAGCATCACCACGCTCAGCAACAATCGTATCGACCGCAACAATGTTCTCTACACAGACGCGACAAGTATCTTCGAGCTCGCCAAACTCGTTAAGCTCTACGTGAAGTCTCTTTACGGCCAAGGCTCGCCGCAGTACAAACAGATCAGCGGCCTAAAATTTACCAAGCCGCGCGGCCTCTAAGAATTGTCGTTCTAAACCAAAACAAAGACGCGTCGAAACAACAAAGCGACGCGTCTTTTCATTGGCAAGCATTCCGTCCGCACTCGTAAGTCACACATTCACAACACCAAAACGCCGACGCGCTCTAGCATGACAAACATGCGCACAGCCGTGACATTCCTGCGCACTAGTATGACGTGCGAGCGCAACGGCGTGACATTTACGTTCACCAACATGACGTCTCAGGACACGAGCCCTAAATTTAATGTTTAAGCAGGAACTTCTCCCGTCGCGGCTTCGATCGGGGGTTCTTTGTCGCCTAGGACGTCTTCGAAATAGACCATTTTTACTATGACGACGATCATGGCAAGGAGTGGTGTGGCTAGGACTAGGCCGAGGCCGCCGATCATGGCTCCGAGGGCGAGTTGGAAGATGATAGTTAGGGCTGGTGCGAGCTCGACGGTTTCGCGTTCGATAATGGGCGTGACGACGTTTGATTCGATGACCTGCACGCCGCCGTAGAGGCCGAGCACGTAAACCGCACTGATCGGACTATCGATGAACGCCAGCAGTATCGCCGGTATCGCCGACAGTATAGGTCCGAAATTTGGAATGAACGACAGCAGACCCGCGATCAGCCCAAGCGTCAACGCCAGCGGCACGCCCAATATCGACAGCCCGATCCACGTCAGCACACCGATAAACAGCATCGACGCCGCCTTGCCGATCAGCCACCAACGCAGTGTTTCATATATCGCATCGAGCACCTCGCGTACGCGTTCTCGTTTAGGTATCGGAAAGAATCGAATAAAGCCTTGAACGTAAAACCGCGGCTCGCTGGCGAGATAGATCGCGAGCAATATCGTCACGGCGATATTGCCCAACGCCCCAAGCGTCGTCGAAAAGATGCCGCCAACCTGCGAAGCGACACTCGCCGCATCGAGCTTAGTCATTACATAGTCTATGCCCGGCATCTGTTCGATCAAGGTGCGTCCCCAACCGAATTGCGACAAATACTGCCCCACGCCCTGAGCCGATTTTGGTATCTCAACCCGCAAAAGCCGAACCTGCTCAGCCACGCTCGGTGCCAGCAAAGCGACCGCACCGGCAACGATCAACAGCAGCAAAACCGCCACGATCAACACCAGCCAACCTTCGCCCAGCGGCACCCAACGCCGAAGAATATCGGCCAGCCCATGCAAAAATATCGCCAGCAACGCCGCCGCGAATATCAGCAATATGATGTCAAAAGTAAAATAAACCAGCGACAGCCCCAACAACACAAGACACACTACCGCCACCGCGATCAAAACGCGGCTGACAAAGCTCTTACTTGACGGGCTTTCGTTCAATTAGATGATTCCTTTCTGTATCAGTAGCTCTGCATTCAGCACCGCCGAACCTGCAGCACCACGAACCGTGTTGTGACTGAGGCTGACGAATTTGTAGTCGAAAACTGTATCGGGAAAGACGCGGCCGACGGTGATGGTCATGCCTTGCCCCGCGTCGCGGTCGAGGCGTGTTTGTGGTCGCGAAGGCTCGTCGGTGACTTCGATAAACTGCGACGGCGACGAATAAAGATCGAGCGAAGGAAACTCGCGCATCGCGGCGACGACCTCTTCGAGCGTAGCGGTTTCTTTCAGGTCGACGCGGACCGAGACCATGTGGCCATCGACAACGTTGACGCGGAAACACTGTGCCGAGACCGCAAAATCAGCCTTTTCGATGCCGTTCGCCGTCATCACGCCTAATATCTTTTGCGCTTCGATCTCGACCTTTGGCTCTTCGCCGGCGATGTACGGAAACACGTTGTCGGTGATATCCATCGACGCAACGCCCGGATAACCTGCACCTGAGATCGCCTGCAGCGTCGTTACCACGCACGATTCGATGCCGAATTTGCGGTGCAAAGCGGCGAGCGGCGGAGCGAAAGAGACGACCGCACAGTTCGGATTGGTGACGATAAAGCCCGTGCCGAAACCGCGTCGTTCACGTTGCTTTTCGATCAGCCCGACGTGATCGTGGTTGACCTCGGCGATCAGCAGCGGCACATCTTCGTCCATACGATAGACCGACGAATTAGAGATGACGGGATAACCGGCCCTGGCGAATGCCAGTTCGGTCTCGCGGGCGATACTGCCCGGCAGACTCGAGAATACAATATCGCAATCAAGCGGAGGCTCGATCGGCTGGACGACGATGTCGCGGACATTTGCGGGAATGTTGCCCGGCAATTTCCACGCACAGGCCTCAGAATACGGCTTCCCGACCGAACGATCGGACGCCGCCATCGCAGTTATCTCAAACTGCGGATGATGCTCCAAAAGCTGTGCAAATCGCTGCCCGACAGTGCCGGTCGCACCCAAAATTCCTACTCTGTATCTTTTCACTTTTGAATTATTCCCTTTTACGCGATCAGGGCCTCTTTCATCCGCCTCACGCCCTCGGCCATCTTTTCCTCGGTGTTGCAGAATGAGATCCGCAGAAATCCTTTCGCTTCCGGACCGAATGCAACGCCCGGGACGGTCACGACGCGGTTTTGCAGACATTTTTCGGCGACCTCGATGTCGTCACCTAAGCTACGCACGTCCAGCATCGTATAAAACGCACCTTCGGGCGACGTCGCGTGCAGACCGAGTTCCGTCTCAAACAAATTGACGAGAAATTCGCCGCGGGCCTTATAGACCTCGCGGGCGTACTGCTTCGCCGCCTCGGCCTCATCGCTCCAGGCTATGAGAGACGCTTTTTGCGTGATGGTCGATGTACAGACCGTGTTAAAGCCGTGCAGCACCTGGATGGCGTTGATGACCTCGGCGTCCTTACAGGCCGCCCAACCGAGCCGCCAACCGGTCATCGACAACGACTTGGAAAGCCCGCTGACGATGATCGTCTTGTCGTAAAACTCGCTCGCCGAGTGCGGCCGTTCGCCGAAATACAGATCGCTGTAGATCTCGTCCGAGATCAACCAGATGCCCGTGCCTTCGAGTGCCGCGGCAATATCGCGAAGGTTCTGTTCGGTCATTATCTTGCCCGTCGGATTTGACGGTGAAATGACGACCGCCGCTTTGGTCCGATCGGTGATCTGAGCTTTGAAATTTTCAATATCAAACGCGAAATCACCCTCCGCCGGCATCTTGTAATACACCGGAACACCCTGGGCGATGCGCGTACAGGCGTCGTACGCCGGAAAGCTCGGGTCGGGCAGCAGCACTTCGTCGCCCTCGTCGATCACACACATAAACGCGTCGGTCATCGCCTCCTGCGAGCCGCAGGTCACAACGACACCCGTCCGCGGCAGTTCGAGGTGCGGATACTGTTCGGCGATCTTGTCGCGAAGAGCCGGCAGGCCCGGGTGCGACGTATAGCCGTTCTGCTCATCGGCAGAAATACGGGCCGCCTCGTCGCGGAGAAACTGCGGCGTCGGCAGATCAGGCTCGCCAAGTCCGAAATTGATCGATCCGGGCAGCGCGCGCTCGAAAAATTGACGAATTAGCGTCGGCTGCAGCCCCTGCATTCTCCGGGGAAGCACAAATTTTTTCATTTCTGTTGCGGGTTTCATTCTTCGTCGGCTTCGACACCAGTTTCTTCCAGATCCTCGCGAATATCGCCGACCTCGACGTTAAACTCGCCCTCGGCCTGGGTGTTCGGGTCGCCCGTCAGCACGCCGCCGATCGTTTCGATCTCGCCAATTATCTTCTGTCCGAGGCCGGTGATGCTGTCTTTCAAACCGGGCCTGTGTTCTTTCTCGGTGGACATATATTTACCTCTACATTCATCTTAGCCAATTTGAACGCGAGTTGAAACCCTCGGCAATTTCCGTTAGATCGCCGCAAAGTCGATAAAACCGTTATGCGGGTTCGCCGACAGCAGCCGTACCGTGACCTTATCGCCGACATCCAGCCGCTGCTCGCCCCTTACGATACGGCCGTCGACCGGCGGCCTCAGTATCCTGGCAAAAACGCCGGCCGATGTATCGCCGGTGACGATCGCCTGAAACGTCTCGCCGATATGTCTTTGCATCACCGTTGCGGCGACGATCTTACGCATCTTGCGTTCGACCTTGCGAGCGGCCCGCTCCTGCAGATTGGCGTGCTCAGCGATCGCGTCAAGTTCCTCAGCCGTGTACGGCGACGGCCCATTTTCAATGACGGCCTTGACCAGCCGTTGGACGACGATATCGGTAAAACGCCGATTGGGTGCGGTCGAATGAGCGTAATCATTGACCGCGAGTCCAAAATGCCCGCCGGCGTCCTCGCCGACACGTTGGACGACATACTCACCGCTGCCTATCAGCTTGATGACCGACAGTGAGAGGTCCGGGAAATGTTCGGGATCAGCATTGCGGCGTTTTTCCAGAAATGCCGCGAGTGACGGTTGATCTGGCTGCTCCGGCAGGCTCTCGCCGTACTCCGCCGCGATACGCCTGATGCCGTCCCAACGCTCAGGCGTCTTAACGACACGCCGCAGCGACAGCTCCCTGCTGTTTTCCAGGAATTCGGCCATTTCAACATTCGCCGCGACCATAAAATTTTCGATCAGCTTTCGCGCCGCATTCGGATCGACCGAGCGGATCCCCTTGATCTGCCCGTCCTCGACCACGGCCGCAGATTCGATCGATTCAAACGCAAGAGCTCCCTTCGCCGTCCGGTATTTCTGCAGCCGGACGGCCGCCTGCTGCTGCACCTCGATCTGTTCTCTCAGGCCGTTGATCCGGACGACCTTTTCAGGCACCTCGCCGACGCCGTCAAGCCACGGGCCGACGTCCTCGTAGGCCAGCTTGGCATAGTTGTGGACAAGCGCACGGAAGAACGTGCTCTGCGGCACATCACCATTGTCCTTGACGATCATTTCCGCTACGACCGCCAGGCGGTCGACCCCTTCGTTAAGTGATGTGAGGTCGGTCGAAAGTTCCTCGGGCAGCATCGGAAATATCTTGCTCTCGGTATAGACGGTCACCGTATTTTGGGCAGCGTGACGATCGATCGGCGAGCCCTTTCCAACGGCGGCATCTACATCAGCAATGCCGACGAGCACCCGTATATCGCCATTCGGCAGCATTTCGGCCCACTCTATCTGATCAAGGTCGCGCGACCTTGCATTGTCGATCGACGACCAGAGCGTTGACCGCATATCGCGGATCAACGTTTGCGGCAATGCCGGACCGCCGGAGCCTAAGGCGTTTACCTGTTCGATCACCGCGGCCGAAAACTCCGGTTCGAAGCCGTTCTCCAACATGGCTGCGTGAGCACGTTCAGTCATCCAATTGCCCGAATTCTGGTCTTTCATCCTTTAATGTAACTCCCTCTTTTGAGGGTCTGACAACTAACCCGCAAAATACGGTAATTGTAACAGAACCGCTGCCTACGGCGGTGGATCGGACCGCCTGATATGCCCGATTCATTGACTCAGGCCTGCCGCGAGCGATATATTGGTCTCATAACGTCCTTCCTTAACATCTGTTCGCGCCGACCGGGAGATATTGAAATGAAGCCGCTCAAGTACCGTGTTTTGCTGGTTATATTTTGGTCGATACTCATCGCCGCGGCGCCGAGCGTGCCCGGGCAGTCGGGCAGGACAGTGGGCGAAGCCGATCTCGACAAGCTGATCGCGGCTGGTGCTCTGCCGGCCGGCTGCAGCGACGGTTGGGACACGACGTTTACCACTAACGGCGCCGATAACCAGATCAACGCGGTTGTGTCGGACGGGCTGGGAAACATCTACATCGGCGGTGAATTTTCATCGATACAGGGCATTCCGGCAAAGGGCATCGCCAAATGGAACGGCACGGCGTGGTCAGCTCTCGGCTCAGGTATCAATGGCCGGATTAACGCGATCGCTGTTTCCGGTAATGACGTTTACGTCGGCGGCTCTTTTAACGTCGCCGTTTCAGACGGAATGGCCCGCAATGTCGCCAAATGGGACGGCACCGCATGGACGCGAATGGGCAACGGCCTCGGCGGCGGAACGCACGTCGTTCGCTCAGTTGCGGTTTATGGCGGTAATGTTTATATCGGTGGAAGTTTTAACACCGCGGACGGCTCGCCTGCGTCCGGCATAGTCAAATGGGACGGCTCAGCATATTCAGCTCTCCCGATCGCCGCGGGCGAGATCAGGTCGCTGGTCGTTTCAGGCGGAGCGCTTTACGCGGGCGGCTTTGTCGCCGTGACGGCCGGGCCGAGTGTCGGCATCGTTAAATGGGACGGCTCGTCCTGGACCGAACTCGGGACCGCGGCAAACACGAACGTCACCTCGATCACGTTTTCCGGGAGCGATATGTACGTCGGCGGTTCTATCATCCTCACGGGACAACAAAATTCTCACGTTGCAAAGTTTGACGGCACGACGTGGACGAGGCTGGGCTTTTTCTCGAACGGTATCGTTAACGCGGTCGCCGTTTACAATGGCGATCTCTATGCCGGCGGTTATCTGCCCGATCCGCCAAATACCTTCAATCATCTGGCTAAATGGAACGGTACGACGTGGACGGGCGTCGGCAGCGGGGTTTCCGGCGGCACCAGCGTCAGCGAAACGGTGATGGCTCTCGCGACCATCGATAACACGCTCTATGTCGGTGGTAATTTCACCACGGCCGGCGGTCAGGGTGCCCGAAACATTTCGAGATATGCCGCCGGGACCTGGTCGGCATTCTCCGGAACCGGTATCGACAGTGCGGCAAGTGCGATCGCCGTTTCGGGTAATGACATCTACGTCGGCGGGTCCTTCACCTCGGCCGGCACCCTTACCGTTAATAAGATCGCTAAGTGGAACAGTGTCGCAAATTCATGGTCGGCGCTCGGAACCGGCGTCACCGCCGCGAACGGGTCTGTCAACGCGATCGCGGTCGCGGGCGACAAGGTATATGCCGGCGGAAGTTTCACGAACATAGGCGGCGTAAACGCAAATAACATCGCCGTCTGGAACGGGACCGCTTGGTCTGCGTTGGGAACCGGCGTCAACTCGTCGGTGACAGCGATAATCGTCAGGGGCGAAGATGTCTATGTCGGCGGCGGTTTTACAACGGCCGGCGGCGCGGCGGCAAACCGCGTCGCAAAGTGGAACGGGACCGCCTGGGCCGGACTCGATTCGGCGATATTGCCAAACACGGTCGTCAGTATGTCCTTTATGGGCAACGATCTCTATGTCGGCGTCCCGACGACGACCATCGCCAACCCGGCGTATTTTTCCAAATATGACGGGACCTCGTGGACGCAGCTCGGAGCCGATCTCGGTGATCGCGGAGTAAGTTCGGTCGCCGTTTTGGGTTCGGACGTGTATGTCGCCGGAGGATTTACGTCGATCAATGGCACGACCGTCAACCGGATCGCCAAATGGAACGGCACGTCGTGGTCCGCTCTCGGCGGAGGACTGCCGAGCCCGACCGGCCAACTTGGCGGCGTGCGCCTTGCGGCCGCGGGAAACGAATTGATAGCGATCGGCGATTTCACCGTCGCCGGCGGCGGCCCGGCCGACCGCATCGCGAGGTGGAACGGCACCGCCTGGTCCCCTCTCGGCACCGGATTGAACGGCGATGCTTCGTCGATCGTATCTACCGGCGGAGACATCCTGGTGGGCGGTGCGTTCACTACAGCGGGCTGCAATGCGTCGCCGTATTTCGCCAGGTATAGAAATACGGTATGGACCGCATCTACAAGTTCTGACTGGCACACGCCGGGCAATTGGGCAAACGGTACGATACCGCCGTTCAACGGCACGGTGACCGTCGTTTCGGGCAACGCGGTGATCTCGTCGGCCGATGTGACGCTCACCGATCTGGTGGTGACCGGCGGCCGGACGCTAACGATCGCCGCCGGCAGGACACTGACCGTGAACGGGCGGCTCGACCTGACCAACGGTTCGCTCGCCGGCCCCGGTTCTGTCATCGTCAACGGCAGCGTCAACCTCACGGGCGGCAATATCGTCGGCCTCGCGGCCCTGACCGTCAACGGCAGTCTGGTGCTCGGCGGGACCGGCATCAGCGGTGTCGGCCTGGTTGATGTTACCGACTGCCGAACGACGACGATCGCGGGCGGCGGCACGAGCACCTTCATCAACTCACCTTTGCGGAGGTGCGTCGACCGCACCGGCGTTTATCGTTTCCCGGTGGGCTCGAACGGGCTGTACGTCCCCGTCGAATTATCGGGCGCAGCCGGCAGCGGTACGTTTATGGTCGAGCCGAAAACGGGTGCATATGCGGGTGCGGCGGCCGGATTACCGGCAAATCGGATGCAGCGTTGGTGGAACACGACCGGCACCGGCATTACACAGGCCGATCTCACATTTAATTATCAGGATACTGAGGTCGTCGGGATCGAAGGCCGTTATCGCGCTTACTTGATCGGGGGCGGCAATGCTCAGCTGCTGCCTTCGTCGACGGTCATCGCGACCAACCGCACGACGGTACCGGGCGTCACGTCATTTGCGGCATTTACCCTTGCCGAAGGCCCGGCGACCTTCGAGACCCTCAAGGGCAGGATCCGCACCCCGCGGAATCTCGGGGCTGATCGCGTGCTTGTCAGCCTGACCGACGGCCTGGGCAACGTTCGCTACGCGATGACAAATAATTTCGGCTACTACCGATTTATCAATGTCGAGACCTGGAAGCCGTACACGATACGTCTGCAGTCCAAAAAATACTCGTTTGCCTCGACCGAGCTGTTGGTAAACTTTATCGAGAGTAATCCGGACATCAACTTCGTCTCGACCGACCATTAACGAAGATAATCTTCGAGTTTTGTCGATGAGTCGGTCTTTTCGTCGCGGTATTTGACGATGATCGGGCAGTAGATCGAGAGTCCGTTTTCCTTGCCAAAGTCGTTGCTGACGGCCCGCGAACCTTGTACGACGACCGCACCCGCGGGTATCTCGAGCGAACCGCCGTTCTCCGACTTGATTATCCGCTGATTCGGCAGGTCAAAGACCGGTGTCGAACGCGTCAATATCACGCCGCTGGCCAAAACGCATTTCTCGCGGACGATCGTCCCTTCGTAAACGCCGGTATTGCCGCCAACCAGTACATCATCCTCAATAATTACAGGCGTAGCATTGACCGGCTCGAGCACACCGCCGATCTGCGCCGCCGCGGACAGATGGACCCGCTTGCCGATCTGGGCGCATGATCCGACAAGCGCGTGGCTGTCGACCATCGTGCCCTCATCAACGTACGCACCGACGTTGATGTAAGCCGGCGGCACGACGACCACACTCGGAGCAACATACGAACCATCCCGAATCGCCGAACCGCCCATCACGATCCGGACGCCGTCGTCGAGCGTCATCGGCCGGAGCGGAAATGTATCTTTGTCAAAGAATTGGAGCGTCTCGGTCGGTTTCGACATCTCGACCATCTTGCCCATCCGAAACCCGAGCAGGATTCCCTGCTTTACCCACGAATTCGCCCGCCAAACGCCGTCCGCACCTTTTTCGGCCGAGCGGATCTCGCCGCGCCGGAGTGCGGTCTTGAACGATTCATAGATCTCGCGGTCAGCCGCGTCAAACTCGGACTTTGCAAACAGTTTTTCGATCTCCGTCTGTAAATTCAAAATAGGTTCTCCAATTATTCAATTGTCGTCGCGGCTTGCCAAAACAGCCCGTGCGATCAACCCGATCCCGCCAGCGAACAAAACCAGCATGATCACCGTGTTAAAAAGGCTGGTCGGTTGAAAATAGATCTGCAGATTCATCAAAATGCCCGATGCGATGACGATAATGCTGATGGCGATCAGCACCCAGCCGATGATCGACCTGCCGTTAAAGAAGACAAAGGCGATGCCGAAGATAAGCGGCACGAGCGACAGTCCAAACGTGTTGTATCCGCCCCAATTCCAAAATCCGCTGGTCACGATCACCCGGCTAATGAGCATATATCCGCCCGCCACGGTCATGATCAATCCGATAACGAACTCGGCCAAACCGCCCGAGGTCCCGCCCGGCCTTTTTAGATCTTCAAAATCCATATTAAATATCTTAATTCAATATCCTACGTCTTTGACGCCGGTATCCGGGCGGTTTGCAGCACGACGATCTGCCAGCGTCCCTTTCGCTTTTCCCAGACGCTCGTATAGCGCATCGCCATCGGGGTCTGCGTGCCGCCGATCTCAAATACCATTCTCACGACGGCTGTGACAACGGCAGTGTCGGACTTGCCGTAGATGCGTACTTTTACGTCTTCATTCAGGACCGAAATGGTCTTCACGGTTTCTGACGGTTTTAGTACCTCAAGCTCTTCTTTCTTTCCGCGGGTTCCGCCGTTGTAGTCAGTAATGAAAAGGTCATCGGCGAAAAGCGCGTCGAGTACTCTTTGATCGCGGCCCTTTACGGCCTCCGCCCACTTCCCGATCGCCGATCGCACCGCAGATTCGTCCCGCGACATTTTGGCCGATTGACCGAACGCCGGGAACGCACACAAGACGACAGCGATTATCAGGGCCGCCGGCCGGGTAAATGATCTCACTTTCCGATCACTCCTTTGATCACCGCCTTCAGCCTCGCACGGGTCTCGGGCGTGACCGGAACCAGCGGCAGCCGCAGGTTTTCCTCACACAGGCCCATTTCCTTCATCACAAATTTGCACGGTGCGGGCGACGATTCGGCAAAGTTCGCTTCCATCAGCGGCAGCAGGCGGTAATGCAGTTTGCGGGCGAAGTGGAACGAACCGTTAAGCGAATGTACGACCATTCGGGCCGTTTCACGCGGCATTTCGTTGGCACAGACCGACACCAGGCCGTCGGCGCCGAGGACCGCCAGCGGCAGCGTCGAAGCGTCGTCGCCCGAAAATACCTTGAATTCCCGCGGCCGGTTGGCCAGGATGTGCATGACCTGGGAATAGTCGCCCGAGGCCTCCTTGGTCGCCACGATATTGCTGTGTGTTTCGGCCAGCCGCAGCGTCGTCGCGGCCGAGATGTTCGACGACGTCCGCGAAGGCACGTTGTAGAGCATTATCGGAAACTCCTTAACGCTCTTGGCGATCTCCGAAAAATGAGCGAACATTCCCTCCTGCGTCGGCTTGTTGTAGTAGGGAGCGACGATCAATGCCGCGTCGGCACCGGCCTCGCGGGCCTTTCGCGTGAAATCGATCGTCGCCGACGTGCTGTTACTGCCCGTGCCGGCGATGACGTGAGCACCGAGGCGTTTGGCCACGTCCACCGTCATGGCAATGACGTGCAGCCGCTCGGCCTCATTCATCGTCACGCTTTCGCCGGTCGTACCGCACGGGACGAGCAGTTTGACGCCGCCCTTGACCTGCCGCTCGACCAGCTTTACAAAACACTCGTCGTCGATCGACCCGTCCTTATGAAAAGGCGTCACAAGGGCCGTCGCACAACCACGCATCCAGTCAGTTTTCATCGTCATATTTCAAAAATGGGACCACAGATGAAGACAGATTAGCACAGATATCGGCGATATTGTTGATCGGTCGCCCGTTACCGGCTTTCAGTTCGGGCCGACTGGCTTTCAGTTCGGGCTTACTAGCTTTCAGTCTGGGCTTACTAGCTTTCAGTCTGGGCTTACTGGCTTTCAGTCTGGGCTGACTGGTCTTCAGTCTGGGCAAACTGGTCTTCAGTTCGGGTCAACTGGTCTTCAGTCTGGGCCAACTGGTGTTCAGTTCGGGCTGACTGGTCTTCAGTCCGGGCAAACTGGTGTTCAGTTCGGGCTTACTGGCTTTCAGTCTGGGCTTACTGGCTTTCAGTCTGGGCTTACTGGCTTTCAGTCTGAGCTTACTGGCTTTCAGTCTGAGCTTACCGGTTCTCGGTAAACGCCGGAAAAATACCCGGTTTTCGGCGGTTAGCGGCAATTCTCGAAGAACCGCTCTAATTTTCGTTCGTCCAAATGGCCGCCCGTTCGCACGCCCGAGCAGATATCCAGCCCGAAAGGCCCGACTTTTTCGATCGCCTCGCGAACATTGTCGGCATTGAGGCCGCCCGCGAGAAAAACAGGTTTGCCGCACGTCTCGACGATCCGCCGCGAGAGCGACCAGTCATGCCGCCGTCCTGTTCCGCCGAGTTCTTTGACCGCAAGGTTCGGGTTGCCGCTGTCGAGCAGTATCGCGTCAACGTGTTCGGCCAGTTCCGCGGCCTCATCGACCGACTGTTCGCCAACTACGTGTATGACCTGAACGAGTTTGACGTGCGGCAGCGCGTCTCGGATCAAGCCGTATTCGCGGCCGAGCAGTTCGTCGACGATCTGGATGGTGTTCGTCTTGGTTCGATGATGATGATCGATGATGCCGGCGGCGGTTTGCTCGGACGTCAAAAGGAACGTGGCGATCGGCGGCGGGACACTCGCGGCAATGCGCCTGATCTCGTCATCCGCGATCGGCCCCGGCCCGGACGGCATCGCCCCGACCAAACCGACCGCGGCCGCACCGGCATTTATCGCCATGGCGGCTTCGCTTTCACTTGAAATGCAGCAGATCTTTATTCGAGGATTGTAGGGATGTGAAACCACAGATAAATACAGATGAACACAGAAAGATCAATCAACAATGATACGCTTAACTTCCACCTTAGGATTTCCAAAATTAATTAGCAGGCACACACGTGCACCGGTCGCCCGAAGGTAATTCATACATTGAGCAATGTGAATTTCGTTCAGTGATCTGACCGTTTTTAATTCGACGATCACCACGCCGTTTACTACAAGGTCAGCTTCATAGATCCCGACCGTAACTCCGTCATAGACGACCGAGATACCATGCTGCTGAACAACGTCATAGCCGGACTTTCGCAATTCGTGCGCCAGCGCATTTTCATAGACTACTTCCAGAAAGCCACAACCCAGCGTGTTTGAAACTGTGTAGGCACAACCGATGATCGCCTCAGTTATCGGATTTATTTCTCCAAAACCTGCTGAAGAGAGTCTTCCTCGTCCTTTCTCAAACGATCCATTTGTGTCCATCTGTATTTATCTGTGGTTTCATTTCTGGCTTCATTTATTCAGGATCTCATCCATCACGTCGCCGAATTCATAGAACCCCGTCTTTCCGACGATCCACTCGGCCGCGGTTATGGCCCCCAGAGCAAAGCCCTCGCGGGAGCGGGCGGTGTGCGTGAGCGTTATCTGATCGGCCGGCCCGTCAAAGCCGACGGTGTGCGTGCCGGGAATGTTGCCCGCCCGGGTCGCGGCGATGTCACCGACCTCGACGTGCCGGGTCACGATCTCCTTGATCTTGAGCGCGGTGCCTGAGGGAGCGTCCTTTTTTCGGGAATGATGCTGCTCCTCGATGAACGTTTCGTATTCGGGAAACCTCGCGAACAACTCAGAGGCAAATTCGGCTATTTTGTAAAAAAGATTGACGCCGATCGAAAAGTTAGCCCCAAACACGATCGCACCGCCGCCGTCGCGGACGATACTTTCGATCTCTGTCCGCGAGTCGTTCCAACCCGTCGTCCCCTCGACCAGCGGCACGCCCGCCGCGACGCACGCCCCAACATTTCGCCGCACTGCCGCCGCCGCCGTGAAGTCGATCGCGACGTCGACACCCTGCAATCGCCCCGCCAATTCCGCAGCCGAAAGCCCCGAGTCCGCGTCGTCGATCGTGACAGCGACAACATGGCCGTTTTCCTCAGCAAGCCGATGTATCAGCCTGCCCATCGCTCCGTAACCTATTAGCGCAATTTTCATAAGTTCGAGAATATCAGAGGATTTTGACCGCAGATAACGCTGATGACGCGGATCATCTAAATCAGATTTGAAAGGATCTGTGGTATCCGCGTTATCTGCGGTTAATTTTGGCTAGGTTCCACTCGCAAGTAACTTCCTGACAAGATCGAAATAAAGCTCGACGGAAGTTTCCAGATCTTTTTTCAGCACGAACTCATCCTTAGTATGAGCGACTAGGATCGACCCGGGCCCGAGCAGCAGCGGCTGGCCCCAATTCGGCAAATGCGGGATGTCGGTCG
>CALDGX010000225.1 GCA_937941715.1 uncultured Chloracidobacterium sp. | reverse complement strand
ATCGTCGGCGTGATCGCGATCGCACTTTTGGCGGACACGATGGGTCGTCCGTCCGTTCCCGACAATAGTGTTCTGGTGGTGAATGTGTCAGGCGAACTTCCGGACTATGTGCCAGAGGAACCGTTGGCAAAGGCGTTCGGCATCAACCAGCAGCAGTCTTTTACGAGTCTTTTGACCCAGCTTAGAAAGGCGAAGGTGGATAACCGCATTGGCGGAGTGCTTCTCGATATTAATTTTCCCGGCATCGGCTGGGGCAAGGCCGACGAGCTCAGAGACGCGATCGCCGACCTGAGGGCCTCAGGCAAGCCGGTTTACGCCTACCTCGAGATCGGCACCAATCGCGAATATTACATCGCGACGGCGGCCGAAAAGATCTTTGTCGCACCGCCCGGAGATATCTACATCAACGGGTTCGCTGCCGAAGCGATGTTTTACAAAGGTTCGCTCGACAAATTGGGGATCGAGGCGGACGTGATCCAGATCGGCCCGAAATATAAGAACGCTCCCGATCGATACACCCGCAAGGAAATGTCCGACGGCCAACGTGAAGTGATAAACGCCCTTTTGGATGAATACTTTACGCGCTTTACCACGGCCATTGCCGAGTCTCGGAAAAAGACCGTTGAGGACGTGAAGGCCTTAGTGGACAACGCCCCGTATACCGCGACGCAGGCAAAGTCGCAGGGCCTCATCGACGACGCTCTGTACCGCGAACAGGTCGACGAGCAGTTCAAAACCCGGCTGGGCTACAAAACAGACGATAAACTACGCACGATTCGGGCCGGCCAGTATCGCGAGATACCGTCCGACTCGCTGGGATTGAACAAGGGCGAACGTGTCGCCGTCATCTATGCCTCGGGCGCGATAAATGTAGGACGTTCGAGCAGCGGTCCGGTCAACGGCGAAATGGTCGGCTCCGACACGATCGTTGAGGCCGTCAATGATGCGGCGAATGATAAGTCGATCAAGGCGATCGTCCTGCGCGTCGATTCGCCGGGCGGTTCGGCTCTTGCCTCCGACCTGATGTGGTACGCCCTCGAGAATGCCAAAGCTAAAAAGCCGGTCGTGGTTTCGATGGGCGACGTCGCCGCTTCGGGCGGCTATTACATCGCCTGCAACGCCAACAAGATCGTCGCTCAACCGTCGACGGTGACAGGGTCGATCGGCGTGTTTTTGGGTAAACCGGTGGTCAAGGGGCTTTACGATTGGCTCGGGGTCACAAACGAATACATCTTGCGCGGCAAGAATGCCGGACTCTTCCGTGAGACCGAAAAATGGACGCCTGAGGAGCGGGCCAAGATGGTCGATCAGACCAACAGCATCTATTTCGACAACTTTATCCCGAAGGTCGCCAAGGGCCGCAACAAATCGGTCGAGGAAGCAAACACTCTCGGGCAGGGACGTGTTTGGACCGGGACGCAGGCGAAGGCCAACGGCCTTATCGATGAATTTGGCGGTCTCGAAAAGGCGATCGACATCGCCAAACAGCTGGCGAACTTGCCGGCCGACAAGGACGTTAGGCGTGTGATATTCCCGGCTCCACGGCCGCTGCTCGAATCGCTTTTTGGCGGCGAGGCGTTGGCCCAATCGCGTGAAGAACAGACCCGGGCAGCGATCCTCGAGGCTCTGCCGGCGGACGTCCGCCGATCGTTCCGCTACGCCTCGCTTTTTGACCGTATGCAGAATGGCGAAGCTATGCTATTGATGCCGTTCGAGCTCGAGATCAA
>CALDGX010000224.1 GCA_937941715.1 uncultured Chloracidobacterium sp. | reverse complement strand
CATCGAGCACCCGCTGATGCAGAAGCTGCGTTATCTCGATAAACGTATTGACGGACTCGCCAAAGGCAGAAAAATGGAGAAAATACTTAGAAAAGCATAGGGACCAAACAAGGAGAGGATAATGGCAAAAGTAACAGGCATCGGCGGCGTATTTTTCAAGAGTGCGGGCAAGGGCTCGGAGCTCGGTGAGTGGTATGCAAAGAATCTCGGCATATCGCTTGAGCCGTGGGGCGGGGCGATCATCAATTGGAAAGATGACGAGCAAAAGGATGGCGGGCTGACCGTATGGAACGCCGCCAACCACGACACAAAATGGTTCAGCCCGAGCGAATCGTCCTTCATGATCAACTACCGGGTTGATAATATGGACGAGATGCTCGAGCATCTCAGAGCAAACGGCGTCGAGATCATTCAGGGCCCCGAGGCGCATGAGAATGGCAAGTTCGCCTGGATAATGGATCCTGACGGAAATAAGGTAGAATTGTGGGAGCCAATGCTCTGGGACGAAAAGAACAAGGAATGAAGATCAACGATTTTGTAGTCAGATTTGCCAATGTGAACGGCACCGGTTCGGCGTCGGCCAACGCGTTGTTCACCAAGGCCGTTTTCCGGATGGGCGTACCCGTTACGCCCAAGAATATTTTTCCGTCGAATATTCAGGGGCTGCCGACATGGTATGACGTACGTGTCAGCGAAAAGGGCTACCTCGGGCGCCGCCATGGCGTCGATCTGATGGTCGCGGTCAATCCGCAGAGCATGAAGAACGATTACCGCGAGGTATTGCCGGGCGGTTACTTTCTGTACGACAGCACCAAACCCCTGCCGCCGGGCTATGATCGCGACGACATAACGCATCTGGGCATACCGCTGATGGCACTTTGCAACGCGGAGTACACCGACGCCCGACAGCGGCAGCTTTTTAAGAACATCGTCTATATCGGGGCACTGTCGGCGTTGTGCGACATCGAGTTTTCGGTGCTTGAGGGTTTGATCGGCGATCAGTTCAAGGGCAAGGAAAAGCTAATCGATCCGAACATCAAGGCTCTCAACATTGGCGTCAATTACGTTAAGGAGAATTTTGACTATCCGCTCGATATTCGTGTCGAGCGCCGCGATCTGCTCGGCGACAAGATACTGTTCAGCGGGAATTCCGCCTGCGGGCTCGGCGCGGTCTATGCCGGAGCCACAGTTGCGGCATGGTACCCGATCACGCCTTCGACGTCGGTCGTCGACGCATTTGCGAAATACGCCGCAAAATTCCGCGTTGACCCGGCAACGGGCAAAAACAACTACGCCATCGTCCAAGCCGAGGACGAACTCGCGGCGATCGGCATGGTCATGGGCGCATGCTGGAACGGCGCACGCTCATTCACGGCTACCAGCGGTCCCGGCGTCAGTCTGATGAACGAGTTTCTCGGCCTCGGTTATTTCGCCGAGGTTCCGACCGTACTGATAGATGTGCAGCGGACCGGCCCTTCGACCGGCATGCCGACGAGGACGCAGCAGTCTGATCTTTTGCTCGCCGCATACGCTTCGCACGGCGATACCAAACACCCTTTGCTGCTGCCTTCGACCCCGAAAGAGTGTTTTGAAATGACGGTCGATGCGTTTGATCTGACGGAACGCCTGCAGACGCCGGTGATCGTGATGACCGACCTTGATCTCGGGATGAACGACCACGTTACCGACCCGCTGGTGTGGGACGATTCGCGAAAGTATGATCGCGGCAAAGTGCTGTCTGCCGAACAGCTCGAAGCGATCTATGGGGGCGGCGGCTCGCAGTTGGCGGAAATGTTTAATGGCAAATGGGGGCGCTATCTCGACGTGGATGGCGACGGCATCCCTTACAGGACGATCGGCGGCACGCATCCGACGCGGGGAGCCTTTGTCACCCGCGGTTCGTCCCGCGACGAATACGGCGTTTATACCGAGGATGGCGACGCGTACAGGCGAAACGTCGACCGGCTCGCCAAAAAGTGGGACACCGCCAAGGAACTGGTGCCGCAGCCGCATTTTTATCAGGAAGCGAACCGCTCAAAGGACGGTGTGATTTTCTTTGGCACATCGATCTTTTCGGCCGAAGAGGCGATCGATCTGTTTGCGGAAGAAGGTATCGTATTAGACGCGATGCGGCCCCGTTCCTTTCCGTTCGGCAAGGCGTTTTGTGATTTTGTCGATTCGCATGACCGGTTATTCGTCATCGAACAGAACCGAGATGCCCAGTTCAAGAGCCTGATGACGATCGAACTCGGCATTGACCCGTCGAGATTGATCTCAGTACTCAATTACGACGGCACCCCGATCACGGCAGATGATATCGTCAACCGGATCAAAACCAGAATATGACCTACATACGACCTACATTTCGACACCCCGCATTGCCGAAGAACGATCTCGGCTACACCGTCGATTATTACGAAGGCAGTTTGAGCACACTGTGCGCGGGCTGCGGGCATGATTCGATCAGTGCGGCGATCGCACAGGCCTGTTTTGAAACCAATATCGAACCGCATCGCGTCGCAAAACTCTCAGGCATTGGCTGTTCGTCAAAAACGCCGGCGTATTTCCTCAGCAATTCACACGGGTTCAATTCGGTTCACGGGCGTATGCCGTCGGTTGCGACCGGTGCCAATCTCGCCAATCGCGACCTTATTTATTTTGGCGTCTCGGGTGACGGCGACACCGCGTCGATCGGTATGGGCCAGTTCGTCCACGTCGTTCGGCGAAACCTGAACATGGTCTATCTGGTGATGAACAACGGCTGTTACGGCCTTACCAAGGGTCAGGACTCGGCGACAGCCGATGCGGGTTCGAAAAGTAAGGCCGGCAGCGTCAATCTGTTTGAGGCGATCGATCTTGCGAGCCTCGCGGTCGAGCTTGGGGCGACGTTCGTTGCTCAGAGCTTTTCGGGCGATAAATCGCAGCTTGTCCCGCTGATCCAGGCCGCCATGAGCCATCCGGGATTCGCTTTCATTAATGTCATTTCGCCGTGCGTGACCTTTAATAACAATCCCGGTTCGACCAAATCATACGACTACGTCCGCGAACACATGGAGGCGACCGCCACCGTCGATTTTGTGCCTCATCAGACCACGATCACCGCGAGTTATGAGGAGGGAACTGTCGAGGCCGTTCCACTGCATGACGGTTCGGTGATCAGCCTGCACAAACTCGAAAAAGACTGGAATCCGCTCGACCGCATTTCGGCCATCAATGCAGTGCAAAACGCCCGGGCAAAAGGTGAGATCCTGACAGGCTTGCTTTACGTCGATCCGGACACATCGGACCTCCACGATATGATAAACACCACCGAAAGGCCGCTAAATAAGCTCACTGAGGCCGATCTGTGCCCCGGATCGGAAGTACTGAAGGGCTTTAATCAGAGCCTGCGTTGAGAACGGCTCATGTCGGCGAGGCACTCGGCCCGATCATCCGCGGTATGATCGGGCCCGCATTGCAGGTTTCCCGACCTCGCCGCCAGGTGTAGGCCCGTTGTTACAATTTCATTAAATATTCATTGCCTCCGCAACCGATCAATCGGATCGGTCGTATTGGTTATCAAGGTCAATGATAGCCCTTAGTGGAGGAAACCAATGACAGATGGCTTTTTGATAGACTCCGGCGGCTCTGTTCCATATCAAACAACCGAACACTATTTTCGCCGCGTGCTCGCAGGCGATGTCGGCTCAGTTCGATCGCGCATCATTATCGCTCTTGAAAGACTAGGTTACGATGTCATTGACGACGATGAGCTAACGGTCCGCGGCCGACGCTCTGCGTCCGGCTGGGGCACGTTTTACAGTTCGGCCGATGTGCTCGACTATCCGCGTTCGCTTGTGATCAAATTAAAGCCGGTCGCCGATCACTCGACGCGTGTGACCTTTGACTATGTCGTCAAACACCCGTCACTTTCGGCCGGGGAAAAGGACATCCTCACCCGGGAGGCGGAGGCCATCTCATCACTCGCAACCATCCGAAACCGCGAGAAGCACTGTACCGGATGCGGCGCCGAGAGTACTGACGATTCACGATTTTGCCGCCGGTGCGGTGCCCCGATGGAGACAAATAATCGTGAACTCGAATTATTGAACATGGCGGCCGAGGTCCGTTCAGGGCTAACATCGGTCACGGCCGGCGAGATCGCATCTTCGATATCCGCGGTCCTTACCGGAGCGGCTATCATCACTATCATTTCTAAGGAAATCTTCATCGGATCCGGGATCACCACACTTCTGGTCACGAGTTTGGTGATATCGTTGTTAGGCTCGATCGTTTTGGGATTTGGACTTAACCGAATGATGCGTTCTCTGAAACGGCCGAAATCGGGACAGGGCAGTATAGCTGGCTTCAACCCGTCTAATCCGGATACCGAGAATCTATTCCCGGAAACCCCTAAAGCCTACATAAGCGTGACCGAAAACACCACGTCGCTGTTGGACGATCAAACCAAGAGGCAAACTCTCGGTGATCTGAACGAGCGAGTCCTCACTTTTGAAGAAAAGCAATAAATTCGTTCTGATCCCGGGTGAGCCCGGCAAAAGTCGCCACGGTCTCGTCGTTGGACGACACGATCGCGTAGAGCGGTAATGCGACGGTTCCGAAACGTTGTTCCTGCATTCGTTGAAAGCCCTGGTATGGCTCGCCCTCGCCATCGGTATAGAGCCTGACACGAACAAACTTTTCAAGCTCCTTTTTGACCTCGGCCTTGGTGAACATGTTGGCCTCCATCCACCGGCAATTTGTGCACGTGTAGCCCGTATAGTCGACAAAGACCCTTTTATTTTCACTCTTCGCCTTGGCAATCGCGGCCGCATAATCGTTGGTGATCCAGGTCAGTTCACCGTTCTTACCGGTCTCGCCGGCACTTACCGCCGCCGATTCTTTTGCGGGCGGCAGGAATGATTCGATCTCGCCGAGCCGTGCCCCGAACAACCCGGTCAGCAAATAGAATGTGAGCGTCGTAAACGCCAATGCATTGAGAGCACCAAATAGTCCGATGTGCTTTCTTTCCGAATCGTGTGCGAATCGGAAAACACCCAAAAGGTACAGGACGATCAGGACCGAACACCCGATCCAACCGGCTATAACGACCTCGCGGGTAAACACGTTCCAGCCCCAGACGAGATCGACATTTGAAAGGAACTTTAACGCGGCCCCGATCTCAAGAAAGCCCATCACGACCTTCACAGAATTCATCCAGGTGCCGGACCGCGGCAATCGGTGCATAAGCCGTGGGGCGACCGCCAGAACGAAGAACGGCAAGGCAAAAACTGTCGAGAAGGCAAGCATTCCGGCAACCGGATAGAACAACTCGCCGTTTGCGGCGGCGACCAGTATGGTACCGACAAGCGGCGCCGTACAGGTAAATGACGTCAGCGAGAACGTCAGTCCCATTAGCAATAACCCGACATACTTACCGGATTCTTTCGAACGCGTGACGCCGTCGAGTTTTGTCAATATCCCGGACGGAACTCCTAGGTTGTAGGCACCAAGCAAACTGAATGCGAAAGCAAGAAATATCGCCGTGATCAGGAGATTGATGTACGGGTTCGAGGCAAAGCGATTCAATCCGGCGGCGCCAAATACCAATGCCAGGGCGACCCCGAGACCGGTAAAGGTCAGTATTATTCCGAGGGCGTAGATCAGTGCATCGCGGATCGAACCGTAATGCGAATCCGAACCGTGTTTGGTGAAATACGATACCGTGATCGGGATCATTGGAAAGACGCATGGCGTCAGAAGCGAAAGTGCCCCGAACGTGATCGCCAGCCAAATGAATCCCCAAAACGAGCCGTTTGCGATATTCGATGCAGCCGGTGTCGCGGCCGGTGAAGGGTTGACTAACGCCGGTGTCGACGATGTCGCCGCTGAAGGCTCGGCGGCGACCTGTTTGCCGCCTGTGACAGTGACAGCGGCCGCGAGCTTCACCGTTTTTGGCGGCAGACAAAGGGTGTCATTGCAAACCTGGTATTTCACACTTAGCCTCAGATCCTGACGGCCGTCAGGAGCGTCTGAGGTAACGCTAAATGGCACCGTGAAAACGGCCTCACCCGCATATGCTTCGGTGTCGATACCAAAATTTGGGTCGAACGCTATCTTCGGCTTTGGCCCGGAGATCTTGCCAGCCTGAAAATAAGCGTCGTCGAGGGTTATTTTTGTCGGTATCGGTCCGCCCGAGCCTTGAGTCAGGGAGTACATCTTCCACGGCGACTCGATGGTTGCGGCTATCTTCGCCGTTCCGCTGCCACCGGTTGCGATGCTCTCAGGTGCCGCCGATACGGTAAATTTGACCGGGTCCTGCGCCATTACGGCGACTGCACAAAAAACCAGAAACAAAATTGTCAGCATTGATCTGCTGACGGTTATCGAGATTATTTTACGCAGTTGAGTTTCGCCGTATTTGCTCATTCGTGTTAAATATTACCGCGAAACGGCAAAATTTTCCGCTGCCGTCCCGTTATTTGATGCACTTGAACAACAAATCGTGATCACCGGCCGTGGCAGGTGCGTCCGCCTGTTATAAGATATTGTCCGAAATTCCAATTTTGTGAGGTAAGTTCATTGAGCGAAAGATCGGGTTTATCGAGGCGTGAAATGCTGCGAAACGCGGCATTGGGAAGTATTGGGCTGGGTCTGATGGGCGGCACTGTATCAGCAGCAGACGGCGAGACGCGGCTTGAACTGCTGATCGCCGGTCCGGCACCCGCGAATAAGACGATGGCCGGTGTGCCATTTGAAAAGCGTGAGACGGTTCGTATCGCGATCGTCGGGACAGGTCTCCGGGGCACCAGCGTGCTCTCGGAATTTTTGCATTTGCCAAACGTTCGCGTGACGGCACTTTGTGACGTCGTGCAGTCAAAGGTCGATCGCGCACGAGCGATGGTTGAAAAGGCCGGGCAACCGACGCCCTCGACCTTCGCTATGGGCGATCGTGGATATGAGCAGCTTGTTAAGCGTGACGACATCGATTTTGTTTACATAGCGACGCCTTGGGAATGGCATACCGAACAGGCACTTGCGGCGATGAACGCCGGAAAGCACACCGGGACCGAAGTTCCGTCGGCGTACACCCTCGAGGATTGCTGGAAACTGGTCGAAACATCCGAACGTACCCGCCGGCACTGCATGTTGATGGAAAATTGCTGTTACGACTACGACGAACTGCTAATCCTTAATATGGTCAGGGCGGGAATGCTCGGCGACATTGTCCACGGCGAAGGCGCCTACAATCATGATCTGCGTGAGATACTATTTGAGACCCGCGACGAAGGGCTCTGGCGTCGGCGGCATCACACGCTAAGGGACAGCAATCTTTACCCGACCCATGGCCTTGGCCCTGTCGCAAATTATATGGACATTAATCGCGGCGACAAATTTGAATACATGGTCGCCATGAACTCAGCCAGTCTGGGGCTGCAGCAGTATCGAAAAGACCACCTGAAGCCCGACGACCCGCGCCAAAAGGAGGTTTACAGGACCGGCGACTACAGCACGAATTTGATCAAGACCAATAAGGGTCGGACGATCATGGTACAGCATAACGTATCTACGCCGAGGCCCTATGACCGCATAAATTTGATCCAGGGCACGAAAGGCATTTTTCGAGACTATCCGTCACGAATCTTCATCGACGGCCAGGAGGGCGGACATAAATGGCAGCCCATCGACGCCTTCAAGGAGAAATTCGAACACGACCTTTGGAAGAAAGAAGGCGAAGCTGCACGCAAACTCGGCGGGCACGGCGGTATGGACTATATTATGTGCTATCGCCTTGCTGAGTGTATGACGAGAGGTATCGCTCCGGATATCGATGTTTACGACGCGGCCGCCTGGTCAGCCCCGGGGCCGTTGAGTGAGATCTCGAACGCAAAGGGCTCAATGCCAGTAAAATTCCCTGACTTTACTCGGGGGAACTGGCAGAAACAACGAGTTTCGATACCGTAGGCAAAAAGGTCGGAATCGTAATTATAGGGCGTGCCTCGGCCTGATCAGGCTTGGTCACGCCCTTTTTCCTTTCCGTCCTGCATCGGGCAAAAATTCGCACTTTACCGCCGATTTTTTCATAGTCCCCGCTTTAGCCCGACCACTTCCACCGCCCTAAAACCAATATTATCGAGCATTTGCGAAACTTTCTTAATGTCGTTTCTGAAACGGCCGATTTGGCACGTGTCTTGCTAAACGAAGGTTTATTGACGGAACCGGCTTTCATTCAAGAGGAAGATCATCGATATGAACCGTTTTGAGATCGTTGCACGAGAGGATTACTCGGACGTGACTTTTATGCTCGAGGTTCTCCACCCAATGATGGCTCGGGCGGCCAACCCCGGCCAGTTCGTGATAGTAATGTCCCACGCCGAAGGTGAACGGATCCCCCTGACGATCGCCGATTTTGATCGTGATAAAGGCACGATCACCCTCGTTATTCAGGCAGTCGGGAAATCCACAATGGAGATGCAGACAATCTGTCAGGTGGGCGGATCACTGTATGGACTCGCTGGTCCGATGGGGATCCCAAGTCATCTCAGCGACGCACGCAAGGCCATATGCGTCGGCGGCGGCCTCGGTGTCGCCCCCGTATTTCCGCAGGCACGAGCCTTCAAGCAAAACGGCGCGTACGTCATCGGTGTGCTCGGCTTTCGTAACAAGGACCTTATATTTTGGGAGGATAAATTCCGCACCATCTGCGATGAACTCATCATCTGCACCGACGACGGATCGGCCGGGATCAAGGGATTTGTTACCGACGGGATCAACCTCGCACTAAAGCACCATCAGGACATTGACGAAGTGATCGCTATCGGCCCACCCGTAATGATGAAAGCCAGCGCCGATGCTACTCGTGCCGCCGGTATCAGGACAATGGTAAGTCTCAATCCGATCATGGTCGATGGAACCGGGATGTGTGGGGGTTGTCGTGTAAAGGTCGGCGAGGAAGTACGGTTCGCGTGTGTTGACGGACCTGATTTCGACGGACATGCCGTTGACTTTGACGATCTGATGGTCAGGCTAAGGCGTTACAAAGAAGAAGAACGCGTGGCGACGGAAAGATGGTCAGAAACTTGCCGAATGCGTGCGACAGCCGTCGACCCCATCGAAATGCCCGACATTGGCTAGTACAGCCATATAAAGCGGAGTGGAACAATAATGGCGAAGAAGAGAACTGTTCGAAGCATCCCGCAGGAAAGGACACCGGTCCGCGAACTGGATCCCCTGGAGCGTTCCGCAAACTTCGAGGAGGTAAATTGCGGCTACACCGAGACTGAGGCAGTTCTCGAGTCGCAAAGATGCCTCTATTGCCCCGATCCAAAGTGCATCGCCGGCTGTCCGGTTAGTATCAATATTCCCGGATTCATCGAGCGGATCGGTGAACGGGACTTTCGCGGTGCATACGACATCATTACCGGGACGAATCTTTTGCCGGCCGTATGCGGCCGCGTATGCCCACAGGAAAATCAATGCGAAGGCGTATGCGTCGTCGGGGAAAATCTCGTTCCGGTCGCAATAGGCCGAATGGAGCGGTTTGTCGGCGACCTGGCTATCTCAAATAGTTGGGTGAACATTCCGTATATCGATCCGACCAGATTCCGCATCGGGATAGTTGGTTCCGGTCCGGCCGGAATGGCGTGCGCCGCCGATATGGCAAAGGCGGGCTGTGACGTGACGGTATACGAAGCATTTCATGAGGCCGGCGGCGTCCTGAGATATGGCATCCCGGAATTTCGCTTGCCCAATTCGGTCGTTGACGCCGAGATCGAAAAGCTCAAGATGCTCGGCGTCAAGTTCGAGTGCAACACGCTTGTTGGAAGGCTATTTACCATCCGGCAAATGCTCACCGAACTCGGTTTCGACGCGGTCTTTATCGGGACCGGAGCCGGTTATCCGACGATGCTCGGCATTCCGGGAGATTCGTTGAATGGCGTCCTGTCTGCCAACGAACTGCTTACACGGTGCAATCTGATGCGGGCCAGGGATTTTCCGAACGTCGATACGCCATTGCCGCTCGGCAAGCATGTAGTGGTGGTCGGTGCCGGCAATACGGCGATGGACGCGCTCAGAGTGAGTAAACGGCTTGGAGCAGCGTCGGTCACTTGCCTGTATCGCCGTTCAAAGGCGGAGGCCCCGGCCCGAGCCGAAGAAGTTCACCATGCTGAGCAGGAAGGCATCGAATTTCACTGGCTTTCGGCCCCGGTCGAGATCCTCGATGACGGAGACGGGTCCGTTTGCGCGATCCGCTGCATAAAGATGGAACTTGGCGAACCGGACGCTTCCGGGCGACGACGCCCGATGCCAATCGGCGGAAGCGAATTTGAGATCGAGACCGATCAGGTGGTTTTTGCGATCGGAACAAATGCCAATCCAATAATCGGTCAAACTTCCGATCTGAAGCTCAATAAACGCGGATATATCGACACCGACGCGGATATGATGACCTCGATGGCCGGCGTATTTGCCGGCGGCGACATTGTGACCGGAGCTGCGACCGTGATCGAGGCGATGGGGGCCGGGAGAAAGGCCGCACGCGGCATGAAGAAGTTTCTCGGGATCCGGGATGTCGGGCCGATAAGTTCGGGGCCGGCCCGATTCGGCATCAACACCCGGGAACAAAATTACAGACGAGTGAGGACGATGTGACGATGACATCCAACAACGGCATGAATGCGGCCGCCTCGAATGGAAACCGCAACACCCGTCCGCATATGCGGACCCGTATCAGCGAACACATAGTCGAGATAATCAGCGACTCGGGCGAGGGCGCACAGAAGTGCGGACAGTCATTTGGTTCGATCGTCGCTCGCACCGGCATCGGAGTTTGGACAGTTGAGATCATTCCCGCGGAGATCCGACCGCCGGCTCGAAGCGTCGCGGGCGCCAGCGGCAACCGTATAAGGATCGGCACCGAGCGAATGACAAATGGCGGCAACGAGACCGACCTTGTGGTTGCGTTCAACGAGCAGGTACTGCTCGGCCGGGTTCGCTCAAAGGAGCTGAAGCCCGGTTGCACGATTCTGCTTGAGTCGATGTGGCGTGATAACCCTGACCCCGCTGTAGCACGCTCATATATTGATACCTACGAACATCTTGTCGCTGCCGGCTATCGCGTTTACGAGATACCGATGGAGGCTGAGTGCCTTAAACATGTATCCGATGCCAGAAAGGGCAAGAATATGTTCGCTCTTGGAATGCTGTGCAGTATCTTCGGGCTTGATCTGCAAACTGGCCGCGACCAGATCGCGATGACCTTTAGTAAGAAATCCGCACAGGTCATTGAAAAGAACATTGCACTTCTCGAAGACGGCTACGCGTGGGCCGACGAGAATCTTGATCTCAAGTACGAGATCCCCGCCGAAAGATCCTCCGTGCCGCAGATCGTGGTTAACGGCAATACCGCTCTCGCATTGGGCGTACTTGCTTCCGGAATGGAGATCTGTGCTATGTACCCGATCACGCCGGCGACCTCTGCATCTCATTACCTGAGCGATGCTTTTGAAAAGGTCGGCGGAATCGTCCATCAGGCCGAAGATGAGATCGCAGCTTGTGCCTTCGCTATCGGTGCGTCGTATGCCGGTAAATGTACGGTCACCATAACGTCGGGACCCGGCTACTCATTGAAGCAAGAGGCGATAGGTCTCGCTGTTATGGGAGAGATTCCGCTCGTTGTGGTCAATGTGATGCGGGGAGGCCCGAGCACGGGTCAACCCACTAAAACGGAGCAGGGTGACCTGATGACAACGATATTCGGCAGCCACGGTGACGCGCCGAAGGTGGTGATAGCTCCAAGTACCATCGAAGAATGCTTTTATTCCGTCATCACCGCCCGCAAGATCGCCGAAACATTCAATATGGTCGTCGTGATCCTGTCTGACGCCAATCTTGCGACGTCGCAGCAACCGTTCACCCGACCGGACTTTGATGTTGCGTGGCTGGCCCCGCCGATCGACCAAAGCGCGATTCCCGCGGGCTCAAGACCATATGACTGGGACGATCGTACCGGTCTGGCACGGCGATTTATTCCCGGCCAACCGGGCGGAATGCATACTCTCACCGGACTTGCTCATGATGAGAATAGTCACGTCGCTTACGACCCAGAGATCAATCAAAAGGGTATGCGGGCTCGAAGCCTGAAACTGGCCACGCTGCAAAAGACACTCGTGCCGCCGAACGTCTTTGGTCCGCCGACCGGCGAATTGCTTGTCATCGGTTGGGGCAGTTCCCGGGGAGCGATCGAAGAGGCCGTCGAGTCACTGAGACAGGAAGGAAAAGAGGTTTCATCGCTCAATCTGACATTTATCCAACCGCTTCAGCCAGGCATCAAGGATATACTCAGCGGTTTCAAGAAAGTGATCACGATCGAAAACAACTGGAGCGATGATCCGGGCGACGAGATGATCGACGAAAACAATAGGCGTTACTCTGCCCTGGCAATGCTGCTCAGATCTCGGTTTCTGGTGGACATCGACTGCTGGAGCGAATGCCGCGGTACACCGCTCAAACCAAATACCGTCCGACGCGTGATAATGGAGAAACTGGGATGATGGAAATGACTCACACTATCAGCTCAAACGATTGTCTGATGCAGTTGTTCGAGGAGCGGCGAGAGATCGAGGACTATCAAAAAGGGGTGCCGCGTTGGTGTACCGGATGCGGTGACAACGCCATTCTCACAGCTGTCCAGCGTCTCTGCCGTGACGAAGGACTTTTGCCCGAGAAAACCGTCTTTGTCTCCGGCATTGGCTGTTCAAGTCGTCTGCCGCATTACATGAATACCTACGGTTTTCACGGCATTCACGGGCGGGCGTTGCCCGTTGCCGAAGGCGTCAAAATGGCAAGGCCGGATCTGAGCGTTTTTGTTAACACTGGTGACGGCGACTGTTGCAGCATCGGAGCGGCCCATTGGATCCATGCGGTTCGCTACAACATGGACCTGACCATGATGCTCCACGATAATCAGATATATGGATTAACGAAAATGCAGGCCTCGCCGACATCGCCGATCGGGACCAAGAGTAACACCACTCCCCGGGGTAGTTACCTCGAAGCACTAAATCCATTGACAGTAACGCTCGGTATTTCAAATGTCTCTTTTGTTGCGCAGGTCGTCGATTGGATACCGGAAGTGCTATATCAGGTGATCGCAGCGGCCTACCGACATAAGGGGTTTTCGTTCGTACGCATCATTCAACGGTGCCCTGAGTGGATGCCAAAGCTTATGGATCCGTGGCTGCACGATCCTGACCGCGTTTTGCTTTTACATCACGAAAACGGCGTTGAAATAAGTTCGTCGCTGGCCCGGACTTATACACGAATGGAAGAACACGACCCGCGAAATATGAACCGGGCCCGTGAGATCGCCTCGGAATATGATCCGATCCCGGTGGGGATCCTGTACCGAAACCCGGATATCGCGTGTTACGAAGACCTGCGGCACGATCCGCGACTACGTACTAACTCGATGGTACAGTCGGGAATCGAGGCCGAATTTGATAAGTTCACGGTCTGGCCAGAACAACATGGCTCGACGAGGTAAGCAAATGCAGGGAAAACTTCAAATTCAACTCGCCTTTCATTTGACTGGAACTATTAACGGGGGCGGATTACAGCGGATCCCTGAAGGTTTGGTCCCCGCACTATTTTCCCGTATTTCCGATCTGGCAGAACTGCGGTACGATCTGCCGATGGTGCTGAATACTATAGGCTCTCCCGAACGGTCGCTTCTGTCCTTGTCGCATATGGTCGACGAGGTGGTCTGCCGGTTGGCAGACACGCCGGAATGCGATAGGATCGCGCGGCACGGCTACCGGATCGAGAGCGAGATCCGCCGGTCACTCGCAACCGCCGGGGAGTCGACGCTCAGTGATAGTTGGAAAAGTGCGGCGGAATCGCTGTCCGGCGGTGACGGGGACTTGATCCTTGATTCAGCCTGGGTCCTCGAATCAGAGTTCTTTGCCGCCGGATCGGTTACCGACCTCGATCGCGATACTCCTGCATTGGTCATGCGGCATATATGGAGAGCTTTGAACGAGCAGCGAACCGCGTCTTTTCGGAATAGGATCGATCGCCTGCTGTATAAACTTCATAACATTCTTGATGCCGAGACCGTGGGATCGGCAATTGGACGGTCGCCCGATCGACTTCGGGCATCAGTAGGGTCAGCCTTCGACAGTGCGTTCAATTTTGATGCCTTGTCCAATATCCTAACTGCTGCCAAGCCCGAAACGACCATCTCAGACCGTCGTAGAGAGCGAATCAAATGGCTGATCGATGTACTTGAGCGACAGCAATTTTATGCCGGGCGGGACGAAAAGGGTGATTCCTATTGCTTCATCTTCGAGCGCCCGTCCGACGCATTGAAGGCACATAACGAACGTTATCCGGCGGCCGTTGAACTGGCGAAAGCTCTTGCCGTTGCGGAACTTGAGGCGGCTGGTGAATATCGTGAAGGCTTGCATGACCCGATCTTTGAGTTTTTTGGCTCTAACGGCCTGACCTCGAGCGATCGAGAACAACTTCCGTCGTACCTGATCTGCACCGACGCCGGATCCCTCGATCCCGCAGAAACCTCGAAACTACTTGAAATTCTCGCAGTCGGATTACCATTCAAGGTACTCGTCAGGACCGACGATGTTCTGGAGCCGTCCGAACTAGCCGAAGGACATCTTTCACTAGGACTTCGTGCCCGACAACTCGTTGATACGGCGATCGGCCTGACCGACGTATTCGTTTTTCAGGCCGCGGCGTCATCGATCTTTCGTTGCCGCTCAAAATTAATAAGCGGACTTTCGTTCGCTGGTCCGGCGCTCTTCAGCGTTTTCTCAGGCGACACCAGAACTAATGGCGATACCCCTGCGTATCTGACGGCCGAAGCCGCAACTGAATCGAGAGTATTTCCGAGTCTGTTTTATGATCCGGACGGCGGTAGCGACCGGGCGTCGCGACTGTCAATCGAGAACAATCCCCAGCCTGATGTCGATTGGCCCGCATATTCTATAGATTATGAGGACGAATCGATCCGAGCACATAAAATTGAGACGGCATTCACTCCGGTCGACCTGATGGTGATGGATCAGCGGTTTAGTTCACACTTCGCATTAGTTCCGCATGAGGATTGGATCGACGAGATGATCCCGGTTCCAGAGGTTCTGGCCGCCGATATGTCGCCGGGCGATGATAAGGTGCCTTACGTCGATCTGATCGATGACGACGGGATCCTTCACCGGGCGATCGTCGATACGAGGGCCATCGACGAGGCCCGCCGCTGCCTGCGGATATGGCAAAGCCTGCGGGAATCTGGAAGATCTGACAATCCGCACAATAAACCGTCGTCAGATTTAGAAGTTGAGGTGTCAATTGAATCCGATCGTGCTTCGGATGCTTCATTATCCAAATCCTCGAACGGTTCATCGGCTGCAGAGGAACGCCCGGCGGGCGAATCTAAGGGTGTTTCAGCCGGGGACGGTTCACCGTACATTGAATCCGCTCGCTGTACCAGCTGCAACGAATGCACGCACATAAATGCAAAAATGTTTGCCTATGATGATAACAAGCAGGCGTATATTGCCGATCCCGATGCCGGCACTTTTCGGCAATTGGTCGAAGCCGCCGAGGGCTGTCAGGTGTCGATAATCCACCCGGGTGTCCCTCGAAATCCCAAAGAACCAGGAATTGAGGATCTGATAGTAAGGGCGGCGGCGTTCAATTAGTCGGCTAACCAGACAAGGAATGAAGAAAGGCGGCCATCACTGGCCGCCTTTCTATTTGAACTCAATATTGGAGGCGGCGATCGGAATCGAACCGATGAATAAAGGTTTTGCAGACCTCTGCCTTACCACTTGGCTACGCCGCCGCACCTAAAATTATAAAAGAGAAAGGTTAAAGGATAAAAATAAAGTATTAAACTTTATTCTTTCGCCTTTATCCTTTCTCCTTTAGAGAACTGGAGCGGGAGACGAGACTTGAACTCGCGACTTCGACCTTGGCAAGGTCGCGCTCTACCACTGAGCTACTCCCGCGTGGCAAATGATAATTTTAGCTAACCGGCAACAATTGTCAAGTATGCTGACCCGATTCGAACTAATTAGTTACGGTCACATTCTTCAAGAACGTCCAATCACCGCTCGGGCTGATCTTAACGTTGCCGATACGTTTGCTTGTAACAACAATGTTCGCCGGGTACCATAGCGGCAGCAGCGGCATTTCGTTACTGACTGTCGTCCAGGTCTTCGCGTACAGGTTTGTGGCGTTCGCCCGGTCGAGCGAGTTGATCGCATCTTCGACATCCTTATCCACCTGTGCGTTAACATACCGGCTGCGGTTACAGCAGGCAACGGCTCCGCCCGGGATCTTTGTCGAACTAAATAAGTCGCGCAGGAAGATCGGATCTTGGTTTCCGCCAACCCAGATCCCCGTGTACATTTGGAATTGCCCCTGAGCCAATTGCTGCCGGATCGTTCCCACTTCAAGAGTCTCGATCTGGACGTTAAGTCCGACGTCCGTGAGAGAGCTCTGGATCACCTGCGCGTATTGATTTACCGCAAGATTTCCTGACCCGTATTTGAATACTATAGGCTCATTCTTATATCCCGCTTCCTGCAGGAGTTGTTTGGCTTTCGCAGGGTCAAATTTATATTCGGTGCCGGGTGCGAAAGCCCAGGATTGCGCCGGAAGTATCGAATTCGCGACCTTTGCCTGGTCGAACAAGAGTTCCGTAACGATCTTTTGTCGATCGATAGCGTATGCGATCGCCTGACGGACCTTCACATTATTTAGCGGGGCCGATTGGGTGTTGAAGACCAGATATTGAATATTCGATCCGTCTGATTGCTCCACCTTAAGGTTTGGACTGTTGCCCAACGATCTGAGCGTATCAGGCGGCAGATTGTTCGGATTTGCGGCAATGTCGACGCCGCCTGTGGACAATTCGGCCTGAAGCGAGTTGGCGTCCGTTACCGTCTTGACTTTGAGTTTGAGAACTTTCGGGGCACCTTCCCAATATTCCTGATTCGCTGCGAGTTCGACAATATTCTGCGACGCGTCAAATCTTACGAACTTGAATGGGCCCGACCCGATCGGGTTATCCTTCAATTGAGCGACCGTACCGCTTGGAACGATCGGGATCGCGACCAGATTGGCCAGCAATTGGTTGCGAAGTGCGGGTCGCGTCACCTTAAATACGACCGTCATTGGATCCGGCGTCTCTATCGATGAGATATGTGCGACTCGTTTTGATTTGGACTCCTCTTTGGGTTTCGAGGCGGCATTAGCGTCCGCAGGCGGCGCAGGTGTACCGGCCGCAGCGGGCTTGGCCGGTTCGAGCGGCACCGTGTCGTAAAAAGCACCTGACTTAAAACTGTCACTCTTGAAAAGCTCGTCAAATGTATATTTCACATCCGCCGACGTGAATGGCTGGCCGTTATGGAATTTGATACCTTCCTGCAGTTTGAACGTGACCGTCATCCCGTCCGGAGACGTGACTATTTCTTTTGCTAACTCACCGACGTAATCGAAATTAGCATCCTTCTTGACGAGCGAATTGAAAATAAGATTTCGGATCCGATCGGCTGCAGCATCCGGAGGCGTAACCGTCGTGAGGGTATCGAATGACGAAAATTTCTCGGGCAAAGCGACCGTAACATACTCGGCATCCCGCTTTCGGCACGAGAATGAAACGGCGGTTACAACGGTCAGAAAAGTGACTAACAGAATGGTTTTACGCAAATTATTTCTCCTAAATTCAGGCCGAAAGCCCAGCATTAAAGTTGGCGATATCGGCAGATATTTCGTCGATCCGTGCAACGTCAAAAGCGGGCACGGGCCCGAGTTTTCTCTTCAAGGCTCCGATCCGCTCGATCGAGCGGTCGATACGCTCAGGCGTTATCTCGCCGGACTCAGCGGCGGATAGTATTGCTTCAAATCCCTCGTTGATCGCGTCTCGCCCGGCACAAATGGCAAACATATCAACCCCGGCGGCAAACGCTAATTTACACGCTTCGCCGATACCGTAATTCTCAACGACGGCCCCCATTTCCATGTCGTCAGTGATTGCGAGCCCTTTAAACCCGAGTTCTTCGCGAAGCAGTTTTGTCAGGAAATTGAAACTCAGTGAGGAAGGTAAGAGTTTGCCATTTTGGTCCGTTTCCTGCAAGTCGATCCCCGGGAAGCTGGCGTGGGCGGCCATGACGGCATGGACATTTCCGGTTGCAAAAATGGCACGGTATGGGTAAAGGTCGACGTCAAAAAACTCTTCTCGGCCGATATCAACGATGGGCAGTTCTACATGCGAGTCGACTGTTGCGGCCCCGAGACCGGGAAAGTGCTTTAGGCATCCGATCGGCCCCTTTGCCTGCATAGCCTCAAGAAATGCACCGGCAAGATCAACAACCGATTCCTTCGACCGTCCAAACGGCCGAGTGAAGAGCCCGTCAGAGGAGCCGGAACGCCGTTCGTCAACGACATCAACGACCGGGGCGAAGTTCATGTTGAACCCGAGCAGGGAAATAACCTCTCCGATCAATTCGGCCATCTTCCGGGCCTCTTGTACATTCCGAACGCTTCCGGCGGGGGCCATCGGGGTCACCAGCCGCCGGAGCCGGTCAACTGTACCGCCTTCCTGATCAAGACTTATAAATGGCTGTATCGCACTTATCTTCCGAATCGAGTCATTCAACTCGCGGGTCTGAACGGTGCCACGAATGTTGCGCGAAAACAGGCAAACGCCGCCGGGAGCGATCCTTTGCATCAACTCAACCGTCGACTCATCCATATCAGGCCCCGCTATTCCAATAAAGAACAACTGCCCGATCTTTTCCCGCAACGATAGATTGTTATAGAGATCGTTCATTCGATCACATCAACTGCCTTAAAACCTTGAGTTTATCAATTAGGGTCAGCATAATAAAGCGGGCCCGAAACAACATATATGACCGAAGATTTTTACTGTGACAACGTGCTGAGTGGCAAGATCGCGGTCGAACGCGTCCACGAGACGGAAAATGTACTGGCATTCCGGCACACCCGTCCGTTTTGGGAAACGCACATCGTCGTCATCCCCAAACGGCATATTTCGTCATTCCTCACGCTCGAAAGCTCGGATGACGGTTTGGTCATCGAAATGCTCGCCGTGATCCGACAGGTCGCAAATACTGTCGTGAGCGATCGCGGTGCCGCCCGCATCCTGACCAATCTGGGAGATTATCAGGAATCAAAGCACCTTCATTTTCACATTTACTCGGGCGACCGTGTCCGGCCGGACAATCCTATTTGAAATAACTTTTGGCCTCAAATATCTCATTTGTCGCATCGTTCGTGACCGAGTATGTGAAGCCTTTCTGGATCGAGAACGCACCGACCACGCCATTTTTGGAAATAGCGATGAATCCCACCTGAAACTTTTCGGCACGCGAACGGTCTCTTTCAACAATTCGTCGAACCGCTTCGGCACATGCCTTTTCCGGCGTATAGCCGAATCTCAT
>CALDGX010000223.1 GCA_937941715.1 uncultured Chloracidobacterium sp. | reverse complement strand
CTCGCTCGATGAGGTCGGCCTGTTTCTCAAAGAGCAGAACCTCGACATCCTCGCTCTCGACGAGGCTTTGACTCGGCTTGGTGAGCTTGACGAACAAAAGGCAAACGTCGTCGAGATGAAATTTTTTGGGGGCCTGACCACTGCGGAGATCGCCGAGGCGACCGAACGTTCAACCGCAAGTATCGAGCGCGACTGGACATTTGCACGAACTTGGCTTTATAAGGAACTGAACTAGTTTGATGAAGACGGCCGAGCAAAAACTAGGAACGAACGGTGACCGTGATCGCTTCCGGTTGCTCGAAGAGGTATTTTGCGAGGCGGTCGAACTACCGACCGGTCAGCGGCGCGAGTTTATAGATGCGAGGTGTGCCTCAGACAACGGTTTGAGACTCGAGGTCAGCGAGATGCTGGATTCGGCCCGACACGCGCACAGCTTTCTCGGGGAGAGTGCATTCAGCGCCGGGATCGATGCTCTTGCCGATGAGCTCAGTGCGGTGCCCGCAAAGATCGGCGGCTACGCCATCATCAACGAGATCGGCCGCGGCGGAATGGGTGCCGTTTATCTGGCTGAGCGAGAAGATTTTCAGCACCGCGTCGCATTAAAAGTAATTAAACGCGGTATGGACACGGACGAGATCGTCCGCCGTTTTCGGCAGGAACGCGACATTCTCGCGTCGCTCAAACATCCGAACATAGCCCGTTTACTCGACGGCGGAACAACTGACGACGGCCGGCCTTTTTATGTAATGGAGTACATAGACGGCCTTTCGATAACGCGATATTGCGACCGCGAAAGACTATCGATCGATGATCGGTTGCGTCTTTTTAGAAAGGTCTGTTTGGCCGTGAGTTACGCCCACGCAAACCTCGTTATCCATCGCGACATCAAGCCTTCAAATATCCTGATCGATGCAAACGGCGAGCCGAAATTACTTGATTTCGGCATTTCAAAGGTCCTTGAAAGTTCGCGATTCGGGACTGACGCGGCGTCGACGCTTACCGGAATGCGGATGCTGACACCGGAATATGCGTCGCCGGAACAGGTGCTTGGCGACCGCGTGACGACGGCAGCGGATATCTATAGCCTCGGTGTGCTGCTCTTCGAACTGCTCAGCGGACATCGACCCTTCGATTTGAAAGACAGATCAGTAAATGATCTCGTTAGGATCCTGTCCGAGCGCGAACCGACCGCGCCGTCGACAGCTGCCGTTACTGCCGAGCCGGTTGATAATTCGACCGGTGTTGCGGTTTCGCCCGACACGATCGCTGAGTTACGCGGCGAGCGGCCCGAGCGGCTGCGGCGGCGATTGAAGGGCGACCTCGACAATATCGTTTTGATGGCATTGAGAAAGGACCCCGAGATGCGTTACGGATCAGTCGATCAATTCAGCGAAGATATCTCGCGTCATCTCGGGGGACTTCCGGTGATCGCACGCCCGAACAGCTTTGCCTACGCAGCTGGCAAATTCATCGAGCGTCACCGTCTGCCGGCGATGCTGGCCGGCATTGCGATGCTCAGCATTGTAATGGGAGCCGGAGTGGCTTCCTGGCAGGCATATCAGGCGAATATTGAAAGAGGCCGGGCCGAAAGGCGCTTCAACGAGATCAGGCAGCTTGCTAATAACCTTGTATCTGGGTGGGATAAGGACATACCGGAAACTCAGATAACGGACGTCGTCCGCGGCCGGATCGCCGATATTTCAACCGAATACATCAATAATCTTGCCGATGAGACCAATGATCCCGAACTGCTCAAGGAACTGATCCGCGCCAACATTAAGGTCGGCCACGATTACGCCTATGCATCGTTTGAGGTCGGCAAGGCAAGGGAGCGATTGAACGATGCCGTGACTCTCTCCCGTCGGCTTGTCGCCTATGCTCCCGATGACCTCGAAGCAAAGCGCCTACTGAAGGACAGCCTCGCTGCCTATTCTGAAGCTGTTCTCGAATTCGACCCTGAGGTGCTTGAAAATACTCGCGAACGTGCCGAACTGCTCGAACAGATCTCGATCGCCAAGCCCGACGATCTGGACGCATTCCGAAATGCAGCATTTGAGATCGCTCATTTCGGCGGCGCGCTTCGCTCGTTTGGCCGCGATGATGAAGCTGCGGTTCAACAGCGAAGGGCCCTTGCGATGAACTTGAGCCTGGTCGAGCGATATGGAGCGTCGGGGAATGAAAGGGACCGGGTTAGGCTGGCAAGCACTCTGACCTCAATGGCTGAGCGCGTAGCGAGGGATCTGAATGATCCGCAAGGAGCCAGATCGTACGCGTTGCGAGCTGTGGCCGCCGCAGACGGGGCCAGCGACGCAAACCCCGACGATAGTGTTGCGGCAATGAACAAGGAATCCGCTTACCAAACGCTTGCGATGATAGAGCGGCAACGCGGAGATATCACGGCCTCCGACATTGCTTTGAACAAGGTCGTTGAAACTGCCCGAAAGGCGAATTCCATATCGGTTACTTCATTCTCCGTCCGAAAGGAATATGACGCACTGATCGACCTTGCAATGAACCGCGCGATCAGTAACGACCGCGTTAAGGGAACCGCCTTTATTGAAGCAGCGATCGCGGCACGAAAAAGATTTACGTCGTTACCGACTCAGATCAACTCGGCCTCATCGCCGCGTGGAAATGCTCTGCTTTATCTGGAGGCAGCAAATGTCTATCGCAGGATGGGGATGGAAAAGCAGGCCGAGGGGCTATATCGGCGGGCGATCACGGAGTTGAATGACTATTTAAGGTATACGAGACCAAACGGCTCTGACATTGTACTCCAGAGTGATCTGCTGCTTGCGTTCGGTGACCAACTCTCAGGCGTGGCGATGTGCACACAAAACCCTACAGACTATCGCGACACCGGACGATATGACCGGTACTGCCCGCCGCAGGAATATGCGATCACGACGCGCGATGTCGGCCGGCTGACCGAAGCGGCGGATCTTTACGATCGTTCGGCAAAATTGACCGACGGTCTGATCGCGTTGGGGGCGACCGCGAACCACGTAATGAGTAACTCGAGAACAGCAGCACAAAGGCTCGCTCTCATTAATAAACGATGAATTCGATCGACGATTACACCGAATTTTGGGATTTCTACCTTCGAGAGCACAGCAAGCCGGCCACGAGGTCGAGCGAGTGCTCGCCTCGCGATGATGTTATTTTCCGTGCAGTGCCAGCTTTGCCTTGATCCTATTCC
>CALDGX010000222.1 GCA_937941715.1 uncultured Chloracidobacterium sp. | reverse complement strand
GGAGCAAACGTACTGCTCGGGCTCCAGCATTATGCCTACAAGACGTTTGAAAAAGCGATGATCAAGAACATCAATAAGTTTCAGAGTTAAATATATGCAGGCATTCACAGTAAACCGCTACGGCAAAAAAGAGAAACTGCACCTGAGCGAGGTATCGGAACCGGTTGTAAATGAGAACGATGTATTGGTTCAGATACATTCGGCAGGCGTCAACTTGTTAGATTCGTTGATCAGAAACGGCGAATTCAAGATCTTTCTGCCCTACAAGCCTCCGTTTCCTCTCGGCCACGATCTGGCAGGTGTTGTCACGAAAGTTGGCTCAAAGGTAAGCAAATTCAAAGTCGGTGATGAGGTCTATTCCCGGCCGGCAGACCATCGAATAGGAACCTTTGCGGAGTACATTTCGGTCAACGAGGCCGACCTTGCGCTCAAACCCCGAGATCTGACTATGGACGAAGCAGCGTCGATCCCATTGGTCGGCTTAACCGCATGGCAAGCTCTGGTTGAAATTGCAGATCTAAAGAAAGGGCAGAAGGTCTTTATCCAGGCAGGTTCGGGCGGTGTCGGCACATTTGCCATTCAATTGGCAAAATATTTGGGAGCTTTTGTGGCAACCACAACAAGCTCCGCCAATGCCGATCTTGTAAAAAGTCTCGGAGCTGACATTGTGATCGATTACAAAACTGAGGACTTTGAAACCAAACTAAAAGATTACGATCTGGTGCTGCATAGCAATCGAGATCCCGAAATACTCAACAAGTCTTTCCGAATCTTAAGATCCGGCGGAAAACTGATCTCATTGGTAGGTCCGCCGACTCCCGAATTTGCAGCGGAACTTGGTTTACCGTGGTATTTAAGATCCGCTATGAAACTCCTTAGTCTCGGAGCTAAGCGAAAGGCAAAGCGATCAAATACCGATTTTTCGTTCCTATTTATGCGTGCAGCAGGCGATCAGCTCGGTGAGATCACAAAACTTATCGAGGGCGGGGCAATAAAACCCATGATCGATAAGGTGTTTCCATTTGAACAGACGAATGATGCGCTCGCGTATGTAGAAACCGGCCGGGCAAAGGGAAAGGTAGTGGTCAAGATGGTCTAAATGAACTGCCGCCACCTAAAGGTGACGGCAATTAACATGGTTCAATGATGCTCGCCATCTGCCGCTCCGTCCGGGCCGTGGTAGATCTCGCTGCCGGTCGCGACGAATTCTTTTGCCTTCTCGCTCATTCCGACGGCGAGGGCCTTTTCGGCCTCGATGTTCTGGGCTTCGGCGTATTCGCGAACGTCCTGCGTGATCTTCATCGAGCAGAAATGCGGGCCGCACATCGAGCAGAGATGAACAAGTTTGCTCGATCATCGTCTGACAATCCAGCTCTCAGGCGATCTTGGTCAGTTCGCAAAGCGTGTCGAGTTCGGCAATCTCGCTTTCACGATTCCGTTGCGAGTTATGTAGGTAGTATAGCTCTTTTCGCAGGTCGCATAGAGCCTTTTGCAGACGACATTGCGCAAGTTTCGGAACGAATTGCGCGACCTGCGGTCGAGATTGCGAAAAGTTGAGGCTCTATAGCTGGCTTTTACATAATTTTAAGTAGAACAACGTACACTGTGAGCGGCTTTAACCTGCTTATGCGAAGAAATCATACGACGATTATGATAATTCAGACGATTGAAACTTGCGCTATGAACCTTTCGTACGTGAAATTGGCAACAAAGATTTCCACCCACTAGCTCTCCTTATTTTAGTTTATGAAAAATTTTTGTTTAGTACTTTTCTGTTTACTTTTCGGTTCTTTCTCAGCGGCTCAAGTTAAGAAGAATAATGTGATACCTCGGATCGAGCCAGGCAATTGTATTGTTGAAGCCGACAAAAGCCTCAAAACAGAATGCGGGTATTTGGTAGTGCCGGAAAAATGGAGCAATCTGCGCGGAAGCACGATCAAGCTTCCATACGTACGTGTTTTCTCTAGTGCAAAAGAAAAAAAGGCAGATCCGATTTTTATGATGACTGGCGGCCCGGGCTACTCTTCGGTTGTGAGTGCCAAAGGGCTGACGGAGCCGCTGATCAAAGGGCGAGACTACGTTTCATTGGATCAACGTGGAACGATAAATACGATCCCTAATCTAGTGTGCAGCGAGATTGACGCAGCTGTCGCTCGTTCATATAGGGAAAATTTATCAAAAGCCAAATTGATTCTTGATGCCGTGAGAGAATGCCACAAAAAGCTTGTCGGACGCGGCATCGATCTGTCCGCATACAACACGAGAGAAAGCGCCGCAGACATCGAAGCGTTGCGAAATCTGCTCAACATCGATTCGATAAATCTGGTCGGAATATCGTACAGCGGCGACCTAATGCTCACTTACCTGAGATATTATCCAAAACATGTCAGAAGCATGATCCTGGATTCGCCCTTGCCCGGCTTTGTAAATTATGACGAAGGTGGCTTATTCAACTTTAACGAAGCAATAAGCCATGTGTTCGACGCATATGAAAATGATTCGACAGAAAAAAGAAAATACGGCAGTCTACGTGTGGATTTCAAGCAATATTTTTCAAATCTCGGCGGTAAGCGGTTCACATTCGATTATCTAGATTCGGACAAAAAGACCATCCGACTGCACTATGGCAAAAATGAACTTCTTGATGTCATCTATAGCAAATTTACAAGCGGTCAAACACCCGACGACATACTCGAAGTGATCGCCAACATCATTAAAAATAACCACACGCCTTATCTCCAAACATACTTTGACGGCGTGATGAGCGGGAACAAATCTGTTTCGTTGGGGATGAGATACTCCGTTTACTGTTCGGGGCAGATGGCTCACACAAGACGGCAGCTTTTTGACGAACAGAGCGGTCTTTTTCCATATCTTGCGGGCTATCCGTCAAACGACGTTACGTTTGAAACTTGTTCCGTTTGGAATGTAAAACCAAGCCCTATCGAATCAAGGACTCCGTTTTATTCACCGGTACCGATACTTCTTGCCTCCGGCGATCTCGACCCAGACTGTCGCGCATTTTATAACGACACCATCGCTCGATATATGCCGAATAACCAAAGACTTTTGTTCAAGAATCAATTTCACGTCCCGTTGTTTAGTAATGCTGGATTTAAGTTTGTTATGAGTTTTCTCGACGATCCGATGAAAAAACTAATATCGGACAATCCAGATGTAGTATCTCCATATTAGGATCAATGATGCCCCATCGCACCTTCGGGTAGGTTGCCGTGATAGATTTCGCTGCCGGTCGCTTTGAACTCAGCGGCTTTCTCGCTCATTCCGACGGCGAGGGCCTTTTCGGCCTCGATGTTCTGGGCTTCGGCGTATTCGCGAACGTCCTGCGTGATCTTCATCGAGCAGAAATGCGGGCCGCACATTGAGCAGAAATGAGCGAGCTTAGCCCCCTCGGCGGGTAAAGTCTCGTCGTGAAACTCCTTTGCCTTTTCCGGATCGAGGCCGAGGTTAAACTGGTCCTCCCAGCGGAACTCGAAACGTGCCTTAGATAAAGCATTGTCGCGATACTGTGCGCCTGGATGACCTTTGGCAAGATCGGCGGCGTGGGCGGCGAGCTTGTAGGTAATGACGCCTTCTTTTACATCCTGTTTGTTCGGCAGGCCGAGATGTTCCTTGGGCGTGACGTAGCAGAGCATCGCCGTGCCGAACCAGCCGATCATCGCGGCGCCGATGCCGCTCGTGATGTGGTCGTAGCCCGGAGCGATGTCGGTCGTCAGCGGCCCGAGCGTGTAGAACGGGGCCTCGCCGCAAACGGCAAGCTGCTTGTCCATGTTCTCTTTGATCAGGTGCATCGGCACATGGCCGGGGCC
>CALDGX010000221.1 GCA_937941715.1 uncultured Chloracidobacterium sp. | reverse complement strand
GATCAGTCGACAAAATCGACATCGACCTTGTGCGGAATGATGCCCTTTTCAAATCCTTCTTTCAGCAGTAATCTTACTGCTTCGCGGCCGCGGTCGCCGTAGTCGAGCGTGAGATCGTTGACCCACATCGCCACAAATCGGTCCGCAAGTTCGGGCTGCATGTCACGGGCAAACTGCATCGCGTACGCAAGCGCGTCTTCGCGGTTATCCATCGAATAAACGATGCTCCGGTGAAGGTGTCTTGAGACCTGCTTCATCAGGTCTTCGCCAAGTTCGCGGCGGATGACATTACCGCCCATCGGCAGCGGCAAACCGGTCCTTTCGTGCCACCATTCGCCAAGATCGAGGACCTTGTAGAGGCCCATTTGGTGATAGAACAACTGGCCTTCGTGAATGAGCAGGCCGGCATCGGCATCGCCTTTTTGGACGGCCTCGATGATCTCGTCAAAGGGAACCACGATGTATTCGAAGTTGGGCTCGTAGATCCGGAGAGCCAAAAAGGCACTTGTAAGCTCACCGGGGACCGCGATCTTCATCTTACCGATCTCATCGGCACTTCGCTGCTCTTTGGCAACCACGATGGGGCCGTATTTATCGCCGATGCTGGCACCGTGCGGGAGCAAAGCGTATTTGTCCGCGACGTATGCGTAGGCGTGAAATGAGATCGCCGTTACGTCAAAAACACCATTCTTAGCGTCTTCGTTGAGCGACTGGATATCCTTTAACGTATGCTCGAATTTGAGACCGTCGGTCTCGAGTTTGTTGGTCGCAAGTCCGTAAAACATGAACGCGTCGTCCGAATCGGGCGAATGGGCGACCGTGATCGTGCGTATTTCGGGAGTTGAGTCAGATGTAGCTGTCATAAATCAAATACAGGAGACGAACACATTAGTGTCGTAGAAAACCTTTATTCTACCGCTTTCGGCGTGTTTGGCAAATAGTGAGCCGAGGTCCTCGGTCATTTGAGCAAAAACCGGCGACGACTCGGCCGGCATATACGACGAGGACAGCATTCGCCCTTTTAGCCCCTCGAGATCAAAGACCTGGACGTTGGCAAACGTCGCTTTATCAAACGCGCTATCGAAAAACGCAGCAAGACCGACCTCGTCGATACGGTCATGGCGGACGCTTTCATAATCGGTCGCGTACCGCAGCAATAGCTGCTCATATTCGACGAGAAACGGCGTTGTATCAAGCTGGCGTTCGTTCCAGATCAATGCGATGCGGCCGCCGGGCTTCAGGATCCGGCGAAATTCGGCACGTGTCGCTTCGGGCTCGAACCAATGAAAAGCCTGTGCCGCAACGACAAGGTCCACCGAACCGTCCGGCAGCGGAATTGACTCTGAGGTGCCGTCCACACAGGTGAAAAGAGCGTGATCCGAGTTGAGCCGCATTGCCGCCGAACGCATCGCCGCGTTTGGCTCGACACCTATGACGCGATTGCCGTTTCGCAAAAATTGCAGCGACGAAATGCCCGTTCCGCACCCGACATCGGCCACCACTTGATCGGGTGTCAGGCCGTGCTTTTTTATCAAATACTCGACCACTTGCGGCGGGTAGCCGGGACGATATCTGATATAGTTGTCGACGCGGTCCGAAAACCGCCCGATCGTATCCGCCATTTAATCTCCTGCGACAAAAACGGTCAATTTCCACTCGCCATCGACCTTGGCAAAGCACGCCCGATAGCCGATCGGGCTCCGCACGTATTCGGTGC
>CALDGX010000220.1 GCA_937941715.1 uncultured Chloracidobacterium sp. | reverse complement strand
GATCCGCCGGTTTCGAACGGAAAAGGAACGGCCGCTCCAACGCGGCCGTTTTTTTTGTTTCCCGACTCCGGAGGCGTATCGCCCGATGAACAGTGTCGGTTCCGGAAAGGGCCGACCATTAACGCATTTCGCCGCTGCCGACCAGCCGCCGGCCCCGACGCCCCGACCGGAAAAACGCTTGACAGATCACTGAAATAGTCCGATACTGCTTTGCGCTATCAATCACAATTTACAAGAACGGTCAGTATTTCCGAACGCGGCCATTTGCTGCCATTTGCTGTTTGATTAATACCCACCGGATCTAAACAGGAGAAATCTATGCTTAAAAAATTTCTGTTACTGACTGCCGCCCTTTTTGTATTATCCGGCGCCGCTCTCGGCCAAAGCACGTCCGGCACCTCGACGGCGGCGTCGACTGAAAAACCGGCCAAGCCGCCCGCATTCCGTGCGACCAAGGATCAGATCAAGCAGGGCCAGCAGATCCTTATCAGCGGCAAGCTATATTCGGGTGAGGCGACCGGCGTTTATGGCGATTCGCGGCCGGCGATCAAGGCATATCAAAAGGCCAACGGACTCGAAGAGAACGGCAAGTTTGACCGGGCCACGCTTGAAAAGATGGGTATCGCCCTGACTGACAAGCAAAAGGGCATCGCGACAACCACGGCCAAAACGACCAAGACTACCGGAGCGAAGACCACGGCTGCCGCCGATAAGCCGGCCGCGTCCGCCGACGGCCCCAAACGCCCAGCTCCGTTTCAGGCGAACAAGGATCAGATAACCGCCCTGCAGAATAAGCTGAAGGACGCAAAGCTGTTTACCGGCGAGGCCAACGGCGAGCGAAGTGACGCTCTCAAGGATGCGATAAAGAAATACCAGGAAGCCAACGGACTGAAAGCGACCGGCGGTGTAAACGCGGCCACGCTCGAAAAGGCCGGGATCGCTCTCACCGATAAGCAAAAAGAGCAGGTCGCCGCACAGGCCGCGTACGACGCCGCCAAAGCCCCTAAAAACTAACGGCCGCCGGGCCGATGATGGTCAGGCCGCCCACGTTGGCGGCCTTTTTTGAACATATCTAGCTCCGGTGACGTCCGCCCGGCCGGCATCCGCAAATGCAGGAAACCAACGTCTATACATACCTGACGCCGATCGCACTGTTCTTTGTGCTGCTTGAGGTCGGACTTTGTTTAGCGTACAAGCGGAACTACATCTCGTTTCCTGAGGCCGTCGCCAATTTTGGCACCGCACTCGCCAATCAAACCGTTAACGTCCTCGTCGCCGCCGGCGTTTATGTCGTTTACGGCTATCTCTGGGAAAACTACCGGATCTTTACGATCGAGTTGAACTGGTGGACGTTCATTCTCCTGCTGCTCGGCGTCGATTTCATCTTTTACTGGGTGCATCGCTGGGGGCACGCGATCAACATAATGTGGGCGGCCCATTCGCCGCACCACTCGGCCGAAGAAATGAATTTCATGGTCGCCCTGCGTGCGAGTGTAACGCAGCGATTTTCGTCGTTTCTGTTCTTTTGGCCGCTCGCTCTGATCGGTTTTCAGCCGCTGCACATCTATATGATGAGCGGCATTCACCTGTTTATCGCGTTTCTCCACCATACGGAATTCATCGGCAAGTTGGGCTGGTTTGAGAAATACTTCACCACGCCGTCGCACCATCGGGTTCATCACGGAGTAAATTTCCCATATCTCGACAAGAATTTCGGCGAATTCCTCATCATCTGGGACAAGATGTTCGGCTCATTCGCTGAGGAACGCGAAAAGGTCGTCTACGGCATTTACGATCATCCGAATAGCTGGAATCCGGTCAAGATCAACTTTCATTTCTTTATCGTGTTGTGGCGATACGCGGTCGCGGCGCCGTATTGGTGGGACAAGGTCCGCGTCTGGTTTATGCCGGCGGGGTGGCGGCCTCGCGGTTTGCCGGAAAAACAAATGGTCGAGATAACGACCGAAAATCAGATCAAGTTTCGTCCGGCAATGTTCGATAACGCCCGGGTTTACCTGCTCGTCCAGCTCGCGGTCGGCGTCTTTCTGATGCTCGGTGTTATCTCAAACCTGATGGGCTGGAACACCGCTCAGCGATGGCTCGGCGCCGGACTACTGTGGTGGCATATTATCAATTGGAGCGGCATACTCGAAGCAAAGCCGTGGCTGTGGATATCAGAGAACCTGCGTGTCATCGCCACCCTCTACGCCGTCGTGGCGATCAACGGCCTTTTCCAACCATCGCTGCTGCTCGCGGCTCTGGTCGCGGTTTCGGCGTTCTCGTTCATATGGACAAATCTCTATTTCCGCCCCGGCAGCCCAAAACTCGCGACCGCGCAGGAGATCTGACCACAGATAAACACAGATAAGAAAAAAAGCTGTTCATATTGAAAATATATCTGTGTTCATCCGTGTCCATCTGTGGTAAAACTTCTCTTATCTGCGTCATTTGCGGCAAAAAAGAATGTCCGCATAGTCGACTAAATATATGAAAAACATATTGTTAGCATCACTGTTCCTGTTCCTCTCCGCCGTCTCGGCGTTTGCCCAAACCGACAAAACAACCTCCGCGATCCGCAAGGTGATGGACGACCAGGCCGCCGCCTGGAACCGCGGCGACATCGACGCATTTATGTCGATCGGATATTGGCGGTCGGAAAAGCTTACATTCGTATCCGGCACCAAGGTCACCCGTGGTTGGCAGCAGACGCTCGACAATTACAAAAAGGGTTACGATTCGCGTGCAAAAATGGGCGTGCTGACCTTTTCGGACCTGGAAATAACCTTGCTCGGAAAGGATGCGGCGGTGGTCCTCGGCAGTTGGGCTCTAAAACGCGAAAACGACGCTCCCGGCGGCAAATTCACGCTCACGTTCCGCAAGTTCAAAGAAGGCTGGCGGATCATTATGGATCATACAAGTTAGCCTAAATTCGTAGAAATTGGGAACAATCGTCCGCCTCAGGCGTAAGTAAGACCGATATGAAGAATCTCATACTTGGTCTTATTTTGGCTCTCATTTCTGTTTCGGCGGTATCGGCCCAGAATCCTCCGGCGCTCACGGAAAAAGATTTTGTGCGGATCGACGCCAACACGGCCGCCGGTTTTGGATATCCTTATTATCTCTACGTCCCGCCTGATTTTCGCAGCGATGCAAACCGCAGGGCGACGCAGACGATCCTCGTTCTTCCGAATAACACAGGCAAGCTCGACGACGATCTCGCGGTGCATGAAGCGGACGTGAAAAAGCGGATGGCCATGAGCGGAGCGGTCGCGGCGATGCTCAAGGTCGCGGTGCTAATGCCGGTCTTTCCGCGGCCAAAGTCCGACTGGCGCATTTACACCCATGCCCTCGACCGCGACTCGATGCTGACCGACAAAAAGGAATACCGGCGATTCGACCTGCAGCTTCTGGCGATGATCGACCACGCCATCGGGCTGATGAAAAAGGACGGAATAAAGGTCGATAAACGCGTGCTGATCAACGGCTTTTCTGCACAGGGGATGTTCGCCAACCGCTTTACGTTCCTGCATCCGAAACGCGTCAAGGCCGCCGCGATCGGTTCGCCCGGCGGCTGGCCGATCGCACCTGCCTCACGTTACAAGGACAAGGAACTTCGCTATCCGATCGGCACCGCTGATCTAAAATTAGTCTCCGGGAAGAAGCTCGATATCGGTGCATTGCGCAAAGTGCCGATGTTCGTTTTCGTCGGCGCCGAGGACGACAATGACTCGGTGCCGTTCGACGACTCGTACGACGAACCGGACCGCGAACTGATCAATCCATTGCTCGGCAAAACACCGATCGAGCGCTGGGCGATCGCAAAGCAGTTGTACGCCGACGCCCGTCTCAACGCCGAATTTCGCCTTTATCCCGGCGTTAAGCATACCGTAACGACGCAGATGCGCGACGATATCCGGGCGTTTCTGCTGAAACACAAATAGAAAGGCGTTCGTTGGGCATCGCGGCGGCGGTGCCCGAAATCCGCTTGTTCCGGCTCGTCATTGGTGTATAATCCGGTCATCAATTCAACGAGAGGTCATCAATGAGAGCCGTACGCATTGCCGCATTTCTTTTTCTGCTTGCCCTGCCCGCTTTCGGCCAGGAATACACGATCCAGCAGTACCTCAACATCAAGTCTGCAGGTTCACCGTCGATGTCGCCCGACGGCCGCGAGGTCGCCTATTTGAGCAATACAACCGGCACGATGCAGGTCTGGGCAACGCTTATTTCGTCGCCCAAGCCGGTGCAGTTGACCAATTACGACGACAACGTCAGCTTTGTCCGCTGGCTCAGCGACGGCAGCGGCATGGTGTTTGGCAAGGCCAAGGGCGGCGACGAAAATACGCAGTTCTATTGGATGGACAAATTTGGCGACCGTGTTAAGGCCCTGACCAACTCGCCCGCTGTCCGGCATAACATCGGTGCCTTTTCTCGCGACGGCCGCTATATTTTCTATTCGTCGAACAAACGCGACCGGAACTACTTTGACATCTATTCGATGGATCTCGAATCGGGCGCCGAGAAGTTGCTGTATAAGCAGAACGGCAACAACAGTGTCGCCGCGGTCAACACCGACGGGTCGAAACTTATCATTTCGCGTGACGGAGTGGAACTGAGCCTAGACAACAATCTCTACCTGCTCGATACCAGAACCGGCAAAGAGCAGCTCTTGACGCCGCACACCGGCTCGGTCCAGTACGGCGGAGTGAGCTTTTTGCCCGACGGCAAGTCGCTCGTGCTTGGTTCGGACGAGGGACGCGAGTTTTTTACGCCTGCTAATCTACGGCTTAGGAACGCCGCCAATTCCGGTGACTGGAGTGACTCTAATCGTGAATTGAGGTTCATTGACGGCGTGACGAACGACGTGTCCGGCATTACGATGTCCGATTCGCCGAGCACCATCGCGTTTGCGACAAATCGCGAGGGCTTTTCGGAGCTCTGGCTCCAGCCGATCGAGACCAACGGCAAGCCGCTCGTAACATTCTTTAACGGCAAGCCGCAGAAGGTCGGGCTACCCGGCCAGGGCGTGATCAGCGGGATGACGTTCGACCGCGGACAGACTACGCTTGCATTCGCGTTTAGTTCATCAAAGAGCAGCGGCGAGATCTGGGTCTACGACCTCGAAACAAAGTCTCTGAAACAGATTACTAAAAGCGATCAGGCCGGTATCGACCCCAAATCGTTCGTGGCCCCCGAGTTGATCAAGTACAAGTCGTTCGACGGACTCGAGATACCGGCGTGGTATTACCCGCCGCGGGGCGTCGAGTACCTCAAGCTAAAGGACCAGCCGTATCGAGCGTTCGCATTTTCAAAGGTCGTCGGAACCGAAACGAACC
>CALDGX010000219.1 GCA_937941715.1 uncultured Chloracidobacterium sp. | reverse complement strand
TCGAGCTCGGCAAACTGGGCCTCGTCATTCGCGTCTGCGATCGAGCCGGGACGCAGGCCGTCGCCAAGCGAGAATGCGACATCATAAGTCCGCATGATCTCGCAGATCTCACGGAACCGCGTGTATAAGAAGCTCTCTTCGTGATGAGCGAGACACCATTTGGCCATGATCGACCCGCCGCGGCTGACGATGCCGGTCGTACGCTTTGCCGTCATCGGAATATACGGCAGCCGAACGCCCGCATGGATGGTGAAATAATCGACACCCTGCTCGGCTTGCTCGATAAGCGTGTCGCGATATATCTCCCACGTCAGATCCTCGGCCTTGCCGTTCACCTTTTCAAGCGCCTGATAGATCGGGACGGTGCCGATCGGCACGGGTGAATTGCGCAAGATCCATTCGCGTGTCGCGTGGATATTCTTGCCCGTCGAAAGGTCCATTACGGTGTCGGCTCCCCAGAGAGTGGACCACCGCATCTTTTCGACCTCTTCCTCGATCGACGACGCAACCGCACTGTTGCCGATATTTGCGTTGATCTTGACCAGGAAGTTACGGCCGATGATCATCGGTTCGCTTTCGGGGTGGTTGATATTTGACGGGATGATCGCACGGCCGCGGGCGACCTCGTCGCGGACAAATTCCGGCGTGACAAACGACGGTATCGCGGCCCCGAATGATTCGCCTTTATGTTGATGATTCAGCGACGAGCGATCGCTGCGTTCGGCTTGGGTCAGTTTGTCGAACTCGGCCTGCCGTCCCAGGTTTTCACGTATCGCGACGTACTCCATCTCAGGAGTGATGATGCCCTTGCGGGCGTAATGCATCTGCGTGACGCAGGCACCGCTCTTTGCTCGCAGCGGAGCTCGGCGAAGTCCCGGGAATTCTTCGAGCGCTCCGCGATCCTTGACGCGGGCGATCTCCTCGGCCCCCTTCGTCAGATAACCATTATCCTGCGGCAGGATCTCGCGGCCCTCGTATTCCTCGACGTCGCCGCGGCCGACTATCCACTCGCGACGCAATGCCGGCAGGCCCTCGCGAACGTTGCCGCGAAACTGCGGATCTGTCCACGGACCGCCGGTATCGTAAACCCGCACCGGCGAATTTTCGGTAAGCTTGCCGTCCATTTCCCGCGACGGCGACAGTGCTATCTCGCGAAACGGCACCCGCAAATTGTGTTTGTTTTGGTTGACGGTGTTACCGTTTGTCTCGACGTACGTTTTATGAGATGCCGGTAATTTTACCTGGTCGCTGCTGATCTCTGATCTTTGATCTGTTGTTTCTTCGTTCATCGTTTTTCTCCCTTCGTCGGTATTATCCGCATCAGGTTCCAGGGATGACGCCCGCGGCAGGCGAATCTCAGCCGGTGCGATCCGGCCCTCCCGAAAACTT
>CALDGX010000218.1 GCA_937941715.1 uncultured Chloracidobacterium sp. | reverse complement strand
GGCAAAAAAAGGAGGCCCGAAGGCCTCCGATCTGATCGGTCTGAGCCAGACGGCATCAAACGTTCAATATATCGACCAGTTCCTGCACGGCCGCCGCACTCTTGTGGAGAGCCGTACGTTCGTCGTTGGTGAGGCTGATCTCGATGATCTGCTCGACGCCGTTCTTGCCGAGTTTGACCGGAACGCCGACAAACAGGTTGCTGATGCCGTACTCGCCTTCGAGAAAGACCGCACAAGGCAGGATCTTTTTCTTATCCTTAAGGATCGCTTCGGTCATCTCGACCGCACCGAGCGATGGTGCGTAATAGGCCGAGCCGGTCTTCAGCAGGCCGACGATCTCGGCTCCGCCGTTCGCCGTCCGCGAGATAATGGCATCGAGCTTGTCCTTAGCAATGAGTTCGGTGATCGGGATACCCGCAACGGTCGAGTAACGCGGCAGCGGGACCATCGTATCGCCATGGCCGCCAAGTACAAAGCAAGTGACGTTTTCGACCGAGACGTCGAGTTCCTCTGCCACAAAACAACGCATGCGAGCACTGTCGAGCACGCCCGCCATACCCATCACACGGTTCTTCGGAAAGCCCGACCGGCGGAATGCGACCTGGGCCATGGCGTCGAGCGGGTTTGAAACAACGATGATGACCGCGTTGGGCGAGTATTTTGCAACCTGGTCGGTGACCTGGCCGACGATATCCGAGTTTGTTTTCAAAAGGTCGTCGCGGCTCATACCCGGCTTTCGGGGCAGGCCGGCGGTGATGATAACAACGTCTGAGTCCGCCGTTTCTTCGTACGAGTTGGCACCGACAAGCTTGACGTCAAAACCGTCGATCGGGGCGGCCTGAGCAAGATCGAGGCATTTGCCCTGAGGCGTTCCTTCGACAATATCAACCAATACAACGTCCGCAAGTTCCTTGCTCGCGATCCAATGAGCCGCGGTAGCCCCCACATTTCCGGCACCGACGACAGTAACTTTATTTCTTCCAGCAGCCATTTTTATACCTTCCTGTATTGAATATTAGTGTAAAAATAAAAGAATATTCTGTCACACATCGGCAAAAACGGCAAAAAGCGTGGGGCACCGGCGGCCTGCACGATGAGGGCGGTTGCCTATCGGTGATATAGATGTTAGTTTTCCAAAAACCATATATGAAATATCTACGAATCCGGCCCATTGCGGCAGTTGTCATACTGTATTCGGTCCTATCAGGTATCGTCTCCGGACAGGCCGATCCCTCGGCGTCGTCCGGTAAACGATTTAAGCGAATTGTCGTCCGCGGAGCGATGGTCGTCGACGGCAGCGGTAAGCCCGCCGCCGGGCCGTTCAACATCGTTGTCGAAGACGGTGTGATCAGGCAGATCGCCGGATTCGATCCGGTCGCCGACAAAGAGGGAAAGGCAAGGCGTCCCGAGAAAGGCGATCTTGAGATAGATGCGGCCGGCAAATACGTGCTGCCGGGGCTGATCAACCTCCACGGCCACACACAGGACGAGCGCGCGGGCGTGCCGATGCCGGTCGAATACGTGACCAAGTTATGGCTCGCGTGCGGCATCACGACAGTACGGGACGCGTGGGCGTCTAAAAAGGTGCTCGCGTTTCGCGACCAGATCAACGCCGGAACGCTCGTCGGGCCGAGGATATTTCCGTACGGCGGTTATTTTGACGCTCCGACGCCGGCGACCGCCGAGCAAGCCCGCCAACGCGTCCGCGACCTCAAAGCAGCGGGTTACGACGGCATTAAACTGTACACGATCGACCGTGACCTGATGGCCGCAATGATGGACGAGGCCAAAAAACAGGCAATGCGTGTAATGCATCACGTCGGCGTCGAGGAAACTAACGCGTGGGACGACATCAAGGGCGGCACCACTTCGATCGAGCATTGGTACGGCATCCCGGACGCTGCGATCCCATCGGGGCGGCAGAGTTTTCCGGCGACTTATAATTACAATAACGAGGTCGACCGCTTTCGCTACGCCGGCCGCCTCTGGCGCGAGGCAGATCCGGCAAGGCTCGACAAGGTACTCGACGCGATGGTAGCCGCAAATGTCGCCTGGGACCCGACGCTTGTTATTTACGAGGCCTCACGCGATCTGCAGCGTGCACAGACCAATCCGGCGTTTGCCGAGTACCTGCATCCCGTGCTCGGAGAGTACTTTCGCCCGAATCCCGCAAACCACGGCTCGTATTTCATTGGTTGGAGCACGACGGACGAGACCTTTTGGAAAGAGAACTATCGGATCTGGATGAAGGCCGTCTATGATTTCGAACTCAAGGGCGGCGTGATCGGAACGGGCGAAGACGCCGGATTTATCTATCAAATATACGGCTTCGGGTTGCTGCGTGAGCTCGAACTGCATCAGGAGGCCGGTTTTGATCCGCTAAAGGTCATCCAACACGCAACGTCAAACGGAGCCAAGATACTGGGCAAAGAGGACACTCTTGGGCGTGTTCGCGTCGGGTACAAGGCCGACCTGATCGTCGTTAACGGCAATCCGCTTGAGAATTTCAAAGTGCTCTCGCCGCTCGGTACCGAGGAGATCAAGGACGGCAAGGCTGTCAAGACCGGAGGCATTGAATGGACGATCGCAAACGGCGTTCCCTACCACGCACCAACGCTCGCGGCAGAGGTCAGGGCGTTGGTTGCTGTAGCAAAAAAGAAATAGCTTTGTGATATGACTTTTTGTGGCAACCATGATCAAAGTGTTAGATACGAGGTGTTGCTCGAATTAGGCCTGGTACCGTAGTAAAGGAGAATAGAAATGAAAAAAAATTCTGATGCTACTAATGTTTGTCGTCTTAGCAAACACCCCAATTACCACCGTTTCGGCCGAATCGATAAACGCCGTTAACCAGGACGAGACTAGGCCCGGCGTCATCAAGTCTTACAACGAGAAGAAGAAGTTTGGCTTTATCAAGGATGATGGGAGTGGCAAGCAGATCTTTTTCAATGAAAGCGGTCTGATCGACAAACCGATAAATCAGGGCGATAAGTTGTACGACATAATCGACGGCCGGAACGGTCCGAAGGCGGTCAATATTAAGAAGCTCTAACCACTCGCTGCGTAATCCATCGTGGTGATAGACAAGAAAAAGCCCGGCGTGCTCTCCCCTTCACGACGGGCTTTTTCATGTATGGCCGAATGGTTCTCGCCAACGGCCAATATGGGTACCGATCAATAGTCCAAAACAGGCAGCGTAACGTCGCGTTTTAGGACGATCTCAAACTCCGTGTCCTTTCGGATCCCGACCTGTTCTCCGCGTCGCACAAGGACCGCACCGCTCCCCGCCGCTGTCCCGACCCCCGCACCGATCAACGCCCCGCGTCCCGAACCGCTTACCGCACCGATCAATGCTCCCGCCGCGGCACCGCCGATGATCGCAAGGGCACTGAAAGTGCTGCCGGATCTGGCCGAGAGCTTATTTACGAGCTCGGCATCGATCTTTCGCTCGATATCGCGGCCCAACCTGAGTGTCTCGAACGCCAGTTCGAGCCGGCCGCCTTTTCCGCCGGCTGACGCGGGCCTGACCGCGGTCACACGGCCCTCGACGGTCGTGCCGGCGGGCAGGACCACCGTATCGCGGACGATCACCGGCCGTGCCAGTGTCGCAATGAACGTATCATTGACGCCGGACACCTGCGAGTTGATCTCGGCGTCGAGTTTCAAGGTGATCCGCGTTCCGGCCGCGAGCCGATAGATCGATTCGGGCTGTGCCGCTGCGGTACTGAAAGCTGCAAATATCAGGAGCGTAAAAACCGCAACGCGCCGGACGGACGTTAAGAAGTTCATCGTCAACTCCCGCGGCTCCGCGGTGCGAAACGCTCAACCGCGAAGCTTGGTTGCAATGGCTGTGCCACCGCATCATTCGGCCATCAAAACTAGAAATATACTGATATTTGAGGGTAGAACGCGGGCAAACGTTGTCCGCCGCCATACGATTTTGTTACGGAATGGTCTAACGATGCACGAAATCGGGCGGCGATGTCACTGCAGTATCGGGTGGCCGCCGCCCTTGCTGTGATCGGCGGTCGTCAGATATCGCGAACGGTCGTTGTGGTAGAGCACGAGATGCTCGCCCTCGTACCGGACGGCGTCGGCGACGCGGTCAAGGTCCTTTGTATGCTCGGCGATCATAAATGCGCACGGGTTGAGAGCGACGACGATGCCGGCCGCGTAGATATAGCCGCCCTTGTCATAGCCCGTGCCGGTGTACTGAGCGGCGCCGACGGCGATGTCCGGCGAGTAGGCGCCTGACGCGTCCTTTTCACGGTCGGCCTTAGCGATATAGATAGTGTAATCGCGATAGTTCAGCCGGCTGCGGTACCGGTTCTTGCGGGCGACCTCGAACAGGCTGCCGAGCCCGCGATCGATCGCCGCGAGCATCTCGGCCGAGGGCTGTTTCAGAGCGTAAACATACGCGCCTTTCGGCGTTCGCGTGACGAGGGTAAACTGGTCGCCCGAGATGCGTTGTGCCTCGTTCAAAACGGTGCGGTTCTGGGCGTCGGCGATCTGCACGATGCCGCCCGCCAAAACCAGTATCGAGATGCTCAGCGATATCAGATATTTGCGTTTCATACGTGTCACCCCGCGTATCGTCCCGTAGCATTTACAGCAATCGGCGTACCTAAAAACGGGACGCGGGGATCATGTCCCGGAGCCCCGTTGCTGTCCGCAAAGATATAGTGGTACTGGGGACGGGAATCGAACCCGTACGCCCCTAAAGGCACAGGATTTTAAGTCCTGGGCGTCTACCAATTCCGCCACC
>CALDGX010000217.1 GCA_937941715.1 uncultured Chloracidobacterium sp. | reverse complement strand
TCCTGGCTCTTTTCACAGACGGTCTCAAATCCGAAAAGCCACCGGCCGTAACCGACCGTGCTTGCAAATAAGCCGTCTGCCGCAAGAGCCTCAGACCGATTTATAGCGTTCATCTGCTGCTCGGCAGCCTGCCGCAACTGTTGCGTGACCGGGTCTTCGGGAATAAATGACTTGTCGAGCAGGTCGGTGCTGACCGCCGACAGATCGTTCATCAGATATTCCTTGCCCGTGTGCCGGTAGCGGAGCGATTTCGCCTCGAAAAGAAACTTTGCCAGTGCCTCGCGTTCGACGATCGTCCCACCGGGCAGGTTTAGGCGGGTGAATTTCGGCCGTTCACCGGTGGTGTCAAAATCGCTGTTGTAGACCAGAAAATCAACTAGTCCCTGCTGCTGCATCTGTATCTTGTAAGCCGCACCGAGATCGATCGACAGCACCAGCACATCGCCCACCAGGGCTATCGGCCACGCCGGCGTCAGATAAAGTGCGTCTTTGATGAAAAGCAAAAGAACGGTCTTGTCCATTCCTTCGGTGAACAGGAGCTTGACTTCGGCTCCGCCCGGAACAAAGTCCATCAGCCCGAATGCCGCCGAACTCAGGTCCTCCTGGAAATTGCCCTTCATCCACGACTGATACATCGCGTTGAGGCACGCGGCCCCACCGCCAGCCACCATCGCTGCCAGAACGACCTTTTTCGCGGTCGGATTCCTGGCCATTTTCATAAAGAAGTTGTCGCCGAGGTCGGTGCCGAGCATTTCTTCGAGAGCGGTCAGCGTTTTGGCTTCGGGTGAATTGGGTTTTTTCGCACGGCGTGCGATGACCTGCTGCAGGCGGGCAAGACGGCCCTCGGATTTGACGAGCATATCGATGAAGGCCTCGCGTGTGCCGCCCGAAGCGATCCACTGGTCGAGGGCCTCGACGAGGTCCTTGCTCTGTTGAAAGCTGGTGTAAAGCGCGGTGTAGAGTTCCTTGTTCTCGCCGGCCATCGATTTGAGCTTGGCGATCATTTCTTCGTGAGGGATGTCAATAACGCGGTCACGCATCAGGGCAAATCCGGTGGTCAGCTCGTTCATCATCCGCCGCACTTCCGGATTGGAGGCGACAGAACGGCCGGATGTCTCGGCAACCGCGATGACCGGAGCGAGCTTTTGAGGGATCTCTTTGAAAGCGAGGTCGATGTTCTGCGCACGCAGCGTGTTTAGCCATGACAGTTCTTCCGGGGTCAGATTTGTGCGGATCTTGAGTTCGTTCCTGAGCCGGTTCAGTTTGGCTATGTCGGCAGCCGTGACCGATGCGGCTTCGCCAGCCACATTGCGCATCGCACCTGATTCACTCAGTGCAAATCGCTGACGCAGCACATATTTGACCTTTTCGGAATCGGGCAGATTTGCCCAGCCGGCGTGCGTTTGTACGATCTGGCGTTCGCAGCTGCCGACGACCGTCAGGGCTCCGAACTTTTGCACCGTCGCCCGGACAGCACTGTCATCCATAAGGTCCGCGAGCATCCTGCTCTTTTTCGCCTCGACGAACTGCCGCAACGGCCTCGCCGTCATCGCCATCGATTCGCCGCTGCGCTCGGCTATGACCGCACCTTTGTCGAGCATTTCGCCCTTGATACTGGCAATACCGGATTCGCCGAGGAATTTGTCCGGTTCGAGCAGGTTGAGAGCCGTCAGATCGATGCCCCGGATATTCTTCAGCGCGCCGAGGTCCATACCCTTGACCTTGAGTTTGGCGAGGCCCTGATTCTCGAGAATGCCGTTGAGCATTCTCGCGGCCTCTTCGGCCTTGGGCCCGACAAATGAAATATCGTCGTCGGAAAAAAAGGTGCGATAACCCGTGCCGCCATCTCCCGAACCGCGGATCTGCAAATACCGCTTGCCGGACGAACCCGTCCGGATCACGGCCTCGAGGTCCTTGCCGTAAGCGTTCAGAACCTCCTGGACGGCTTCGTCCACCCGAGCGTAACGCCGTTTGTCCAACGTCTCTCGCACCACCTCCTCGAAGGCCGAAGGCCCGCCCGAGTATTTCGTTCCGGCATCCCGCAACTTGGCGATCAGGTCGGCCTCCTGCTGTTTCGACATTATATTGAGCTCGAGCATCAACCGGTCGACGATTGTCTGGTCGGCCGAACCGTCCTTCGCCCACTGAGCGAGCAATTTGTCCGTGTCGTCCGGTGCGGCGAGCGTTGGAAAGACCGATGTCAGCGAGAGCACGTCAATCTCCGCCGCAAACGGCGCAAAGCCCGGCATCGCCCTTTTTGCCGCTCGCGGCGATGCGATCTGAGCTGAAACTGACAGTTGTGTAATGAAAAAGACCGATGCCAAGACGACGCACAAGACGCGGATGACTCTCATACTGACTCCTTGGCCCGCAGGCGAGATCCCGCTTGCGGGCGCCGAAACTGACTGATTATCGAAGATCGAGTTACTACGACTGACGTCATCGCAAGCAGCGTGCCGAAAAGCCATGCCTCAGAGCCCGTAAAATGCTGAGAAAAATGGCTTTGCGGGCGGGTGTCGGGGCGGATATCGCCGAATGTCGGGAAATTTCTCGCGGCGGCGCGTGGACTTATTCGCGAATCGGCCGGCCGGGCCAAATGAGCGCAAAAAGACGGGCCCAATAGGCCCGTCCGGTCGGGTAATTATGCGTCGCCGATCAGCCGAGTATCCAGCCGGCGAATTGCGTCCAAGCCTCGGTCCGGGCAATGAAAAGACGGACCGGGCCGGAGAGTATCAGCAGGGCGATGGCGGCCGCAAACACGCGGTTGAACCGCTCGTTTCGCCACGTGTCCAGCAACAGGAAGAGCACCCCGATCACCGCCGGAACGCCCCAGAACCACCACGCGCCGAGGTCGGGAATGAAAGCCAGCGGCAGGCGGCCAATGGAGGGTGGGAGAAAATTGAGCACCGTTACAAGCATCAGCCGCTTGTGGTTGGCCGCGTTCTTGCGGTAGTAGATCGCGGCACCGAAAAGCGCGGCGAAAACGAGCATATCGCCGATCGGGACGATAAAGAATTCGACCGGCGTATAGCCCGGGAAGGCCGCTCCGCGTGCCGCCGAGGCGTAGCCCGTGGCGATACCGATAACGATCATCGCCGCCGCCAGCACCACGCCGAAAATACCCAGCGTCATGTGCAGCTTGATCTGCTTTGACGAGATCAGATATGTCTGGACCAGATAAAGCACGATCCACAACGACATCGAGATGCCATGAGCATGAACGAGGCCGCTCGGCAGCGGCGGTGTAGCAAAGAGGGTCTTGAGGTAGTATGAGGGAGCAAATCCTATGACCGTGATTATCGGAAATAGTATTGCAACTGTAAGAAAAAAGCGGTGTTCGATGCCGCGCCGAGCTGCTAGTTCATTGACCGCGGCATTAGCCGCAAAATTGGTAGCCATATCGTTCGTGTCTCCGGACTGTGAATTTACTTTTTTCGGCGTGCGGCCGTGACCGCCGCACTTGCCTTCGATCGGTAAGGCGAAGCGGGCGGCGAAAAAGTATCAGGCGGGGGTGATCTTTTTTCGGACAAAAGAAAAAGGGCCGTTTCGGGCCCTAATTTTCTACTATTCCAATGTACGGCGGCCTAGGCGGCCCACGTGGTGACCCAAGCGGCAAAGTTCATCCACGCCCCGGTCGATGATATGACCAAACGCAGCGGATACGACACGATCAGAACCGCGGCTCCGGCGGCAAACAACTTGTTCAGCTTGCCGTGCTTTCGCGTGTCGTAGATAAGCAGGATGATCGCCGCTAACGTCGGTACGCCAAAGAAGAAAAGAGGTCCGAGCGCCTGCAGCGGAGCGATCGGCAGGCGGGCAACCGCCGGCGGCAGAAAATTGATGACCGTCAGCAGCATCAACCGCTTGTGGTCGGCCGCTCGCTTGCGATAGTAGATCGCCAGGCCGAAGACCACCGCGAAATACACCATATCGACGAACGGTACGATGAAAAATGATAACGGCGAAATGTCAGGCGGTGACGCCGTCGAGCCGTATTTGGCCGCCGCCGCACCGGTCAGAATTCCGACCGGGATGATCGCTGCCGCGAGGGCGACGCCCAGCATGCCGAGACTCATATGAGCCTTGATACGCTTGGCCGAGATCAGATAGACCTGAGTGAGGAAAAGTGCGACCCACGCGGTCATCAGGATACCGTGCAGATGCACAAGGACACCCGGCAGCGGCGGTGCGGCAAAGGCGAATTTCAAATAGTATGTCCTGGCAAAACCTGCCAGAACGACCAGCAGAAAAAGGATCGCGATCAGCCAATAAAGGCGATGCTCGAGTGATCTGACGTTTTGTTGGTTCGCAACCATACTTTCAACTCTCAGCAGTGATGAAATTTGACGTTAAGCTCCGGAACGCACAGCGGCCGATCCGGATTGCAGTCGATAATATACCGATTTACCCGGCCTGTCATCCGCGGCTTTGATTTCGGCCGCATTCGAGGTAATATCTGTTTGTAACCGCACAACATACGTTGAGTCACCATTATGAACGACGAATTTTCAAAACGTCTCCAGCGCGCCTTCGATTACGCCTCGATGGCGGATATCGCCCGCCGCATCGGTGTGCCCCACGCGACGGTCCGTAATTATTTCGGCGGCCGCCTGCCGGCACCGGATGTGCTCATCAAGATCGCAAATCAAACCAGTGTTTCGCTCAACTGGCTGCTTACCGGCAAGGGCGAGATGCTCGTCGGGGTCGCGCCAAAGCTCGATCTCGGCCGCATCTTTGAAGAGCGGATCAATGAGATAATCGACCGCCGCCTTGCCGAACGCTCGGGCATCGGTGTCGAGGACCTCGGTACGATCGACGCCGCACCGGGCTTTGACCTCGAAACGGCCGTTCGAATCCATGACGACCCGCAAAAGGTCATGAGCGAGTGGTTTCGCTTCGAGGGCCGCGAGTACCCCGAGGATTATGGCGTCGTTTTCTTTCAGGGTTGGTCAAGCTACTCCAAGGCCGAAAAGATCGAGGCCGTCCGCGACGCCAAAAAGGTGCTCGACCGCACGCTCAAGGCAAAATAGGCTCGAAAATGCTGGCGCGTCGCCGCCGTATGTGCTACATTGTTTCACTAACAGCACACTCCCGATCAATGCGATTTTTATCCGAAACAGCGTCAGCCGCCTGCCGTCAGTGGAACCGCAAACCGCTGACGGAGGACGATTTTTACCGAATTTGCCGCCGGCTGAAGGTGTCGGTGACCGAGATGCCGCTACGGACCAACGGATTTTATTACTCGGTCAGGGGCAGTCATTTCATCGCCATCGACAGCAAACTGCCGCCCGTTAAACGCCTGTTCGTGATGTTTCATGAACTGGGCCATTTCCTTTTACACCTGCCCGACTCGGGCACGACCGCAAACTTTCACGGCGTCGGGCACCGCGACCGAAAGGAGCGCGAAGCCGACATTTTCGCCCTTTGCTCGCTCATACCGCGGTCGTGGATAGCCGACCGTTCGCCCGACGAACTGATCGGTGACGAAGGCCTCGATCCCGAGATGGTCGCCGAGCGGGCCGCGATCTACAGGCTGCGGGGCATTTAGCACTCCGGCGATCGGTTTGCTTGACACATTTGCGGGCAGCAAGTATATTATTTGATTCGGCTTAGCCGAAAAGAGCCGGTTCCGCCGCACCTCTCAGGTGCGTCAAGGCATATAAAACACTGGATGATCTCGTATTTTCCGGTGACGCTGCGGCCGGTGTTCACTAACCAATAGGCCGCCCTAGCTCAGTTGGTAGAGCATTCGATTCGTAATCGAAAGGTCGTCGGTTCGACTCCGATGGGCGGCTCCACATAATAAACTGCAGTAAATAATATACTTACCTTAAATACCAAAGCGGCCCGCAAGGGCCGCTTTTCTTTGGTCCGATCCGGACTCTAGTTTTCGACACGCGGGCGTGTCTTGTAGGTGATCAGCCATCCGAGAAACGCTCCGACGGCGATGCCGGCACCAAATGTGATGCCGACCGAGGCGAACGGATCTTTTTTGATCCTGTATTCGGTGTCATCGATCAGGTCCTCGGCGGCGTAAACACCGCGCTTGACCATTCGCTTGGCATCGACCATGCCGTCCTCGATCGCCGTCGCGGCACGTGCTTTGAGTTTTTCGACCTTTAGTCCGGCAAGCGCGACGTCCTCGGCGGCCTGGATCGCGTTCTTGATAAAGCCCTCTTTGACGGGCTTGGCATCCACAGCTTCTTTTAACATTGTAAACCTCCTGACCCACGGCCCGCCGGCGTCAAGCCGGAAGGCTCTCATACTAAATAACGCAAATTTCATTCCCGACGGATGCGTGTTTACGGTCGAAGAATGGTACGTTTCGGGGTCACGAACGGCCCGGCGGCGGCCGGCGGGCGCGAGATAATTCGCGACCGGCGGGATTTTTGACCCAAAGGTACCGAAACGCACGCCCCGGGGCGGCCGGACCGGGCGATTTTCGGGTGACAGCCGGCCTATTTTCAGGCACGTTTTTTGCGTTTTACGAATATGAGGTGACGAAATGAACAGCTCCAAGAAGTTTGATAATCAATCGTACAAGAAGCGGGTCGATCACGAGGGTGGAGCACATCGGGCCGGTATGAAACTGCCGGAACCGGCTTCGTGCCCGAAGTGTGGTTCGATCTACAGCGACGGCCGCTGGGTCAGCCCGAAATTTGTCCATGAGAGCGGAAAGCACCTGCACTGGCGTCCGACCAACTCAGTGGTCTGTCAGGCGTGCAAACAGGTCGAGAATCACATCGTCGGCGGATATTTGACGATGAACGGCGCGTTTCTGGCGAGGCATCACGACGAGATCATCAAATTGATCGAGAACGAGGCGATCCGCGCCGTTGAGGACAATCCGCTTTCGCGAATCATGGAGAGGATCGAGACCGCCGACGAGTTGCTGGTCGAAACGACGACCGAACACATGGCACAGAGGCTCGGCCACGCATTGAACCGTGCTTTCGCCGGCAAGGTCACGTACGATTTTTCGCATGAGAACAAGGTCGCCCGGGTCAACTGGCACCGCGATTGAGCACGCGGGCAATTACGCGGCGGCGGACGGGCAGATAGTCCGATATGGGCAATAGCCGCAGGCGGCGGGTGACGGCCGCGGGGTATAGTCGCATTTCAGTATGCCGCCGATGAGGGCATTCGCCTCGGCGTCGAGCTCGGTGAGCCGGGCAGCGTCAAACTCGTGCAATTTGTCGTGGCGAAGGTACGCGATCAGGGCTCGCGGCTTATTAAATGCCCGCGCGTACGCCCACAGCTGAAAACGGTGCTCGTCCGGGCTGACCTCGGCGTCGGTCTTATGATCGAGCACAAAATCGCCGCCCACGACGTCCGCCACGCACGTCAGCGAAACTTGTCCCAGGCTCAGCACCGCTTTTAGTTCGCGGCCGGCCCCGCCCTCGCGGACCGCATCATACGCCTGATGCCGGCGGAACCGTTCGGCGAGTTCGACAGCCTCAGCCAGTTCACTATCCTTTGCCGACGGCCGGCGCAAACGCAGGTCATCGACAGTATCGATATCCATTTCGAGCGCGAGATGGGTCAGCGTGCCGACCTCGCGGGCCCTTGCGTACCCGTCGGAAATGCCCGGATTGCCCTCGATGACCTTGTACTCAAACGATCGCGGACACCGCGCGTAGAGTGTCAGGTCGGTTGCCGAAAGCTCGGCGATGCCGATCTTGACCGGCTCGACGCTGATCACCGACGGCGCGCCGAACGGCTCGGGGTCGCCCGGGCTCGGGGCGAGTGTCCGGCTGTGGTCGAACTTGATCGTTTCGGCCGCGACGCCGGCATTTTCGAGGCCGTCGGCGAGGATGTCGAGGTCGCTGCCGCTCTGTTTGGCGGCGGTCAGGATGACCTTGTCCCGGGCACGCGTCACGGCGACATAGAGCAAACGGCGGGCTTCCTCGAGTCCGCGCTTTTTTTGACGGAGCTTGATCAGCTTATAGATGCCGGGCTCGGACTTTTCGTACTCGTCGCCCTCCATTTGGAACGCCACGCCGAGTTCGCTGTCGATGACGATCGGCGAGCTGTCGCCTTTTCCCTTTGAGGTCAGGTCCGGAATGATAACGACCGGCCATTCGAGGCCCTTGGCGTGGTGGATCGTCATCATGACGACAGCGTCGCCGGCATCGACGGGCGGCCGCGTTATCTCGGTCTCGGTCAGATAGAGTTCGCGCAGTATCCTCGCCGTCGTAAAGACGCCGCCGCCGGAACGGCGCTCGATCGTCCGCAGCAGGCCGTAAACTCCCTTGATATCCGCCGTCCGCCGCAAACCCTGCGGCAGATTGGCGGCGACCGCACCGTAACCGGTCAGGCGGTCGGCGAGCCGGACGAGCTGTTCGGCGGAGAGAAGATCGCGGGCGGCGATAAGTTCGTCAAGCACCCCGACGACGACGGCAAACTCGGGTCGCGTGCGGATCAGGCTCCACCAGCTTACGCCGTCCCGCAGATCTTTTGCCGCTGATTCGAGCACGATATCGCTGACGGCAAAATATGGGCTCCGCAGCACGGCCGCGAGCGGTATCGGATCGTGCGGCTGGGCAAGAAAAGAGATCAGCGAATAGATATCGAGTGCCTCGCGGGTCGATAGCAGGTTGCCGCCGCCGACGTTGACGGCCGGGATACCTTCGGCGGAAAGCACGCTCTGATAGACCTCGAGCGGCGCCCAACGCCGTGCGATGACGGCGATATCACGGTACGCGACGCCGGTCGAGTGAAGCCCGGCGACCTGTTCGGCGATGTACCTCGCCTCGATGACCTGCTGCTCACGGGCCAAACTGCCCTTTTCAGCCTCGACGGCCGCGAGTGTGATGAAAGGCGGCTCAAGCGGCGTCTCGCTGCGGCTGGCCTCGAGCGGCTGATGGAGCGGGCCGAGCACTTTTTCAAAAACCCGGTTCATCGAATCGACAAGCGCGCTGTGCGTCCTGAACGTCCGGCTGAGCGGCACGCGTTCGCCGCCGCGTGTGTCGACGATCGCGTCGCTGACGCGTGAGAACACACCGACATCGGCCCCGCGAAAACCGTAGATCGACTGCTTCTCATCACCGACGATCGTGAGTTTGGCTCCGCCGGTGAGGCGGCCGATGATCTCGGCCTGGACCGGGTTTGTGTCCTGAAACTCATCGACGAGAAACGCCTTCCAACGCATGCCGTAATGCTCGACGGCGGCCGGATGGCCGAGCACCTTGAGCGCGTAATGCTCGAGGTCGTTAAAATCGAGCACCTTTTCCCGAAGCTTTTCGGCGGCCATGTGATCGCGAACCTGTTTGAATGCGGCGGCCAGCGGCGGAATGCGGCGGGCGGCCTCTTCGTCCTCAGGGCCGAAGGTGATCGAGACCTCCTCAAGCGTGGATCTGACGAGCGCCTTGAGGTCGATCAGGCAGGCCCGCACGCATGCGAGATCGTGCTCGTCCCATTTTTTCGCACTACCCGAGTTCGATCTGAAGGCCTTAAGTATCTCCTCGAGTCCGGCGACGCCGTCGGCATCTTTGACCGAGGACATCGCGTTCAAAACGTCGCCGCGGATCACCTCCAATTTGTCGTCCGGCTCGCCGCTGCATCGGGTCAGCGTGTCTTCGGCGGCATTCCAGACATCGGAATTGATGAGGTCGTTGAAAGCGATTTTGCGGGCCTCGTCGATCGCCGCTCGCCAGTTTTCGGCCCCGAGGCTGAGTGCCTTTTCGGACGAGATCGGGTCTCTGAGCAGCTCGTTGAGCACGCGCACCAGCCACTTAAAGCCGAGTTCGTCGGCCAGATCGGGGTCTATCACTCCGAGTGCCTCTTCGAACTTTTCGGCCGCCCAGAGCGGCGATTCGGTCTCATCGAGGACGGTAAAATCGGCCGGAATGCCGGCCAGGTCGTAAAAGTCGCGGCAGATACGGGCCGCGAGCGAGTGGATCGTGCTGATCTGAGCGGCCTCGATCTCGGCGATCACCTCTTCGCCGGCGAGGTTCTCGATCAGCGTCAGACGTATCCGCGAGCGCAATTCGGCAGCGGCCTTTTCGGTAAAGGTGACGGCGACGACCGCCAGCGGCGACAGGCCGTGCGTGCGTACGTGATAGAGATAACGCTCGGCGAGCATGCGCGTTTTGCCCGTGCCGGCGCCTGCCGTCACCGCGACGCAGCCCGCGGCCTCGGCGGCACGTTTCTGATCGGTCGTAAGGTCTATCTTTGCCGTGACTTCCTCCTCAGCCGCGGGCCTTTGCGGCATACGGCACCGAGTTCGCAATATTTGCAGACCCTTTCGGAAACGTCGGGATCGACCGCAAAAGCACCGTCAGACAGCATCGTTTTGACGTCGTCGATGAGGTCATTCAGCTTGTCGATGTCGCCCTCTTTTTCCGTCCGCAGTATCTTGCCTTTGGTCAATGAATAATAGGCGCTGTCGCCGTAATCGCCGTTAGGATAGAGCGCCTTGAGAGCGGCATTGGCGTAGAGCGGTATCTGGACATCGACGTCGAGTTTGCCGTCGCGGCCCTTGGCCCCGAGCGGTTTAGAACTGCTGGTCTTGTAGTCGACCGCGATCAGTCCGTCAGTCGAATGATCGACGCGGTCGATGCTGCCGGTGAACCTCAATCCCTCGTGAACCGTGTCGAACCCGACCTCAACGCCGACGACGCGCGAGCCCGGGGCGATGAAATCCGCGGCCCGGATCGCCTTTTTCAGGTCCTGTATCTGATCGGCACGTTCCGCTTCCCAGTTCGGCACATTTGGGAGTTTGACCTCCGGGTGTGCCTCGGCCTCAGCAAATGCCTCATCAATGTACTCAAGCGTCGCCGCACGAATGTCAGCTGCTCCCATTGCCCTCGCGACCGCGATCTCGAGCGCCTTGTGATAGAGCGTGCCGCGCGTCGCCGGGTCGAGGGCGAGCTCCATCTCGTCGACCGGTTTGAGCCTGAGGATACGCTCGGCGAACCAGCGGAACGAACATTGGCCGATCTGCGTCAACTGCGACGCGCTCCATTTGCGGGCGGCGGCGTCATAGGGAACGCCGATCACGCCGTCGTATTCGTCGTAATCACCGGTGTCCTCACGGCGGCGTTCGACGCGATATCGGGCACGCGCCGGCCCGATGACGGCATCGTCGATCAGCGGCACGTCAGTCCGCAGCATTCGGGTGCGGAGTTCCTCGGGGCTCGAGGCGACGAGCATCGCGGGTGCCTCGGGCACACGCTCGACGCCGAGCCGCTTGAAGAACGAGCTCGCGACCGACTCGCCGTCGTCAGAGACCTTCGGGAAACTGAACGTAATATCGCCGCGGGCTGACAGCAGCGTGAAATAGAACGACAATTCCTCCCAACGGGCTACCTCGGCCGCCCCGGCAAACTCGATGCCGTGCGCGGCCAGCAGGCGCCGCTCAAAGAAATCAATGACCGGATCTTCTGACGCCGGCCGCGGAAAGGCGCCTTCGGCCATGCCGAGGACAAAGACCCGCTCGAACGAGCGGCCGACGATATTTTTCGGCTCGATGACCTCGATCCCGGCCGCCGCCGGGCTGTACGGCACGCTCTCGTCGGCGAGCAGTTCGCCGATCGCCGCGGCGAAGGCCTCGGGCGGCATCATCTGGCGGCCGTCAAGCCGTGTCAGCTCATCGAGCGACTCGGTAAATTTGCGATAGGCGAGCAGCTCACGGGCGCGCGGGGCGGCTTTTTCGCGAACCTTCACGGACCTTAGAAACGTGACGAGGTTGTCGGCCCTCTCGGCCAATGTCCGCGGCTCCTCGCTCAGGTCGAGTGACGCGAGCTCGGGGCAAACCTCTGACCATTTCTCGACGCCGGACGTTCGCTCGATCCGGGCCTCGGTCCATTTACTCTCCGGCATTTTCGGGCCGAAGGGGTGCATCAGAAGCCTCGCGGCGGCCTCGAACCCGAGCCGTTTTTCGGCGGCCTCGAGAACGAGCCCGATCAGCGACCCAATGGCGGTCCGGGCGACCGGAACTGCGAGCGAAATGTTGACCGGCAAACCGTACTCGGCGGCAACGGCCGCGATGACCGGCGCATAGTCATCGATCCCGCGAACGGCGATGGCGATCTCGCGTGCGTCGGCGCCGTTGACGACCATCTGTTTTGCCTCGGCCAGACAAGCGCGGACCTCGGCGTCGATATCGGGATATGCCCGGGCATCGACAGGCGGCGGAGCCGAGACTGCGGCGTAGGCGGCGGCAAGGTTTTCGCCCGTAGTGGCCGGCCCATTTTTCTCCTCAACAGCGTCCCAGCCGCGTTCGGACAGATACTGTGCCCATCGGCGATTGACGGTGAACATACCTTCCGAGCCGCACGGCAGATACAACACGCTGCCGTCGCCGGCGATCGCGTCGATGAAAAATATTTCCTCTTTTCGAGCCCGATGATAGCCGTAGATCAAGAGCGGTCGTCGTTCGGGGCCGAGGCTGGCAGCCGTGAGCAGCATTTCCTCGCGGTCGATGAGGATTCTTTCGCGAAGCAGGCGCTTGTACTCGCTGGCGATCAGCCCGAGCTGACGTACGCGGGGCGAGCCGTGCTCGATGAGCTTGTCCGGGTCGACGCCGGTACGCAGAACGATGTTGAGGATAGATGAGATGCGTGACGCGAGCGATGCCGCGTGGGCCTCGGGAACTGTCCTGCGGATCGCCGTGCGGAGCAGATGCCTGGCCGTCACACCTAGGGCCGGCGTCAGGCCGTTTCGGCGAATGACGTCGCCGGCCAGCCGCTCAAGCGTGACCGACGATCGCCCGCTACCGTCATTTGCCGAGCGCGGATGCAGCGCGACGATGGCCGTTCCGTCGGCGATCTGACCGGGGAAGGCGGGGAAAAGTCCGGTTTGAAGGAGTCGTGACATCGGGTCGAGTAGGATTATACAAGAAATCCGGCCCGAGGCGACTTAATGCCCCCGCTTTTTTTGCGGCCGCGGATCACGGATACCAGTCACCGAGCGTAATGCCGCCGGTCGTCCGGCCGCCGCGTACCGTTACGGCGATCTTTCGCTTTGAAGTACATTCGACGCTCATGCCGCAGCGAACAAACTCGTTGTAATACGCCTTGTAATTCTCATAGTCGGCGACGGGTGCCTTGCCTTTCGGGAACATCGCGTACAGATAATAGCTGCCCGCCGGCAGTTGCACCTGATACGACGCCGTGCGGTAGTTGACCCTGAACGCATAGCCGGCCCGGCTAAGGTTTGACGCCTTATCAGTCGAACAATAACGATCGGCGGACGAACCGCCGGCGGCATAGACGCAAACGGCCATAGTTGTCGGAATGTAGTCGCTCGGATAGGTCAATTTGCCCGTGATCTTGCCGCTCTGGGCCATGACCGACAGTGACGCAGCCGTCAGGACGGCCGCCATTACCAATAGTCTCTTCATTTCACAAAACCTCCGGCCCGCTCAATGTTCGCGGTGCTCAAGCTCGTCGTAGTCGGCCTGACAATCGTCACAAACGAACGGATTGTCCAGTCCCTGCTCGATCGACCGGCAGATGCTCGCGTACGTCGTGTCGTCGGCAAAGTGCGGCCTGAAGCAAACGCCGCACATGATCTCGTGAGTATTTCGGCCGGTTCTGAGTTCGGCGATACTGACAAAATTCTCAGTGCGGTCGCTGTCAAATTCCTGTCTCAGTCTGGTCTGCATATAACCTCCCCCGGAAAATCATCTCCGATCTTTATGTGTTTCGATCCGGCGTATTGCACTGGGTCAATGAACATATACGCAAAGCGCGTACCTCGAAGCCGGCAGCCGTTTTCGGCGATCCGGCACGGCGTCCGGACAGCGCCGGCGACACCGCCTGCGAACCTGTCCGCGCGCGGTGTGAAAATACTCGCAACGGCCGCCGCGAACGCCAAAGAATGATGTCGCGGAACGCGTCATTTTCAGGCCGCGGCAGATGCCGACTGGCACATACTTTGCGTCAACTATAGGTGTACACGATGCAGTCTGATAATGAGGTTTTGTCTGCAGATCGCGTACGAGTGTGTTTAGGGAGGTACAAACAAATGAAAGCCAAGTTAACAAAGCCGGCCCCGAAGATGCCGGTCAAAAAGACGCCCGAGGCCGCACCGATGTGGAAGCCGCTCGACATCGACCAGGCGTTCCCGATCTCACCATTCAAGATGATGAGGCGCTTTACAGACGATTTCGAACGCATCTTTGACAACTTCAACGCGTTCAACATGATGTGGCCGCAATTTGACGCGGAAATGATGGCCCCAATGAGGACAGAGCTCGAAAAGGCCGAATGGTGGCCGGTGATCGAGGTCGCCGAAAAGAATGGCGAATTGCGCGTTCACGCCGACCTGCCGGGCATCAGGAAAGAGGACATCAATGTCGAGTTCTTAGAAGATGCTCTGGTCCTGTCAGGCGAAAGAAAGATGGAGACCGAGGAGGAAAAGGACGGTTTCTTCCACACGGAGAGAAACTACGGCAGCTTTTACCGCGTCATTCCGATGCCGGCCGGCTTTGACCCCGACAAGGCCCATGCCGAATTTCACAACGGCGTTCTCGAGGTGACGGTCGCGATCCCGAAAACCGAGATCAAGAGCCGCAAGCTTGAGGTCGCCGACAAGGCGGCAAAGTCCCACGCCAAGGCCGCATAAGTGTGCGTGCCTATTGTTAGAGCGACAGATGCCCGCGGCCGATGCAATTGCAAAGGCCGCGGGCATCCTCTTTTTTAGCCGAATAGCCTAATCCGCCTTAGCGGGTGTACGAACCACCATCACCGAGCACGGTGCATGATGGACGACCGAGTCTGAGACCGAACCCAACAGGTTGCGTTCCCAAAAGCCGTAGCCGTGCGACCCAAGCACGATGAGATCGGCATCCCAGTCAGCGGCGGCCTCGACGATCACGCGCGAAGCACGGCCGCGTTCGACCTCGGACTCGATAGTAAACTTCATATCGTGTACCTGCTCACGCAGCTGGTCGCCGGCGTTGATCACCGCCTCTTCGGCAAGCTTTCTTGAGGCGTGCTCGGCCTCGCGATAATATTCGGTCGAAACGCCGAACGGCTCGGCCGCCATCGGCCCGAGCTTTTCGTAGACCGAGATCAGCTTGACCTCGGTATCGGAGCGGTTAGGCAGCATCTGCGCACATCTCTGTACGGCCGCGGTGCTGAACTGCGATCCGTCGGTTGCAATGAGTACTTTCATAGCTCACCTCCACAATAATAAATAGTGCCGCGCCGCTAATATCTTGACGCAATCGCCGTGCCCGTGTAGGCTCATTGTCGGCGCGGACGAAATGAGGCGGGTTTTGACCCGGAATGATAGCTGATCATGGTAGTAAACACTCTTAGAGTTTCAGTAGTTGGGCTGCTGTTGGCAGCCGCGTTTGCGCTTTCGGGCTGTGGCGGGCCGGCGACCAATACCGCACCGGCAAACGCCAAACCGGCGATCGAGACCAAACCGTCAAAAGCGACATTTCTGGCCGTCGGCGACATAATGCTGTCCCGCGGCGTCGCCCGGCTGATCGACCGCGAGGGCGAACTGGCCCCGTTCAACTCGATGGCCGACGTGTTTCGTTCGACGGATTTTAACTTCGGCAATTTCGAGACGCCGGTTTCCGGCAATGACAGCCGCGTCGGTAAGGGCCTCGTCTTTAACACCCGCAAAAAGGACGTCGAGGGCCTCGTAAAATACAATTTCAAGATCGTCGGGCTCGCCAATAACCACGCTCTCGATCAGGGCGAGGCCGGCCTGCGGCACACGATGGCGTTCCTGCCCGGCAAGGGCATCGAATATGTCGGCGTCGGCGAGACGCCCGAGGAGGCCTGGAAAGGCAAGATCATTACCGCGAACGGCATCAAGATCGGCTTTATAGCCGCGTCATATTCGTCCTACAACGACAACGGCTCGCGCCGCAATCCGTTCGTCGCCCGTATCGAGGACGTCGAGCTGATGCGAAACTCGATCCAGCGGCTGCGAGACGAGGGATGTCAGTTCGTCGTCGCCACGATGCACGCCGGGATCGAATACACACGCCGTCCGCACCAGCCGCAGATCGATTTTGCCCGGGCGGCGATCGACAACGGTGCCGATATCGTCATCGGCGGGCATCCGCACTGGATCCAGACGACCGAGATCTATCGCGGCAAATATATCTTCTATTCGCTCGGTAATTTCATCTTCGATCAGCGCAAACCCGACACGATGGAAGGGCTGGCGATCAAGGTGACCGTCGCCCACGACGGCGGCGTCAATGTCGAGAAAACGGCACGGCTCGACCGCGTCGACCTGATACCGGTGATCGTCGAACGCTTCGGCGCACCGCGAGTCGCGAATCCGGCCGAGACGGCCGCGATACTGCGCAAGATCGGCTTGACCGACCCTGTAATTTCACCCAAATAGAAATACTCTCAGATGACCGCCGGTTCGAGGTAGGTGAGCGTCGCGTTGTCGGCGTCGAGCTCGGCCTGAACGCCGTACGGCAATGTCAGATTGTCGCGGATATGTCCGAACGAAAGGCCGTAAACCATCGGCACGCCCAGATCGCCGAGACGGTCGCGAAAAACGTCCATTATCGGCTGTGACGTCTTGGCCGGCGTTGCTCCGCCCTCGTCGAAAATGCCGAGAGCAATGCCGGCGACCGAGCGCAGGTCGCAGCTCTGCCGGAGCTGCGTCAACATCCGGTCCACGCGGTACGCGGGTTCATTGACGTCCTCGATAAAGAGCAGCCTGCCCTTGAGGTCGCCAAGGGCGTACGGCGTGCCCGCGACCGCCGTGAGCAGGGCCAGATTGCCGCCGATCAGACGGCCGACGGCCTTGCCCTTACGGAGCATTTCGGTCCGGAAATAAGCAGATTCTTTGGCGGCATTAAACTCCGAAACATCGACGCGGTGCGTCGCCGACGGTTCGCAGAGTACGCTCATCACGTGTTTGCGTGTGTAATCAGAGTATTCGGACGACGCGACCGGGCCGTGGAAAGTGACGAGGCCGGTTCGTTGATGGATCGCGACGTGAAGCGCGGTAATGTCGGAAAAGCCGATAAAGATCTTGGGATTTTTACGGATCAGGGCAAAATCGACATCGGGCAGCAGGCGCGGTGCACCGCCGCCGCCCCGAACGCACCAGACGGCGCTGATCTCGGGGTCGGAGAATGCCCAGTGCAGGTCCTCGAGTCTTTCCTTGTCGGTCGCCGACAAAAAGCTCAGACGCCCGCGTGCGTTCTTGCCGATCCTGGCCTTAAAGCCGAGGCTCTCGATATTCCTGACCGCACGGTCCCACGTCTCGGGCGCGACGCCGCTGGCCGGCGCGATAATGCCGACGGTATCGCCGGGTCTTAGGCGTTTGGGTTTGAGCATTTTTGATCGTGCCAGCGGGCCTGCCAGCATAGCCTGGGCGAGCACCGGGATCGCCGCGGCACCCTTTAACATTTCGCGTCGGTTCATCTCTAGTTGATAAATATAGCTCTAAACCGCCGCCCGGCATAGCAAACGGCGCAAAAAAAGGGGCTGCCCTTGGCGGACAGCCCCGTTATCAAGTAAGCACTGACGCTTACGGATGCAGTACAGCCGGTACGGCCGTATCCGAACCGATGCCGAACGGAGCCACAAGGAATCCGGCCGTCGAACGATTCACGTACCAGGTGCCGCCGCGGTAAACGCCGACATCATCCTTGCCGTCACCGTCGTAATCGCCCGGGACAGGTACGTCACCGGTGAGGCCGAACGCGGTGAAAGTTACTCCGCTGTCCGAACTGCGGCGAATGTACCACGTACCGTTTGACGGGCGGAAAACAGCAACGTCGTCCTTGTTATCGCCGTCATAGTCGGCCGGCACCGCAATGTCGCCCGCCGATCCGAACGGATAAGCGTCGAAATTGTTTGCCGGAACGCCGGTATTGCGGGCGATATACCAGGTGTTGTTGCCCGGACGATAGACCGCAAGATTGGTCTTGCCGTCGTTTTCGAGGTCAAACGCCATTGCCTGGTCGCCTGATTGCCCGAACGGAGCGACGGTATTTGACCCGTTGCCGCTGTTCAGGATGTACCAGGTGCCGTTCGACGGACGGAAGACCGCAAAGTCGGTCTTGGCGTCGCCGTCGTAATCGCCGACGACGGGGACGTCACCCGGAACGCCCCACGACGTACCCTGGAAGACGAAACCGTTGCTCTTGAGCAGGTAGTAGTCGGAGTTGGCCGGGTTGGCGTCCGCACGGAAAACGGCCGTGTCGGCCTTGCCGTCGCCGTCAAAATCACCCGGTACGAGAACGTCGCCGCTCACGCCCCAGTTGATCGCCGCAAATCCCGCGGTCGATTGCTGCAGATACCAGACGCCCGTTGACGGACGGAAGACCGAGAGGTCCGTCTTGCCGTCACCATCAAAGTCGGCACGCGACTTGATCGACGACGGTACGACGGCACAATTAGTGCCCGCGAGTACCTGGACGTCGTCGACATTCACACCGGTTGACGCCACCGACGAGTCGGTCGCCATACGCCAGCGAAGCTGGACATTCTGGCCATTGGCCGACGCCGGCAGATTTGCCACCGAGTCGATAAATCCACCCGAGGAACCGCTCCACGCCTGCCGTCCGGCGATCGGGCTCGAAAACGCGGTCGAGATCGAAGCGTTGTAACCACCCGAAACCCAGGTGCCGCCGGCGGTGATGATGTCGGTGTAGGCACCGGCACCGATCTTGATCTCGAGGACCATGCCGTCAAACGTCGATTCGGTCGTGTACTTGTTCTTGAACTTGACCTGCGAGTTTGCCGAATTGACCGGGAACACCGGCGACTCGAGATACGAGCTGCCGATCGTTGCCGGGTCGTTGGTAAATGCCGAATTGGGTGCACTGTTCGGACCCGTGGCGTTGGTCGTCCAGACTGCCGGCGGGCCGGCTCCCTCGTTGGTCGACGCCCATCCGGCCGGAAGTGCCGGTGCGGTCACGCCGTCAAAATTCTGCGACAAGCTCACCGCCGGCGTGCCGAGCGAATAGACCTGCGTGACGTTTTGCGAATTCGCGCCGTCCTGAACAACCCACGTCAGCGTGATCGTGCTGCCGCAGACGCTAGACGGATTGACGACAAACGTATAGCTGCGGGTGACCGCCGGGCCGCCGAATGTCAGCGTGCCGTAATTCTGGGCCGATGTCGGACTGGTCACGCCGCCGGTCGGCTGCAGGGTGGCCGTAACGCTTGAGCCGGTATCGGCATTGCCCACGTTCTGCAGGCCGAGCGTGACGGTAATGGTCTCGCCGGGATCGGGAACACCGTTGATCGGCGTGCCGTTCTCAGCCGTGATCGCGACGCCGGCACCCTGAATGATCGGGGCGGGCGGCGGCGGCGGGCCAAGTGAGATGAGGGCGGTCCAGATCTCTTCGCGGGCGTTGTTGCGACGATCGGTCCACGACGGGAAGAACGAATTGGCGTAGCCGCTGAGTCCGTTGTAATCGCCGTACTGATTGCCGCTGTCGGCTCCCGCGATCGTCTCGTCGGTCATCGCGGTCGTCACTTTTTCGGCGGTCGTCCACGTTACACCATCGTCATACGAGGCCTGGAACCAAATGTCCGATTTTTTGCGGGTCGGGTCGGCGACGGTATCGTTATAGATCATCACGAGATTGCCGTTGGTCTCGTCGATCGCCAGCCACTGGCTGAACTGGTCGTTATTGGTCGCCTGATTGTTGATCTTGACGGGTGCCGACCAGGTCGCGCCGCCGTCGGTCGAACGTGCGAACCAAACGCGCATCTTACAGGTCGAAGCGGCGTTGGTGCCCGGTTCGTTGGCGGCCGAGGTACAGCCGGTCTCGCCCGAAAGGTCGGTCCACGAGGCGTAAACGTTATTTTTGGCCATCGTGCGGTATCCGCCGCCCGAAACGTATATGAACGCACGCCGGCTGGCAAATGACGGAATGCCGATGTCAAAACCGTCGAAGGTCGTCGCGACCTGTATGCCCGGTGCCCAGGTGTTACCGCCGTCGGTCGATTTGACCATAATGATGCGGCGGTTAGTGGTCGTCGGCCAGAAGCCGAAAACTTCGCCGACGCTGTTTGAGCGAATGTCGCCGCCGATCGCCGTTCCGGTCGATTCGGCACCGCTGACCTGGATCGGAGCAGCCAGCCATGTGCCGCCCGCACCGGCCGTGCGTCGGTTTACATACGCCGGATTGCCGTTGTGCCAAATTGCATAGGTCTGGCCAAAGTACGGCGATGTCGCGCTCTTATCGACCCAGACGATCTGCTTATCGACGCTGGTTTGCGTACCCGAGGGGGTTGCCTCAAAGGTCCACGTCGCTCCGCCGTCGGTCGAATAATAATTACGCAGCCGGAGTGTTCCGCCGACGATGCCGAGCGTCGACGACCAGGCACGGCCGTCGTTTGTAAAATCTACCGTCGGATCGGAGTGCGATGTGTCGCCGGGTGCGAACGGCAATGTCGTCTGCGCCCACGTCGTACCGCCGTCGGTCGAGCGGTAGATGCCCTGCTGGCCGCTGCCGCCGATATTGTTTGAACCTACGAGGATCTGCGAAGGATTGAAGAAATTGATCTGAATATACGATTCGCTGCGGGGCACGGTCTGTGCTCCCGATGTGCGGACGTTGGTCCCGACCAGCATATCGACGAATGACGAACCGCTCTCACGGTCGGACTCGGCGCCCGGGCCCGCCTTGAGGTCCTGGTGTGTGATCATCCATTCGAGTATCTCCTTGAGAACCAGGGGATAACCCTTGGTCGGATCGTCGGCCGAGTATTCCATTTCAGGATGTGCCTTTCGCCACCAGACACGCAGCCAGGGCGGCAATCCGCGCTTGTCGCTGAACTCGTCCGAGCGAAGCATCTCAAAATCCTGATTTGCTGCGATAAGTTTGGCGAGTTCGCTGCCGGCGATGACAGATTCGCCGTGATACTGCTCGGCGAGCTGGCGATCGAGCGTCGGGTAGTCAAATTTAGGGTTCTTTTGCGCCGGCGTAGTGCTCGGCACAGCGAGCCACACCAGCATAAAAAATGCCGACGCGGCGAGTACATTCAGTTTTTTCATTTATCCTCCGAGGAATTGAGTTCGAACAACTATAATCCCGTGCGAACTCGTATGCAACCGCCGACGGGCGTGCAGCTAAAAAATTGCGGCCGACTCACGGCTCGAAAACGAAAAAAGGCGCAAACCCCCACGGGATCGCGCCTTTAGAAACCAGTTGTTTCCAGCCAAACTATATCACGCCTTTGTTGAAAAAGTAACCCGGCGGATCACTCCGGCGGCGTAGCGGTAAAGTCAATGTCGCTAACGCTGTCATTGAGAGAAATGACCCGGCTGGGCATTTGGAAAGTGAAGCGTTTGGAGACGATCGTGACGACATACGTTCGGCCCGCCTCGAGGCCATCGATCTGATAATAGCCAAATGCACCGGTGCGGGCATAGCGGCGATCGGGGATCGGATCCCCCGTCACAACTACGACAGCATTCTGAATACCCCGGCCGTCGGATGTCGTGACCCGGCCGCTAATTGAGGCCTCGGCCGCCGTCGGAACCAGCGGACTCCGTTCTGCGGCTCCCTTTTCACATCCGGTGTCGCTCGGGCGTGTATTCCCGTTCTGCGATGATGTGATGGTGGTGCCGCATTCGCTCACACCATTAGGTATCGCGTCCGTGACAGGACTGGCCGGAGCCGGTAGATGAGTAAGCGTTGACCCGCCGTTGTTGGCCAGCGGACCTAGCGAAGGGTCGGTCCCGGTCACATCATTGGCCAAGGCGGTAAAGGTGCCGCCCGCGACATTCTCGATATGGTTGTAGTCTTGAGATGTGATCGTACCCGATATATCCGGCCCGCTACCGCCGGTACCGACGAGGTTGTCCGCGACGATCGAATTCTTGAGGTTCAATGTTCCCGAAGCCCGGATCAGGCCGCCGCCGGACTCAGTGCCGCTGTTGTCGGAGTTTGCTGTGTTATTTGCCACCGTACAGTAGTCAAAATTGACGCTGATGGCTGCCGCGGCAACCGGCTGCTCGAGCGCAAAGCCGCCGCCGCTTCCGATCACGGAGTTTCCGCTGATGGTACTGTTCACGAAGTTGAAAGTACCTGTCGAACCTGAGATACCGCCGAAATTGCTGACGAGCATACCTCCGCCGTTGCTGCCGCCGGTATTATTTGAGATGGTCGTATCTCGAACGGTCAGGTTCATCGCTCCGCCGGTCAATGTGGCGTTGATACCCATGCCCGGCCCGTTACCTGTGTTGCCGTTTATCGTAACCCGGTCGAGTGTCGCTGTCAGCGTTCCGGCCGCCGACGTCGTCGTAAAAAACTGTATTCCCTGACCTTGATTATTTGTGCCGGCCGCTCCCGAGTTGCCGCTGAACGTACAATTTGTCGCTGTGAAAACGGCCGCCCCGATATTTGAGAGAGCCCGAACACCGCTGCCGTTGCTGCCGCTCGTTCCGGAGCCCGTGTTGTTGTCGAACCTGCTATTCGTCGCCGTGACATTAAAGACGTTCTCAAGATACAAACCCGCACCGAACCCAAATCCCCCGGATTGACTTGTGACGGTATTGCCCGTAATGCTGCTGTCTGTGATGGTGATCGTCGCTGCGGAGATCGACGTAACGCCGCCGCCGAAGGCGCTGCCGCCCGACACACGGTTATTAAGGTTTGAGGTGACGGTCGTGCTGATCAGTTTCAACGCGGTGCCTTCATTGTGAACCCCCGCGGCTATCGAGTTGCCGGAGGTCGAGTTGACCCGATTGTCCCGGACAATGACGTTCGAAAGCGTCAGATCCGCCAGATTTTGGACGCCCGCACCACGAGTCGAGGTGGTCATCGTTCCGTTAAACCGGCCGTTTTGGATCGTCAGTCCGTTGATGACGACGACACCCGATCGAACATCGACCACCCGTTCGGTCGCGACGCCCGGTGCCGCATTCGCTTGAATGATCGTCGTTGCGGCCCCGGCTCCATTTATCGTCAGATTGCCGGCGATATCCCAATCGCCGCCCGCATTCGCATTGTCGTTGGCGGAGACCAGAGCTTGGGTATATGTGCCGGCCGGAAGCGTTATCACGTCGTCGCCGGCAAGAGCATTTGCCTCTGAAATAGCCGCTCGCAGCGAACAGTTACCTCCGGAATCCGCGCAGATACCATTTCCCGGACTTGAATCCTGCGTGTCTGCTGTCGTCGTCACGGCGAAAGTTGCCGCATTTGTGATCGACGGGACCAGAAACGTAATTACTACGGCCAATACGAGTTTGGTGAACGGCTTCGGTCTTAAAAAAGAGATCGGTAAGAAATGCATAAATACCTCCATTGGTTTGGGCCGCATGACGAAAAAAGGTCGAGAGCAGCCCCGGCGATATTCTTTATTGAATTTGTCTGGGAGTAAGGCGAAATTGCCCGGATGATGCAAAGACGAAATTGAACCGACGGCGACATATGAACTGCGCCAACTCAATTTTAATAAACCGTTTGTACATTCGTCAACAATTTTTCTTTCGGCCGCCTGCCGGATCGAAGACTCGTCAGGCTGTCATTTCCGGAAATTGTTGTAACATTTAGGTAACAGGTTTGTAACATGAATTCAGTTCCGAAAATTCGGGAGAGGCCTTAATGAAGTCCCGCATTCTATTTATTGTCGCGATACTTACCGTCGGGTCAGCTATCGCAGCAGCTCAATCTTTGCCGTCGGAATTTGAATCGTGGAACGAGGTCCAGCTGATCGTGCCGCTGATACGCGACAAGGACAGCAAGGGCAAGATGGTCGACAAGGTCACGGCCACTTTCAGCGGCATTTCGCGGATCGGGCGAAACCCAGTCAGGCCGCTCGACAGCCGTGTCAGCGCCGCGATCGACTATCGGGTCAATAAGTACCTTTCGCTGATGGCCGCCGTGCTCTATCGGCGTGACGAATTGACGCCGCGTGTCGGCCGGTACGAAACACGGCTCGACCTCGGGTTTACTCTGACCAAGACGTGGCGAAATTTTACGTTTCGCGACCGTAACGTCATCGAGCACCGCTTTCGCAACAGTCGGCAGGATATCAACGTCTATCGCAACCGCGGCCAGGTCTCGTACTCGATCAAACACAAGAACAAAGAGCTGTTCGCGCCCTTTGTCGCCAATGAGGGCTATTACGACCTCACCAACAAACTGTGGTCGCAGAATGAGTTTCACGCCGGCATCAGCCGCCGCCTCAACAAACGGACCGTCCTCGACATCGCCTACACGCGCAACGACTCGCGGCCGTTCAACGCCAACGCCCTGAACCTGACACTTAAGATAAAGCTGCGTTAATCACTTAAGATAAAGCTGCGTTAATAACGACGTGTGGCACTATGCCGCCCGTGCCTGCTGTACGATCTCGACAAATTGGCGCGCCCGCTCGGTGACGATGTGGGCGTTGCCCTCGCGGATCGCCTTGACGTCGACCAGATCGGTGCCGACGCCGAGCGCCGAGGCTCCGGCCTTGATAAAGTCGGCCGCCGTCGTCAGCGAAACGCCGCCGGTCGGGATGATCTTGACCTGCGGAAACGGGCCTTTGAGATTTTTGACATAGCTCGCACCGCCAACCGAGCCGCACGGAAATACCTTTACAAAATCGACGCCCGCACTCCACGCCGTGATCACCTCGGTCGGCGTCAGGACGCCCGGAGCGATCGGCGCGCTGTAACGATGACAGAGCTCGATCGTCGCAAGGTTGAGCGCCGGGCTGACGATGAACTGCGCACCGGCCAGAAGACACGCCCGTGCCGTTTCAGGGTCGAGCACCGTTCCGGCACCGACGAGCACCTCGGAGCCGTATTTGTCCGCAACCTTTTCAATGACGCGGACCGCACCGGGGACGGTCATCGTGATCTCAAGTACGTTGACGCCGCCGGCCTTGATCGCGTCGATCGCCTGCATCGCCTCGTCCGCCGACGAAGCCCGCACGACCGGAACGAGCCCGAGAGTTTCGATCTGTCTGACTATTTCTGCTTTGTCCATATTATTTTGAGCTTGGGAAACACACTAACTTAAGAAAGTGGA
>CALDGX010000216.1 GCA_937941715.1 uncultured Chloracidobacterium sp. | reverse complement strand
CCTTTCTCGATCAATAGCGAAAAGACCGACATGTACTTTGCCGCCCGGGCGGGCCGCGTGGAGGCGGCCGCCATTGCCCAAAACAGCGGCGTTGCTCCGCTCTTATCGACAGCGTTAATGTCGGCACCGCTTGCGATGAGGAGTTCGGCGACCTCGCGGCTGCCGGCGTTTGCGGCGGTATGAAGCGGGGTCGAACCGCTGTTGTCCCGGGAATTGACATCGGCGCCCTTACGGACCAACTCACGGGCAGCCTCCAGATCATTCCAATCGGCCGCCTTGTGAAGAGCGGTCTTGCCTTCGCTGTCGCGCAAGTTGACGTCCGATACCGCTCCGGTCGCTCCCTTGGCGATCAATACCTCGGCCATGTTCTTTCGGTTGTTGATCATCGCGATCTGCAGAGCGGACCTGCCGGACGACCCCGCCTCAATGTCGGCCCCCTCGGCGATGAGCAGATCGAACATTTCCTTCTTGGCGCATTCTTCGATCCCGCCGCAATATTCGATCGCCGTCTGTAGTGGCGTGTATCCCGCGTTATTTACTGCGTTGATGTCCGCTCCTTTGCTGATCAGCAGCTCCACTGTCGTCCGGTCTCTAGAATATGGGAATCCGGCGACGGCGCGATGAAGCGGCGTGTCGCCATTGTCGTCCTTGGAATCGATCTTCGCCCCGCTATTGAGCAATAGCTCAACAAATTCGATCCGGTGATCGAAAACCGCCCGATGCAACGGCGTAAAGCCGCCTTGGGCTGCCCTTGCGTTGACGTCCGCTCCCTTTGCGATCAAAAGTTCTGCCATGCCCTTTTGGTTTTGCGAAATGGCCCGGTGTAAAGGCGTCGAGCCAAAACTGTCTCTGACATTGATATTTGCCCCGAGGTCGATCAAAAATGCGGCCTCATCCGTGCTGATCGCCCGCATCAACGGCGTATTGCCGTATTTGTCTTTTGCTTCAATGTCAGCACCCTTAGAGATAAGAAATTTGGCGGCGTCCTTTTTTCTCGCTGAGACCGCCTTATCGAGCGGCAACAGACCGAAATTATCCGCCGCTTTTATATCCGCGCCTTTCGCGGCCAACGTTGTGACGATCCTGACGCTGCCGTTTGCCGCTGCCAGGTGCAGCAAGGTCTGGCCGTACTGGTCGCGGACCGTCAGGTCAGCCCCGTTAGCAATCAGCAGTTCGGCGACATCGGCGTAACCGTCGGTCACGGCCTGCTGCAGCAGCGTATTCCCGAACCGGTTCTTGGTGTTGACATCCAGCCCGGACGCCAGTGCCGCAACCACCTTTTCCCTATCGGAGATGATCTGAAACAGATCGACCGACGCTGTCGCGGCTGACGTATCCTTTTTGAACTCACATTCGTAAACATCGCCGGCGGCGGTGCCTGCGCCTTCTCCGCGACGGATCACACGCTGACCTACCTTTACGAGCGTTCTCGATACGACTGTTATCTCGTTTTCCATGATCGACGTGCAGTCGCCCAATTCCCGGTTCGCCGCTCCGTCGCAGACGTTGATGCGGGTGACATACGACAGCTTAGGGCCGGTCACTTTCAGAGATTGATATCTGCGATCGATACCGCCGGGCCCGGTGTAGTACTGCATTGAGCTCAGCGCCTTTACGCTGTCGCTGCTTTCACGCTCGATGACCAGCTCCGACCATGCCTGCCGACATTGCCGGTCGCCCGACCTTAATGTCGCCGTGTATTTCCAGAGTGACGGCTTTGCAAATTCGGCCATCACGTCGACGATCACCGGTATCGTCAGTACCTGCTCGGCCTTGAGTTCGATACGGTTGATCAGACTCTTGACCGCGTCGGCGTCCGACGCGTCGGGTGCTAACTGCAGGTACTTTCGCAAGCTTGCCACCGCTTCACGGTACATCTCAGCAGCCTCCTGCACCTTGCCGAGGTTGAAATAAGCGTCGGCCCAATCCGGTGCGAGAATAATGGCCTGTTTGAACTCGGCGATCGCGAGCTTTAGGTCGTCGGGCGACTTGGCCAGCTCGACTGCCGCCATTCCGCGGTCAAAGTATCGACGTGCCTCGTCGGACACGCTCTGTGCGGCCGTGCCGGCGGCGATGGCGGCCATTAATAATAGTATGCTGACGGCGGATCGGGCGTATTTCATCTCGCACCTCATTTATTCCTAGGTATCGGCGGCAACGCTGTCCGTTGCTGCGATTCGTAGAGTTTCATCGAGTGACATTCGACACTCGGCGTCCGTTTGCAATCGTTACGCACCACAAAGAATCCGTAGTTGTACAGGTCTTCGCCGACAGCTCCCGTCGTGCTGTCGAGCAGGGTGTAAAACAGTGCTTTCGACCACGTGGCCGGATTTGCGACTTTGCCCGCAAGCCAGAGTTTATTACCGGCGTCGGTCAGCGGCTTGTCCGGAGCACCTAGTGCCCATGACGCGGCCGGGACCGGATCGCCGCTGTTGATGTATACGGTTACCTTGATGCCCTTTTGAATGGACAACTCTTGCCAGATGCGGGCGGCCGCCGGATTGATCTGTGGCCCGAAGAGCCGCACCTCTTTGGCTGCGGTGTCACCGCTTCGCAATGCGGCAAGGCATAGCATTGCACCATTGCTGTGACAATCGAGCGTGTCAAATTTGCGCCCTTTTAACGATGCGAACATCTCGCTGTGCGTTCGAGAAAATTCGCCGTATGTCACGCTGTCAAACAAGACCCGCGACGCCAGGTCCTCAAGCGCCGTGTTGTAGCTCCCCATCGAAACGACCATGTCATATAGGTCGGGGGTGAACGGCATGCCGTCCTTCAAGCACTGCTGCGGATCACTCTGCTGGGCACAGTATTTCAGAAATTGCGAATACATCTCCCGGTCGATCTCGGCCTTGCACTCGGCACTGCAGCTCGCCGACGGCCGTTTGAATCCGAACGTCCACGTCGTGCCTCCGACAAGTCCGTGCAGGCCCGGCGCCGGAATAGAAGTGTCGGCGAGTTTTCCGCCGTCATTCATCGGCTCGGGACGATCGGCCTGCGTTGCAAAAAACGACTTTGCGGCCGAAGGCGCTTGGGTATTGCCGGGCTTGAGCCCGAGCGGGTTTGCCGCGGTAGCCGTCGATCCGCCCTTGCCCGATTTAAGACTCGCGATAAGCAGACGTTTGGCCTCGAGAAATTCCTTTTCGCGGCGCAGCCGTTCGGCCTCGGCCCTTGCCCTGGCTGCTTCGACCCTTGCCGCTTCGATCCTTGCAGCTTCGGCTCGTGCCGCTTCAACGGCCGCGCTATTATCCACATTTGTCGGCTGCGTAGGCCGCGTCGGCTGCGAAGGCTCGTCATTGCTGACGCAGACCGGGCGGCTGGTCGAACTCGGACATGAACATGTGTGCGTTGCCATGTACGACCGCATGCTCACGTCGTATGACCACGCTCGGATAGTACCTTCACAATCGATCGTCTGTGCCGCCGCCCGGAAAGCGGGGACCACAACGAAAATGATCAAAATTATTAACCGGCCGAGGGCGGGTCCACCTGTCTTCATGACGATCACCTCCACCTCATTCGGCGGCCCATTGCGGCTTTATTCGCGGTATTTTGCGAGATTTCACCCAAATTCAGGCCGATACCGGCGGGTTTGCTCCGCCGCAGATGTACGCGCGCAAATGACGTACCAGCGGCGGCCCGGCCGGGACTACGACATCTGGGTCAA
>CALDGX010000215.1 GCA_937941715.1 uncultured Chloracidobacterium sp. | reverse complement strand
GTTTAATATTCTTTAGGTGCTTTTCGCCCTCGAACGCCAGCGACTTTTGCTGGGCGGGAACGGCAGCGGCGAAAGTGATCACAAGTGCGAATGCAATTAGAAAAAGTCTCATATTGGACAAATATAGCATTTTAGGAGCCTGCGGCGCTCATGCTGCGGCTCCCAAAATGCTAATTTTTGCCAATTTACGCCCAAAATCGGCGAAGACGGACCGCGGTCGAGCGTGAATTACTTTTCGGCGACGCCCGCGACAAAGTCGCTGATCGCCGACGTATTGTCGAGCGTACCGGCGATATCACCGTAAATGATATCTGAATTGCCGCCGCCGGTAATGTAATATCTCGGGGCGAGAAATGTGGTCGAGAGGTTCTCCGGCACGTAACTTTGTTTGTTATAGGGCGCGATGATCACATTACCGATGACCTGACCGTTGCCGCCGCCATTTCGCTCCCATCCTTCCTCACCGGTCACGATTATCATTCCCTTGAAGCTGAAACCTCCAAGATTAGTTAGCATTCCGGTCACTACCAAAATGCCGCCGCCGTCGCCGGACACCGCACAACTCCCCTCGCAAAAGGTTATACCCGTTCCGCTGGCAAAATCGCCCGGATTAGAAAGTTTCCCGGCGGGCGATACAAAATATCTGCCGGAGTTTTGGGCCGTCGCGCGAAGGCGGTCGATCACGATATCCATCGCGGCGGGGCTCTGTTGCCAATCCGGCAGACTCTCCGTCACTATTTGCGGCGGAGGCTGCATTTGATTCGGGTCACCGCCGGGCGGATGGGCATTCATGTACGCAAGTATCGCCGGGTCCGTGACCCCGAATGACGGAACGCAGCCGGTCGGAGCCGAACAGTTGCCGCCCGAATAGGCGACACCATTCGACGTGCCGGGCCCGAACAGGAACGGAAGCCCGCCCGGAGGAGTTGCCATCGTACCGATCATCGTCGTCGCGGCCCCCGCACCCATTCCGTCAAAAAGGCTGCGCCTAATTATCGCTTCAAGTTTCTTTACGGCTCCGGCCGGGCCATATCCGGTCGACATGATGCGGATACGAAACGGTTCGACTGCGGTTATGTATGCGTAAAGTACTGATGGGGTAGTCCCGAGATCAAACGAAACATCGGTGCATCCCGGCCCGCCCGCACTCGACGGACATAACTCGATCACGCTTCCGAGTAAACTGTAATTTTGTGTTTGAAAAATGACTTTGACAGGAGCCGATGCGGTCGCCTGCGAGATCGTCCCCCAGATCGATCGGACACCGGCCCGCGGAGCGGTCATTCGATAGTCGATCCTGAATTTGATCAACACCGTTCCGGGGATCGTGGCCCCGCCGGCGATCTTGGTCATTGTAAACGTGCTTATGATCGGATTGGACGTAAAGTTGGTTGTCGTCAGGGCCGCGTCGGAGATCGCTATTTCGGTCCTCGGCGATGCCGTTTTGTTCGGATAATACATCGTTTTGCCGTCGGTCGAGATCTCGGATCCGGAGAGAAAGACACCCGAGGTGTAAAACGTCAGAGCCGTAACCGAATTGTCCGGGTCATTAGCCAGAACGCTATACGCGGCCCCAATATTCGGTGAGTACGCCGATGGGTTTTCGCCTATCACGACTCGCGTCGCTCCACCGGATGTCGGCCAATTGTAAGGCAACCACGTCGATAGATCAGGATCGGCAACGGCGAGACGGTAGGTCACCGAACTGTCATTTCTAAATTTGTTGATCGTTGACTGAATCCCGCTCTCAGCAGCATAAAATGCCTTGGATTCGGCCAGTACGTCGGAAGTATTACGCGAATTTAATGCGACGGCCGTCAAAATCGCGACCGACGCCGTCAGCAGAATTATCGAGATCATCACCACCGTGACCAGTGCGGCACCACGTTGCTTTTTGTCTGTTAAATTGCTCGGAACACCTTTTTCTTTCATGATGCACCTCCGCCCGTCGGCCATCAGTACTGGCCTAGCATATACGGTGAGTTCCGCAGCGTAACATCGGACGTCAGAGTAACTGTCTGATTGGTCGGCTGCTGGCGAACGTCAGCCATTATCACTGTAAGTTTGATATTCACGCGACCGGTGTTGGCGGCGGCAGTGCCGGCTGTCACGGTTCCGTTCGTGCTGTAGTTGTAATAGATAAAATCTACATCACTGACGCGGTTAATGACGCCTGAGGTACCGCCGACCGCATCGTAGCGTACTACCGATTGCGAATCACTATCGTAATAGAATGTCACATCCTCGCCCGCGCTGTCGGTCGACATGCTGTTACCGGTGTTGACTATATTTGAACGGAAATGTACCCGCTTTTCGGTGCAGTCACCGAGCACGAGCCCGTTATTGATCAACCCGTATCCTGAATTGCCGATCTCGCGTGACATTATGTTGAGTGCCGCCTGTGCCGAGGTCAGAGCATCGGTTCGGCTCGCCTCACGTTCGCGGCGGCCAAGCGCCGCCGAAAATGTCGCGACGGCAACGCCGAGTATCAAAAGCGTCAGCGTCATCGACACCAATAATTCGATCAGCGAAAAGCCGGTCGGCTCGCGTGCGGCGAGTATTTGTCGCTCGATATCTTTCTTAGACGCCGTCATCATTTTGCTGCTCCTCAGCGGGAATGGTCAGTTTGCCCTCACGCGTTGAAGGACCAAATTCGTTTTCAGATCCGCCAACCATCCCGACTCGGCGATCACCGGTACGACCGTGATCTTGATCTCCTTGAATTTGCAGGTTGTCTCGCCGCCGACCTGTACACCCGTGGTGTACGGATCGTTGTCGATCACTACCGACACATAGAACGCCCGTCCGTCCGGCGTAGTCCGGGTGCGGACATTGTTGTACGTTCCGCCGTTCAGATCCGGACTCGAACCGATCGGCAGGAACTTCAAACTTCGGTAATACTCGGCTTCTTTCTGGAGCACGGTCTGCGCCTGTGCCCGCAGATTGTTGCCGCGATTGATCCGCACCGCATGGGTAAAGACGGTCAACGTACCCACGCACAGAATGACCATTACGACCGTGGCTATGATCACTTCGACCAGCGAAAACCCGTCGTTCCTGCTATTCTTGCGGGTCAGCATCAGGGTGCTTTGTTTGTCGCTTTCATACATTTCGGTACATTCCTTCGATCCCTTTCTATGGGATCGAGACCACCTTGCTCACGTCCGCCGATGCAGGAACAGTGGAGACGTTTGGTGCGGGAAATGACGGTATCGCCGCATCGCCGGGAAGCAAGTTGACCGTTCCCGTTGGTGTCACGAGCACGATATTAGCGTTCGCCGAAGTTGGCGAAGAGCACGATCCTCCGCATACTAAAAACACCGGCGCGATCGACGCTCCCGAACTGTTGACTGTCTCGCCGCGCTGATTGAAATAGACTGAGTACGGCAGTGCGGTTCCGCCCGAGCCGGCGATCACGACACCCGTACCCGAGAGGTCACGCAAATTCTCATCGGCCGTTTCGAGCGTTCCGTTGAGGTTTGTGTCCGTGGTCAACGTAAATGACGATGAGGTCAACGAAACCTTGGCAAACGCTGCGGTACTTGTCGGCCGCCGCTTTACGGAATCAAATCTCGCTCGTTCAAATGCGGCCTTCAGGTCACGGGCGGCATTCTGTCGAATGAACCGCTGATTTGAGGTCGTCAATTGCATCACCGCGATCGCCGAGAGAACACAGATGATCCCGATCACGACCAAAAGTTCGATAAGCGAAAACCCCGCTTCGGGAACTGATCTGACATGCGAAAGTCTGACCATTTGCTCTCCTTTTTCCATCACTTTCCGCCGATGCGGCCCGCCAGTTCGAACATCGGGCTGTAAAGGGCGGCGACGATAAATCCGACGAAAATGCCGACCGGTACGATCGCAAAATTCGTAAGCCAAAACAGCACGGTCTCAAGCTCGCGTTCGGCCCGTACCTCGACCACCTTCGCGTAGTTATGAAACGTGCCCTGCATATCCGCTGTCTTTTCGTATGTGAGCAGGACACCGGCAAATTCCTTCCCCATCAGAAACGGATACGGCACAAATAGCTTGTGCAGATCGGTCGACTCGGTCATGAACCGATGCCTGACGTGCATCAGCATTTCGGCGTACTCCGGATTGGTCGAGGTCTCGGCCGCCACCATGAACCTCTCGGACATCGACGGAATACCGGCCGAGAGCATCGCCAGCGACCTCAGCGTCTGTGCGGCGTAATAATGCCGTAGGAACGAACCGAATATCGGCAGACGCAGCGATAAGACTTTCAGCCTATCGCTTCCTTCTTTGGTCTTTGACCATGTGTAGAAAATCAACCCTGCCGCAAGAGTTAGCGCCATTGCCGCGATGCCCCACCAACTCGTCACGAAATCCGATCCGGCGATCATTATTCGTGTGATAAATGGCAGTTGGGCTTCCTCGCCGCTCAACAGCGACGTGTAAAGTTCGACCATCTTAGGCATCACAAAGTAGAGCACGACGCCGATCGCCAGAAAGCAAAAGAGCACAACGGCGACCGGATACATCACCGCTGAGCGAATGCTGGCCATTATCTTATCTGCCTTTTTTTCTGCCTCGGCATAACGGTGGAGCGTGAGCAAAAATGCGTTTTTGGTCGCTCCGTTGTCAAAATCAGCTGCCGTGCCAACCTCTTCGCCGATACGTAAAGCACAGATAAAGGTAACTGGGAAAAGTGGATCGCCATTTTGATCCCGTTGGGCCGCAAATGCTTCTGACAGTGTTCTGCCGTTAACGATAAGGTCGCCGGCATTCAACAGTGCTTCGGCAAGAACAGTGTTGGTCTGGGCGTAGGCAAGCAATCGGCAGACTTGTGTCGGGCTTTCGCCGACCTCCATCAGATCGCCAAACTGCTCAGCCAGCGTTGCAAATTCGACGCCGGTCGGCCGACGGTGTTTCTTTCGGTCGGTGCGGCGGGCCGCCAGCGACTGCACCCGTATCCCGGCTCTTTCAAGTTCGCTCTCGGCAAGCCTGATCTCGGTCGCTTGCACAAATCCGCGCACCAAATTTCCGAGCGAATCTTCGCCGGTGAAGTCAAATCCATTCTCCGACCGGTTAGGATCGTACATTTGCGCGACGCCGAAAGCATCCCGCCTGAGGTCGTCCGGCACAAAAACACTTGACGAGCCGTTAGCTGCAACGGACCGTCGTCGGGCTGGGTCAACGGCGACACGGTTTGCGGGGTATGCCCTATTTGCTTGATTCATAAACACCTCTTAGATCCATTTTCGATATTCGCTGTCAGCGAGCCGCCGAAACGGCCACGGTAACGGATCACGCGAGTATCTTGTTCTCAATGATCGCTTGGTGCCGGTTGACGCTTGCCTGTGCCGATGCGGCCGCGGCAGCCGCTGCATCTTCGTACATTCGATTGGTGTATTGCCGTCGGCTCTCGACCAAGCCAAGAACCGCGGCAACCTCTGTTTCGGACGTGATGCCGGCCAGCACCTTTTGCCGAGCGACCTCCTTGATCGTCATCAGATAGCCCGCCTGAATAGACCTCTGAACAATGTCGCGGGCGGTCATCGAGCGATCTTCGATCCACTCTTTGACCTCATCGTTAAAGTAGAGCAGTTCGGCCATTGCCGTTCGGCCGCGTGTGCCCTTGTTGAAGCAGTCAGGGCAGCCGACGCTCTTATAGATCGGTCGATCGTATTTCTCGACGGGATGAGGGTCGACGACCTTACACTTTTCACACAGCTTTTTGATGAGAGCCTGGGCCAGGATCAGATTGACGCCTGTCGAGAGGTTCTCGCGCGGCATGCCGATCTGAAACAGCCGGGCCAACGTATCTTCGACACTGGCGGCGTGAAACGTCGACAAAACAAGGTGCCCTGTCAGCGCAGCGTTGATAGCCACGGATGCGTGTTCACCTGATCGCAGTTCTCCGATGCCGATAATGTCCGGGTCGGCCCGCAGGCATGAATAAAAA
>CALDGX010000214.1 GCA_937941715.1 uncultured Chloracidobacterium sp. | reverse complement strand
GCCGAGCGTGAACAGCACAAGGCTCACTGCAAAGCACACACTAAAATTCAGGTACCTACGTAACATCTCTCTGTAATTCTCCCGGGTGTTTTGATGCAAAAAACGAAAGGGCGGTGTCGCCAAAATATTTCCCACGCAGACTAATTAGTTATATCATATCAGCGACACTCTGAGCTGGTTAATGGACTTTCCGTAGGATCCGATCTGCGTTATGAGAATCGTTCTTGAATTGATCCTGTTGACGATCTGTTTCGCTATGATAGCGAACGCTCAAACGGCGACTCCGACCCCTACGTCGACACCAGTGCGAGACGGTGAAATTGTCAGGATCTCGACAAATCTCATTCAGATCGACGTAGGCGTTACGGATGCGGATGGGAAACCAATCACGGATCTGCGATCAGACGAGGTCGAGATCTTTGAAAATGGCCAGAAACAGAGCATCACCAATTTTTCGTTTGTCGGATCGGTACGTTCTGCGAACAAAAAGCCGGCAAAAAAAGTCGACGGTGTGCCGGAACCACCGGTCGAGTTGCGCCCCGAACAGGTTCGGCGTACGATCGCGCTGGTCGTGGACGATCTTTCTCTCTCGTTTGAGAGCGCATACCAAACTCGCCGAGCTCTTAAGAAATATGTTGACGAGCAAATGCAGGACGGTGATCTGGTGGCGATCATCAGAACCGGTGCCGGTATCGGGGCACTCCAACAATTTACGTCGAATAAGCTCCAGCTTTATGCTGCGATCGAACGAGTAAAATGGAATCCAAAAGGGGTCGGCCGATTTGGTTCTTTCGATCCGATCGAGCCGACCGGAAAGGAGATCGCTCGCCGAATGGGCGATCGATTGGTCACGTTAGAGCAGATAACGGAAGAGCGTGAGTTCCTACAATCGGGCAGCGATTTTCGCGAAAGCGTATTTACCGCAGGAACTCTCGGAGCACTAAAATTCATTGTTCGAGGAATGGGTGAACTGCCGGGCCGAAAAAGCGTAATGCTGTTCTCCGATGGTTTACGGATCTTCAACAGGGTCGAAGGCGGAACTCAGTCTGCTTCTCGTATCCTGGATTTTCTGAAAGAACTCGTCGATGATGCCAACCGCAAATCCGTCGTGTTTTACGCATTGGATGCCCGAGGCCTCGTTTATACCGGATTCACTGCGGCCGACAATGTGACCGACCCATTTACTCAGGGCGACAATCAGCAGATCTCAATGCAGCAGCGGTTGAGTGAGAGAAACAGTGAGCTATTTGACAGCCAGCAGGGACTTCACTACATCGCCAAGAGTACTGGCGGATTTGCGTATGTAAACCAGAATGACTTGGCCGGCGGCGTGCAAAAGGTGCTGGACGATCAGAGTTATTATCTGGTCGGATATCAGCCAACGGGCGAGAATTTTGACGCGGCCGAACGGCGGTTCAATAAACTCGAAGTTCGGGTGAAACGTGATGGAGTCCGGGTGCGGCACCGAACCGGCTTTTTTGTTGGCGACGCGAAATCGCCAGGGCTGCGGGTCGATCTAAATTACCCGACGAAGATAATGCGGGCATTGACATCACCTTTCTCAGTGAATGAGATCGGCGTGAGACTCAATGCATTGTTTGGATACACGACGAAACGCGGCCCTTTTGTACACTCTTTTCTGCATTTCGATGCGGATGACCTTGAGTTCAGGCCGTTGCCTAACGGCGATCTCATGGCAACCTTTGAGATACTTGCCATCAGCTACGGCGATAACGGACAGCCGATCCAGAAATACAATGCGCAGGGGTCGTCGACGATCCGTCCGTTTCAGTTGGAGGCGATCCGGCGAGAGGGGCTTGCGTACAGCTTTGTCTTCCCGATCAAAAAGCCCGGGGCCTATCAGATGCGGGTCGCCTTACTTGACGTGATCCGCGGAAAGGTAGGTTCAGCAAATCAGTTCGTCGAGGTTCCTGATATTAAACGATCCGGAATAACACTATCGGGTATTGTTCTCGAAAACAGTCTGCCTTCTTCTGATGATCCAGGCCGATCGTCAAATGCAACGCCTGACCGGTCTTCGGTCGTATCGGACCCGATCTATTCGACAGCACGCAGGCAATTCAGACGCGGGTCGAGATTGCGATTTGGAGCCGAGGTATTCAATGTAAAAGACCGAAAGGGCCCGATCACGAGCCAGATCCGGTTGTTTCATGATCAGAAGCTGATCTTTGAGGGTAAAGAGAACGTGATCACGCAAAACCAGGAACCCGGCGGCGACGTAAACATCACCGAGATGATCGAACTGGGGAAAGGACTTGATCCCGGTGACTATGTTATGCAGATCGTGGTCGCGGACCCTACTGAAAAAAGGCGTTCACGGTATGCTACTCAATATATTCAGTTCGAGGTGATAGATTAGGAAAGCTTTTTTTCGAGGATGTATATAAGCCGCCGATTATTTTTTGTGATGCTCCTTGCTGTCTGTGGAGCGGTCGCCTATGGCCAGAATCCCACGCCTACCCCGCGCCCTCCCTCAAATGATGACGGCGACGTGGTCAAAATTTCGACAAGCCTTATACAACTCGACGTCACCGTCATTGATCAGAGAGGAAAGGTCGTCGGCGATATGCGGCCCGACGAGATAGAGATCTACGAAAACGGCCAAAAGCAAAAGATCACAAATTTCACATTTGTCTCTGCGGTCAAACCGACAACGCTAAATGCTGTTCCCGTTGAAAAGGGTTTGATCCCGGTGCCGCAGGCGGTTCTTAGGCCCGAACAGGTAAGGCGGACATTCGCACTGGTCGTTGATGATCTTTCGCTGTCATTCGAAAGTGCCTATCAGACACGCCGGACTTTGAAGAAATTCGTCGATGAACAGATGGTCGACGGCGATCTGGTGGCGATCATCA
>CALDGX010000213.1 GCA_937941715.1 uncultured Chloracidobacterium sp. | reverse complement strand
AACGCCCAACAGATGCAAATGAACGCCCAACAGATGCAAATGAACGCCCAACAGACGCCACTGAACGTCTAACAGACGCCATTGAACGCCCAACAACCGCCTCGGAAAGCTCAACAGATGGCCCCGATATTTCAAAAAAGCGGCTTCGAAAGTCTTACGAACCGCTTCGTGAACAAATTTTAGGGCTTCGAGAGCGGGTCGAGCGGATTGCCGAGATCGTTCGCATACCACTCACCGAGTTCCACGCCCTTGCCCGCACTCTAAAACAATACACCGCCGATGCCCGAGACTACTGCCATTATCAAAACTTCATTCGGTCATTACGCCGTTCTGAGAATTTTCTCCATTTTTTTGCCTTTGGCGAGTTCGTCGATGAGTTTGTCGAGATAACGCAGCTTCTGCATCAGCGGGTCCTCGATGTTTTCGACGCGGATGCCGCAGACCACACCGGTGATCAGCGAAGCGTTGGGGTTCCACTTCGGGGCCTTTTCGTAAAAGTCGCGAAAGCTCCGGCGGTTTTCAAGCGCCTCCGTCAAGCCGGCCTCGTCATAACCGGTCAGCCACCTGATCACCTCGTGAAGTTCCTCCTTCGTTCGCCCCTTCGTCTCCACCTTCTTCACATAATGCGGATAAACGCTTGCGAATGGCATTGCATATAGATTCTCTGGCTTCATATTACGCGAAAGCGTTGTCCCTTCCAGGGAAAGGAACCAAATCTCTCCTCAAACGTCGCGATTCATCCGTCTTTACGCTTCGTCTCGAACTTTTTGCCCTTCGTGAGGGACTTTTAGTGCTTCGTGAGCGATTTACCGACGACGAGCGATCCGTCTAACCCGGAACAGCTTGTCTAACTCGTCGAAGTCAACTGCACGAATGGTTACGCAACCCTCACAGATATTCGTTTCGTCCCCGACCCGCGAAAAGAAACTCTCAACGTCGTAACCATCGGCATCGCCGATTAGATACGTTAGACGTGTTTCGTCTAGTTTCCTGAAAGCGGTAGCTTTCCTTAACGCCTGAAGCCGTTGCAAAAGTCTTTTGTCGTCCTTCACACGAATGTACATCCAGCCGGTCGGATCCTTCGACAGTTCTATCAAGAGCAAATCGACCGTTACCTTGTTCCACTCATTATCCATTTCGTAGAACTGGGCGACGAGTTTCGGTTCAGATTGTTTTAGGTCTGCCTGTGCGCTAACCGAGCAAGTTGCGAGAGACACAGTAAAGACAAGGCCTAAACTTGCCGTAAGAACAAATTTCACAGCGTAATCCCCGACCATAGCACCTACACGTTACTCAACGTCGAACTAGGCCGCACCATTTCCATTCCTCTGGATCTGGACGAGATTGCCGACCATCGTTGGGCCGTACTTGATGTCGCCGGCTTTGGTGACGTTGTACCAGAAGGCCTGCATGTCCCAGGCGGCGGTGGGGCAGCGTTCGGCACAGAGGCCGCAGTGGAGACAGACGTCTTCGTCCTTTGCCATTATGCGGCCCGTCTGCGGCACCGGCTCCGATACATAGAGATCCTGTTTCAGATTCAGGGCCGGTACCTTGGTCATCTTGCGGAGTTCTTCTTCCGGAGCGTTCGCCGTAAAGGTGATGCAGCTTGTCGGACAAATATCGACGCAGGCGTCGCACTCGATGCACTTCGGAGCATTGAAAACGGTCTGAACGTCGCAGTTGAGGCAGCGTTCGGCCTCTTTATAACCCGCGAGAGCGTCAAAACCGAGCTCGACCTCGCGCTTTCGGTCCTTCAGCGTAAGCTCCTTCGGAGCCTGCGGCACGACGTACCGCGGATCATTGGCTACCTCACTGTCATACGCCCATTCGTGAATGCCCATCTTCTGCGATACGAGATTGACGAACGGGTCGGGGCGCTTGTGCAGGTCTTCGCCCTTGCAGAACAGGTCGATCGAGATCGCCGCCTGATGGCCGTGAGCGACCGCTGTTATGACGTTTTCAGGGCCGAATGCCGCATCGCCGCCGAAGAAGACCTTCGGATGTGTTGATTGGAACGTCTTGCGGTCAACGACGGGCATCTCCCATTTGTCGAACTCAACACCGAGGTCACGTTCGATCCACGGGAACGAATTCTCCTGGCCGACAGCGATCAGAACGTCATCCGCCGGATAGAAGACATCGGGCTCGCCCGTCGGCACCAGCGAGCGCTTGCCGTTCTCGTCATAGACGGCCTCGACCTTTTCAAAGGTCATGCCGGCGAGCCTGCCGTCGTCGATCACAAAGGATTTCGGTACGTGATTGTCGATGATCGGGATGTCCTCGTGCATCGCGTCTTCCTTTTCCCAGGGGCTTGCCTTCATCGACGCAAATGGCGAACGGACGATGACCTTGACGTCTTCGCCGCCGAGACGGCGGGCCGTGCGGCAGCAGTCCATCGCGGTGTTGCCGCCGCCGAGCACGATCACGCGTTTGCCGATCGAGTGCGTGTGTTCAAACGCGACAGAGCCGAGCCAGTTGATGCCGATGTGAATATTCGCCGCACCTTCCTGACGGCCGGGCAGGTCGGGCAGGTCGCGTCCGCGCGGAGCACCGGTTCCGACAAAGACCGCGTCGTAATCTTTGGCCAGCGTTTCCTTTAAGCTGGAAACATAATGCTGAAAATGTGTATGGATGCCGAGCCGGAGCACATAATCGACCTCGTCATTCAAGACCTTTTCCGGTAATCGGAACGCAGGTATCTGCGAACGCATAAAACCACCGCCGAGCTTCTGCTCATCAAACAGATGAACCTCATACCCCAAAGGGGCGAGATCGCGAGCGACCGTCAGACTGGCCGGCCCGCCGCCGATAAGGGCGACCTTTTTGCCATTGGCCGGAAACGGCCCCTGCGGCATATACGGTATGACATCGTCGCGATTGTCCGCCGCGACTCGTTTAAGCCGGCAGATCGCAACAGGTTCCTGTTCGATGCGTCCGCGTCGGCAGGCAGGTTCGCAGGGACGGTCGCACGTCCGGCCGAGCACCCCGGGAAACACGTTGGAATCCCAGTTGATCATGTATGCCTCGGTGTATTTACCTTCGGCGATCAGCCTGATATATTCCGGCACCGGCGTGTGCGCCGGACAGGCATACTGACAATCGACAACCTTATGAAAATATTCAGGATCGTTAACGTTAGTCGGTTCCAATCGGTTAGTTCCTTTTTGTAGAGTATTTAACGAGCTAGTCGCAATATCCCAATCATAAGTGAAGTTACATTTCTTTGCTAGGAAAATGCGCCGCTTTTCAGCAACTTTTGCCGATTTGCCGATCGGGTGGCGAAATTGCCGCATTCCGGCCCGCCCGACACGGTTCAATCTTCCCTTTTATGGCCGAACGGATTATTATTATCCAGACGGCAGATGATCCGGCCCGTCCCTTGCAAACAACAATGCAGATAACATTTTTAGCTTCGCTTGAGGCGGTCCTCGGTATTCCGGAGTGGGCCGGATACCTCTTTGTGTTCATTCTGGGAGCGTGTATCGGGAGTTTCCTGAATGTTGTCATTTACCGCGTTCCGAACGAAAAGTCGCTTCTGACCGGCTCGGCGTGTCCGAAATGCAATTCGTCGATAAAGTTTTACCACAACGTCCCGATCCTCGGCTGGCTGATGCTCGGCGGAAAATGCAGCAATTGCAAAGAGCCTATATCATGGCGATATCCGGCCGTTGAGTTGCTGACCGCGGGCTTGTTTGCGGCCGTCTTTTGGCAGATCGGGTTTACACCATACCTGCCGGTCGCTCTCGCATTTGCTGCGACAATGACGGCACTCGTCTTTATCGACGCCGATCACATGATACTCCCGAACGTGATCACGTACCCGATGTTTGTGATCGCCCTGATCATCCGAGTCGCATTCCCCATCGCTTTCACCGGCAATTACTTTTCCGACACCGCTTATGGCCCGATCTCGTGGCTTGCCGGATATCCCGGATGGGCGATCTCGCTGGCCGGAGCCTTACTCGGTGCGCTTGTCGGCGGAGGTTCGCTGTGGGCCGTCGGAGCTATCTGGAAGGCACTGCGAGGCGTTGATGCGATGGGCCTCGGTGATGTAAAGCTGCTATTGGGGATCGGTGCGTTGCTGGGGTGGCGGTTGACAATGCTCACGATATTTATCGGAGCATTTACCGGTGCGATCGCCGGTGTCGCACTTGTGTCGCGGCAAAAAGAAAAGGATCTGCAAACGCAGATCCCGTTCGGAATATTCTTAGGGATCGGTTCGATCGTCGCGATGCTCTTCGGCGAACAACTTATCCGCTGGTACCTCACGACCTTTGTGCCGTGATCGTCACGCAGCGGACATCGATCTTCGGACACAATCCTGCGAACAGTAATAGGTCTTGGCGTCAAATCTGATCGCCCTGTCCTGCGGCACCCAGGTTCCGCAACGGGTGCATGATACGAGTTCGGACGGCTCCGGATCGATCTGTCGCGGCGTTGCGGCCTGCTTAATGTTGGCCCGAGCTTCGCGCAGCATTTTGCCAAAGCCGATCACCATCGCGATCTGCCGTCGGTATTTGTACGCTGTCAGCCCGAGCAGGATCAGGATGACGAACAGGATCACGACAAATTCCCTCATTTGATCGGCGGAACCTCTTTGGCTGCGATCAGACGTGATAGTTCCTCGATCGACTCGTTCTTCGGATTTGCCGCTTTGAGTTTTTCGAGCACCTTTCCGGCCTCATCAAAATTTCCCTGCCGCATGTAGGTCTGCGTCAGATAAGTAAGTGCCCGCTCGTGTTTTGGATTAGCCTGAAGAGCCTTTTGAAACTCTTCGACCGATCGGGAAAGGTCAGCCGGTTCATCCAGAAAATAGGAAAGTGCGACATCGGCGATAACATCGGCGTCCTTAGGCCGCTGATCGAGGGCGAGTTTGTAATATTCGCGGGACTTTTTGAGGTTCGCCGACTCCTTTCGGAAATATCCGAGATCAAAATAGGAATTCCCAAGGGCTACGATAACGTCATAATCTTTGGCATCGATCCCATTGGCCCTCTGCAGCAGCCTAACGGCCTCGTCGACGATCGCCGCGTCACGTTTAAGCGTGCCGTATCTGTATAGCGCAATGCCAAGGCTCTTTTGAAATCCGAAATTGGTCGGGTTTGCGTCTGCCTCGGCGACCTTTGCCTTTATTTCATCGATGTTTATGTTCATCGAATCATCGGGGCGATTTGTATTCTGAGATGCGGCCGGACGATCTTCCGCCAGTGCCCGGAGTGCGTTCACCTCAGACCGATTAAGCGAATTTGCCAGCATAAATCCGCCGATCGCCCCCGCAATAGTCCCCAAGATCGCTGCCGCTATTACCTTACTGTTCATTAGGCTCTATCTTATCAAACGGCCGGGATAAACAGAAAAATGCATCGCCCATCGATCGACAGGCGATGCACCTTAAAAATTCCCAAAATCCTATTTCTTGCCGTCGTCGGCCAAATAAGGCAGGTCTTCAGCTCTGCGGCGGATCGGCGGATCGGTCGCGCGGCGGCGTGGTACTGCGTTAGCATTTCGTCTGTCGACGCTTCCGGCCGGCAGGCCTTTACCGTGAACTGCCTCAACCAAAATACGGGTGATCTCTTGTGAGAGTGTTCGGTGCTCGGCAGCCGCCCGGCGGCGAAGCGATTCCTTCAATTCATTGGGCACATACGCCCCTATAAAAACTCCTTTGCGGTTTGCCATAGCAGCAAAATCCCTCCATTTAGGACCAATTGATTTGAGAGTGCCTGATAATTCGAAGCACGCCTGTAAGCCGAATTTTGTATCCGCCTTGCAGCGGATGGCAATCATTCATCTAGGCCTGACGTTACCGTCAGGCTCAAGCGATCTACCCGGAAGCGCCGCCGCACCTTTCGGTGTGGACAGTAAGCGGGCCGCTTACATTCTGCGATTCCCTATTTGATCTTGCACCACGAGGAGTTTACCTGGCCGCCAATGTTACCACCGACGCCGGTGAGCTCTTACCTCACCGTTTCACCCATCACCCCTTTTGAGGGCTGGTCTGTTCTCTGTTGCACTTGTCATCATCTGCCGTCGGCAAATGCCCGGACGTTATCCGGCTCGCTGCCCTTTGGTGTTCGGACTTTCCTCGTGTACTTACGCACCCGCGATTGCCCGGCGTGCTCCGAAATAAGGCTATCGGAGTATAACAAAAAATGTTGAACATTTCTATTCTTTTAACAAGAATTCAATATTCGTGGTCTAGGATCAATAAAATTCGACAATATCGCCGGGATAAATAAAGATCGCCGCGAGCTTTGGATCGTTCAAACGAAAATCCTCAGCCAACTGCGAGGCGTTACGAACGACCCGGACCGATGCTGCATTTGGACTCAGTACGAGCCCGGCACGAACGACGAAAAACGGGACAGCGTCTCGTGCGATCTGCTGTTCGCCGGGCTGTTCGACCAAACCGGCTATCGTGATCGTGTGACTCGCGAATTCAAGCACTTCGACTCTGATGACCGTTTTTTCGAACAGTTTGATGCGGCCGCCTAATAGGTCGCCAGCCTCCGTCGGCGTGAGTCCCGCAAGGCAGACGTTTTCTCCCGCCAAGGGATAATTTATGCATCCGCTATCGTTAACACGCACTATTCGCGGTGCGAAGTTCGCGTTGAGCAGCGATATTTTTATTTGATCGTACGGCCCGATGTGGTACGTCATTGACGGATGCATCGACGTGTTGACGGGAACGGCCGAGGCAGAAGCTTTCGGCGTGCTCATCCCGGCCATCGAGTTGCTGTCGATGTTCACCGCTACGGTCTGTGAATAAACGGCCCTCATCAGAAAGAAGGAAACCGCCAAACCGATCGCCACGCTTATCAGAATTTTCCTGCTGAACTTCATTCGTCTAAAGATAGGCGCCGGAAGGGGCATGTTCCGGCCTATGCCCGAATAAATGTTCAAACAGTGTTTAATTCTATTTTTTATTGCAGCCGAGAGAAGATCTACTCAGAAGCGATCGAGACCGTACCAGAAGCGTATAAATGCGGCCAGTTGGCAGAGTAGAACTCGCGAAGATACTTTTCGATCTCGTCAGCCGTCTCAAAAGCCGCGGCATTGCGAGCTAAAAGCGAAGCCTCGTCGAACGATATTCCGTTAATGACAGTCCGTACCGCGGTCAGCGAATTGGGGTTCATGCTAAATTCCCGTGCTCCAAGCCCGATCAGCAGCGGCAGGTAGAATGGCGACCCTGCCATTTCCCCGCAGACGACCGAGCTGATCCCGGCCGCATCAGCCGACCGGATAACACTTGAGATCGATCGGATCACTGAAGGATGCAGTGTCTGATAGTTGCCGGCCACTGCCTCGTTATCACGGTCGGCGGCAAGCAGGTATTGGACAAGGTCGTTCGTCCCGAGGCATACAAAATCAATATGTTTGACGATACTGTCAATGGTTAATACCGCAGCCGGCACCTCGATCATCGCTCCAAGCGGCAGTTCCGGCAGGTAAATCCCACCGTCAGCAAGAACTTGCCGTTCTTCATCAATAAGCCGGCGAGCTCTGAGGATGTCCGCGACGCCTGACACCATAGGCAATACAATACTGACGTTTCCTCGGGAATTTGATCGAAGAATTGCCCGCAGCTGTTCTCGGAACCGCTTTTCGTCGGCAAAACTCAACCGTATCGCCCGAAGTCCGAGAGCGGGGTTGAGTTCGCGGTCCCCCGCGGAATACGTGATCTGGTCGACGTGCAGATCAAATGTACGTATCCGGACGCCGTCGGGGCCGACGGATCGGGCAACCCGATCAAAGGCGTCGAACTGAAGTTCTTCTGTTGGAAGTCCCCCGGCAATATTGGGGAAAAGATATTCGGACCGCAGCAGGCCGATACCTTTTGTTCCCTCCGCGAAAATGGCTTGGTCGAAGTCAACGCGGTCGACATTTGAGCGCAGCACGATCTCGCGGCCATCAACGGTCGTTGAGTCGGACGAAATAGCGTGGTCGGAACCCGGAGCCGAATTTTCGAACATTGTAGACCTCGCGATCGCGTCCGCCGAGGGATTGATGGTCAATTTGCCTGAAAAACCATCAACCAATAAGGGTGTGTCATCACGGATCAAACGAAGCGCCGAGCGGACGCCGGTGACGGCGGGGATCTTCAATTCCCGGGCCATTATAAAAGAATGCGAAGTCCAACCTCCGTGCTCGGTCACGATCGCGACCGGACGCTGTCTGCTGAGTTCGATCAGTGTTGACGGCCGAATGATCGACGCCACGACGACCGAGTCCGCGGGAATTGAAGGAAGCTCGCTGCCGCTGCCGTCGATCGCGTTTAGGATTCGTTCACAAACGTCTTCAAAATCAGCTATACGGTCGCGGAGATTCGCGTCCGAGATCGACGATTGTTTGTCGGCAAAATCCTCGGCTATCTGGCGCAACGCCCATTCAGCACTGACGAGTTGTTCACCGATGTAGCCCTCGACATCGGCGGTCAGCGACGAGTGTTCGAGCATCAGAAGATGGGCGTCAAAGATACCCGCCGAGCTGCGCGCGGCTGAGTCGGTGTCATTGATCAGTGTATTGAGCTGCTGTTTTGCGATCGTGACCGCATCGCGAAATCTGGCGATCTCGTCGTCAACGGCCGAGCTTGGGATACGAGTCAAAAAATACTGACGCTTTGTGCCGAAAAGACACACCGCCCGCCCTGCGGCAATGCCGCGTGATACGGCGGTCGCCGATAGCTCAACAGTCGTCTCGGTTGGCCGGGGAGTCAATGATGTACTGTTAACTTCCAAGTCCAAAAGCCCTCAAGCGAACGACACCAAATTGAATCTGAGGATCAGTTCCCAAAGCTGAATCCGCCGCCGCTGCCGCCCTGGCTGGGAAAGAACGGTTTCAATAGTCCTGCAAACGCAGCAAGGTTGCGCGTCTGGATCAGTATCTCGCCAGGCCCGTTGAATTCGGCAACCATTCCTTCGCCGCTTAAAAAGCTTCGAAGGAGGCCACTCTTTGCGGCCTTTCTGAGATTGTATTGCATATGGCCTTCCCACGCGACGAGATGTCCGGTATCGACGACGTATTGTTCCCCGGGACGAAGCGTCTTACGGTGAATGGCTCCGAAAGATGACACGAGCAGCAATCCGGTTCCCGAAACTTGAAGTAAGAACAGCCCTTCGCCCCCGAAGAATGACTTGGCTCCGCCCATCTTTGTATCGACCTGAAGAGATACATCGCCCGCGAGATACGAACTCGACTGAACACAAAAGGTCTGTCCGCGCATCTCGAGGCCCGCAATGTCGCCCGGGGCTCCCGGTGCAAGTGTCACCTCGCCGGGGCCGCCTCCGGCGGTAAATGTCGAAACGAATGCGGATTCGCCTCCGACGGCCCGCTTCAATGCTCCAAAAACGCCGCCCTTCATCTCGGACATCAGTTCCACGTTTCCTGACATTGAGACCATCGCCCCGGCCTCAGCCGAGATCGATTGGCCGGCCTGGAGGCTGACTACCGCCAAAGCAAAAGCCCCCTGATGCTCGATCGCCCAAGTGTATCCCCTGCCTTGTCCGCGGCCATCGGTATCAAAGTTGAACGCTCTGCCGGCGGCAGGCGGCGGCGCTTGAGGCTGGCTCACAGTTTCACTTGCCGGAATGGCTGGCTGCTGGATAGTAAAACCGCAGGAACCGCAAAACTTCGCATCATCGCGAATCTCCATCGTGCATTTCGGACAATTCATACCGTTACTCCTTTCACCTTGTTTTCGATTATGTTGAATGCTTCGCTCGCGTTTTCCGCAAAATCGAGGATCGAAACGTCAGCGTCGCTCACGACAAGAGATGATTGCCAGGCTTCGACTACCGGACGCCAGCAATCCCCAAGCAGCACAAGCGGCCGTGTGCCGATGACCTTAGTTTGCAGTTTGTTCCAAACCAGCGAGATCTCAGTTACGGTTCCCATTCCGCCCCGAAACGCGACAAAGCCCGCGGATCGCATGATCAGATTTTGAAGCCGGTCATAGAAATGGTCGGTCGCGACCTTGTCTGTCAGGAAGCGGTTCGGTTCAGACTTGAACTGATTCATAACAATCCCGAGCACCCGTCCGCCCTTTTCACGTGCCCCGCGCGAAGCAGCTTCCATGATACCCAAATATCCGCCGGTACAAATGGTGTAGCCGGCCTCGGCGAGTTTTGCGCCCAGTTCTCTCGCCTGCTTATACTCCTCAGAGTCTTCGGTGCACTTAGATCCGCCGAAAATCGTTACAATCGGTCCATTTTGTCTCAAGTCAATATTAGGCATTCTGGTCTCCAATCTTAAAGTCCCTAGGTTGAAATATTAGCATATCGCGGCGTGGAATCTTGGCAAAACAATAATGACGAAGTGTCCAGGGCCGATACACTAACGTTTGTGGGTGCGAGAAAATCCAGTGATCCGGATATTGGCTTTACGTTAGTGATGATGTAGCGCACATTCGTCGATGTAGATCGGTGCTTTGTTCCCTCATGCGGGGCCCGCGAAGGTCGATGATCTGGATTTCAGAAGTGAATCTTCATCGAATTCATTGACACTGATTCATTTGGTAAAGTAGAATACAGTGCGGGGCTCAGCCGCAAATTAGATTAGAGGGCCATTATGGACAATATTGGAGGATCTAGACGATGAATTCAGTTAAACGTGCGAGACTAATTTTGCTGTTTCTGTTGACTTCTGTTCTTGGCATTGGTGTGGTTTCGGCACAGACCACCTTTCCCGGTTCGGGTGTTGGCGATATTCCCGATGGTAATGTCGGCGGAACGGCGTGTGGCGATTTTGGTGGTACCCGCGATGTCACTTTTGCTGTTACCGGCTTTTCTGGTGCCCCAACAGTTGTGTCTGTGGAAATGAACATCGCTCACACATGGCGAGGCGATCTCGAAATAACCTTGATCGCTCCAAATGGAACTAGCCATATCATTACAAAGCAGACGGGGGCCGCGAGTGCGACTGCATGCGGCAGCGGCAATGATCTTTCTGGAATCTATTCATTCAACGACGTTGCCGCGGGCAATTTTTGGACGATCGCGGGCACACCTACTCCGATCGGAGCGTATCGAACATCCGCACCATTGACTGGAACTCTGACCGTGATGAACTCGGCCTTTGCCGGGATTCCGACAGCGAACGGAACTTGGACACTGCGCTTTCGCGATGGTGGTGAGGACGATCTTGGCTCGGTCAGCGCCGCAAACCTGACGATCACAGCTCCAAGCACTCCGGTTGATGCTCCGAATGACATAAACGGAGATGGGAAGTCCGATTTCTTGATCGTTCGAGCCGATGGCCCAGCGTTATCAGAATTTATGGGTGTTAATGATGCGTCAGGTAAGGATCGTCTCGCGAACGCAGAGAAGCGAGCCTCGTCCGATGCCCCGCAGGCAGGGATCGGATGGTGGACGGTCTATAATGACGGTACCTCCGCCACAAGGACGGCACTGGGAACGGATAGCGACTTCTTTCTCAGTGGCGATTATGATGGAGACGGCAAGGACGATTTAACGGTTTGGACTCCGGGCGCCGCTGGTGTCGCGGCTTTCAAGATCCTCAAGAGCTCAACTAACACTGTATCTGTAGTGTTGTATGGCCAGACAGGTGATGAACCAACCATTGGCGGTGACTGGAATGGGGACGGCAAAGATGATCTGGCGGTTTACCGTGACGGAACGGCTGGTTCTCCTCAGAGCACCTTCTACTGGTCGAGCGAAGCCACACCGACCACTGTAAATTTCATTCCTTGGGGAACCGATGGTGATATTGCTTATGCGTTAGACTACGACGGTGACGGCAAGGAAGATCCGGCTGTTCAACGAAACGGTGGTGGCGGCGTTGGCCACCATTGGATCCGCCAATCAAGCAATGGCGCAACAGTTTTCGTCAGCTATGGCCTGTCTTCGGACTTCGTTGTGCCGGGTGACTATGACGGCGATGGCAAGGACGATATCATGGTTAGCCGAAATGCTAATTTTGGCGGCGGGACATTTAAGTACTTTTGGCTTCGTGAAACCGACGGAGGTGCCACCGCACAGCCTACCTACCAGTGGGGCATTCCCGGTGATTTCATTTGCCAAGGGGACTATGATGGCGACGGCAAGACCGATATTGCTGTTTGGAGGTCTAATGCGGACCCGTTGCAGAACTTCTTTTTTGTGAGAAGGTCTAGCGACAGTGCTCTTCAGCAGTTCGAATGGGGCCAGTCAGGTGATTATCCGGTCAACAACTGGGACGTACACTAATACTGAGGGTTTGTCCTCTAATCTGGCGGGGGCTCGAAACTTAGGTTTCGAGTCCTCGCTTTTTTGGAAGTTCCGAGATTCGATCAATGCTGTCAATATCCAATAAAATGACCACCGGCGCGATGTTTGACATTTGCTTCATCCCCATCGTACGATGCTTCAGCACGTTTTTCTTTTGATTGATTAGAATTCGGCACATTCGTACTTTACAGTACATCGAAAATATAGGGGAGACTTATACGAATTATGCAAAAGATCAGTGATTTCAGGTCAACCGGATCGTTCTTTAGAACGTTTTCGTCGATGTTGGCTTTGGCGATAATATTAGGAGCCGGTGCCGCTATGGCAAATGCACAGGCTTTCACCGAGGGGTTTGACACCGTTGTCGCTCCTACCGGCGGAACGGGATCAGCCCCGATCCCGAATTGGTGGGCGCAGAACAACAGCGTCCCGGTTGGTACGACGACCTGGTTCCAGGGGAACACAACGGTCTTCTCGTCACACTCCGGTGCGACCAACTCGTACATCGGTGCAAACTTCAACAACACGACGGGAACCAATACGATCAGCAACTGGCTGCTCACGCCGAACCGTACTTTTTCGAATGGTGACCAGATCAAGTTCTACACCCGCACAACGACCGCGAACCCGTTCCCGGATCGTATGCAGGTACGCTTGTCAACGAATGGTGCAAGCACCAATGTCGGCACCGGAAGCATCGCAGTTGGCGATTTCACGACATTGCTCCTCGACATCAACCCGGTTTATGACACCGGCGGTGCATACCCGGAAACATGGACCCAGTTTACGATCACTATCTCGGGGCTTGCCGGTCCGACCAGCGGTCGAGTCGCGTTCAGATATTTTGTCGAATTGGGCGGACCGACCGGCGACAACTCGAACTTTATCGGTATCGATACCTTCGAGTACATTCCGGCAGCGGCTCCTGCGGGCGACGCACCGGTTGACTTTAATGGCGATGGCAAGACCGACTTCGTTGTTGTTCGCAATACCGGCGGCGGCCCGAGCGGACAGATCACATGGTTCTGGAATCTGAACGGTTCAGCTGCTCCGACCGCGGCTTCGGCTTGGGGACTCGCGAGTGACTTTTTCGTTTCCGGCGACTATGACGGCGACGGCAAAGACGACATCAGCGTCTGGCGTCCCGGTGCAGCGACGGTTGCTACCTTCTACATCCTGAACAGTGCAACCTCGACGCTTCGCCAGGAGGCGTTCGGCCAAACCGGCGATGACCCGACTGTGGTCGGCGATTACGATGGTGACGGAAAGGATGACCTTGCGGTCTATCGTCCTGGAGCTTCAGCCGGAGCGCAGAGCACCTGGTATTTCCGTACAACGGCGAATGGGCCTGTGACATTCGTTCCCTGGGGACAGAACGGCGACTTCCCGGCTCCGGGCGATTATGACGGAAACGGAAAGGCTGATTTCATGATCCAGCGAAATGCCGGTGGTGGCCAAGCCGGTTTCTGGCGATTGTCAGACGCTTTTGTGGCCCAGCCTGTGGTTATCTTTGGTACCCCGACCGACGTCATCGTCCCGGGCGACTATGACGGCGACGGCAAGACGGATATTGCAACTATCAGGGGCGTCTCCGGTTCGATCCAGTGGATGTGGCTAAACAGCTCGAACGCTGCGATTAATTTCCGTACCTTTGGAGCGTCAGCAACCGACTTCCCGGCACCGGGCGATTACGATGGTGACGGCAAGGCCGATGCCGCGGTATGGCGTCCGTCGGCTACTGCTAACACGTCGGCGTTCTGGTCGCTCGGAACCACATCAAATACGGTTTCGACCTTCGCATTCGGTGCAAACGGCGACTACCCTGTTGCCAACTTCAACACACACTAATTTTGATCTCACTTATGTAGGTCAAAAGAGGCCGGGGCAATTTGCTCCGGCCTCTTCCATTTTGCGGTTATCGAATACCTCTATTTCGCAAGTTTTGATGCTTCTTCAGGCGTTAGATTGCCGGCTGCATGGATCGCCTTAGCGGTATTTGTGAAGAGCAGGATCAATGACCCGGCAACAAAGAATACTATCAGAGCGAGGATCGCCTGCCTGTAAGATCCGGTCGTGCCGACGACGATCGCAAATACCGCATTACCGACCCACGACGTGCCTTTCTCGGAAATTTCATACAGGCCAAAAAAGGATGACTCACGCGACTTGGGTATCATTTGCGAAAACAACGACCGCGACAGTGCCTGCGTACTGCCGAGCACCAAACCGATGAAAACGGCCATTATCCATGCGTGCATAGCTGTCTGCAGAAAACCATAAGCGTAAACCACGATCGCCGACCAAATGGTGAGACAGGTTATGATCGTTCGCTTGGCACCGATGACCCTGGCGACCCTTTCGAAAACCAACGCCCCGATCAGGGCGAATACCTGGGCGACAAAGAAAATTCCGAGCAGAAAAGTCGGGTTCGACTCGATCCCCTTTGATACGAATAGCTCCTGGGACAGAAAGATCGACGAATTAAGGATGACGGTCTGTATTCCGTCGTTGTAGAGCAGATATCCGATCAGGAAAAGCAAGGTGTATTTCAGTCCGGCCAGTTCCTTCATCGTCCGCCAGATCTCAATGAAACCGACCGAGATCAGTCGTTTGCCGGTCTCGATCCGCTCAGGTGTCCTCGATCGGACCAAATAGAATGTGACCGCCGCAAATATTCCCCACCAAAGCGACGCGGCCAGCATCGAGATCCTCACGGCCAATCCCTGATCTATCCCGTAAGATGAACCGAAAGTGATGAGTCCGAGGTTCAAGACCAGCATTATCAGCCCGCCGAGATAGCCCGCCGCGTAGCCATAGCTGGATGTACTGTCCCGCTTGTCCTCAGTGGTTATATCGACCAAAAACGAGTTATAAAAGACATTTGAGGCCGCAAAACAGATATTCGCGATCAATAGAAACAGACAGCCCCAAAGGTAAGAATCGCCATTGATAAAGAACAAGAGCGAACTCGAAATGACGCCGACATAGCAAAATCCCGCCATCATCTTTTTCTTGAGCGGCGTAAAATCCGCGATCGAACCTAGCAATGGGAGCAAAAAGATCTGTAGAAAGATCGAAACGCCGAGGGTCGAGGTAAACAGGTTATCCGCCGTGATCGACCCGGCCGGCCCGAGACTCAGCACAACGCCCGATTTCCCGACATCATTTTGGGCCAGTGCGGTAATGTACGGCCCCGCAAGGACAGTTACAACCGTCGTGAAAAAGGCGGAATTTGCCCAGTCATATGTTAGCCAGCCGAAAATCTCTCGTCGATCATTTTTTTCGTTGTTACTTTGCGTCATTGATCTTATTGGTTCTGCTTCTAATCGTTGCCGACAACATTAGACCAGATAATCGAGCCGGGTCAACCGGTTTAGGTAAATATCGACACTACCATGTGGGGAAAGGAATATTCACTTCGACGATCAACGATACCGGGTCTAAACTCGCACGAGGTCAATTAGTTTTGGCCACAAATTCGGGCGAATTTTTCACAATCCTTGACAATTGCACCGTTTCAAAGTACTTTTGCAGACATCACTTGCGTACAGTTTAGACTTCAGAGGCATTACTTAGTTCAATTCAAGGTCGAGCAATTTGAATATTGTTGGACGATAGGACGTTGATCAGAAGGTGGGGAAAATACTTATGAATTTCACAAGGCGAATAACGGGAAGCGGTAAGACCGCTTTCTATTCAGTATTGGTTTTGGCGTTGACCTTCGGGGTTTTGCTGTATGGCGGCACTTTCTCCGCCGCGCAGACCACTTTTCCTGGAACTAACCTCGGTGCGATCCCTGATGGCGGTTCCGGGTGCGCCCCGTCTCCGGGAGCCCCGCGAGATGTAGCGTTCAACGTTACGGGAATTTCCGGACCTCCGACCAATGTGTCGGTCGCGATGACCTTTGGCGGTCCGGCTCACACTTTTGCCGGCGACGTCGTCGCGGTCCTTATCGCTCCAAACGGGGCTTCGCACACCCTTTTTGGCCGAACCGGAGCAACGACCGCCACCGCGTTTGGTTCCGCGTCGGATCTCGCGGGCCCTTATACTTTTAACGATGCCGCCGTCGGTGCAAATTGGTGGACCGCGGCCGTAACCACACCGATCCCGTCCGGCACATATCGTACAACGCCGAGCGGCGGTGCAGGCGTAACCAATCCTCCGGCACCTACAGTCATGAATACGCCGTTCGCGGCGATCCCGACATCAAACGGTGCTTGGACACTCCGCGTGACCGACGGCTGTCAGGCCGATACAGGTGCGATCTCGGCCGCCAGCCTTACGCTTACCGGTGCACCCGCAATCCCGGCTAACGCTCCGGTCGACTACAACGGCGACGGCAAGACCGACTATTCAGTGGTTCGAAACACCGGCGGCGGCCCGACCGGCCAAGTAACATGGTTTGCCTGCACTAATGGACAAACTGAGCCCGGCTGCTGGAACTTCTTTGTTTGGGGACTGGCGTCAGATTTCTTCGTTCCTGAAGATTATGATGGCGATAACAAGACGGATATCGCTGTGTGGCGTCCCGGCGCAGCAACGGTTGCGGCGTTTTACATATTCCAGAGCCAGACCAACACATTACGCGCTGAATTGTTCGGTCAGACCGGCGACGATCCTTCGGTTGTCGGTGATTATGACGGCGACGGCAAGGCCGACGTCGCAGTATTTCGCAACGGCGTCAATCCGGGCGATCAGAGCACCTGGTTCTATCGCACGACCCAGGCCGGTCCCGTCACCTTCGTTCCGTGGGGAACGACCGGCGACTTCCCTGCTCCGGGCGATTATGACGGTGACGGTAAAAACGATTTCGTCATCCAGCGGAACGATGGCGGCGGACAGGCTCGATTCTGGCGACGATATGCTACCGGCACAACGGATACGGTGAATTTTGGTACTCCGACTGACCTGATCGTTCCCGGCGACTATGACGGCGACGGTAAGACGGATATCGCTGTGGTTCGTGGAATCTCAGGTAATATCAACTGGTTCGTCGTCCCGAGTTCGACAGGCGTTGTCAGTGCGGCTCCGTACGCGGTGTTTGGGACGTCGGCGACCGATTACGTCGTACAGGGTGACTATGACGGCGACGGCAAGACTGACGTTGCTATCTGGAGACCGAATGGCGACCCGACACAGAATTTCTTCTACACGTTGGGAAGCACGGCCGGCCTGGGACGCTTTGAATGGGGAGCGACCGGCGATTATCCGGTGGCGAACTTTAATTCACACTAACCCCTAATTGGGTTATGGGGGACTGGAGCCGGTGACCGATCGCCGGCTCCTTTTGTTTTATTGCGGTAAGATTCGACTTATTTAGCGGATTCGCTAAAATGTAGCATTGGCCTGGACGAAAGAATTATGAAGGCGATGATCCTTGCGGCGGGTTTCGGCACGCGGCTTTTTCCCCTGACGATAGACCGTACAAAGCCCGCGATCCCCTTTTTGGGAAAGCCGTTGGTCGGGTATGTTGCAGAATATGTGGCAAAATTTGGAATTACTGAATTTGTCGTCAATCTTCACCATCAGCCCGATTCGGTCATTGAAGCCCTCGGAAATGGCGAGCAATTTGGTGTGCATATCGAATATACGCGCGAACTGCCCAAAATTCTCGGCACTGCCGGAGCTCTGGATAACGCCCGACAGTATCTTGAAGACGGTACATTCATTATCGTCAACGGCAAGATAATAAGCGATATTGATATTGCCGATGCAATAGCATCACACAGGCGTTCGGGTGCCATCGCGACCATGGTTCTCAAGCCGAACACAAAACGTGAGCGGTTCACGATCGTCGAGACCGAAGATGGCCTCGTAAAAGGATTCGGTGATTTTGCAACACCGGTGTCCGGTGAGGAACTGAAGGACGTCGAGCACGACATCGTAACACCGCTGATGTTTACCGGTATTCATATTCTCGAGCCCAGGGTTTTTGACTATATTCCCCGCGGTGTCTATTCGGATATTGTCCCAACGTTTTATAATCCGGCACTGGCTAGGGGCGAAAAGATCGGTGCGTTTATAACCGACGCCAATTGGTTTGAACTGTCGACGATCCCGCGTTACCTTGATATCTCGCTCTCAATGATGGGCAGCGGCGATGTTCATTTTGGTCGAAATTGCGTTCTTGCGGGTGCCGCCAGCCTCAAGGATTCGGTACTATGGGATGACGTTACCATCGGTGACGGGGCGACGCTCTACCGAACGATAATAGCTGACGGTGTGACGATCGAACCCGGCGAGCATTTTGAGAATGCTGCGATCGTCCGGGCTGACATGGTTAGAAATTGCACGGAAATACCGGAGAAAGCGATGAAAGGCTACGTCCAGGGCGAGAATTACATTGTTCCATTAAATTAAAAGGTCGAAGATCCGTTGGATGTCTGAATACGTTAAACGACTAAAAAGCTTCTTGGAAGGACGCGGACAGCCGTCCGAGTTTACGGCGCTCACTGCCGACGCCTCTACTCGCGAATACTATCGGATCAAATGGGACGGAAAGTCGGCCGTAGCATGTGTTTATCCCGAATCTTTCGTTCCGGCCGAACAGACTTTTATTGACGCAACAAAACTGTTTCTCGCGGCCCATCTCCCCGTGGCTGAGATCTATGATCTTGACGGTCCGATGGGTGTGATCATACAGGAAGATTTAGGCGACACGGTTTTGCGCGGCGTATTGCTCGAAGCTCCGAAGGAAAGATCGCAGCGGCTGCTTAATGAGGCGATATCGCTAATAGCCCGAATTCAGACGGCGACGTCGATGGCTTTCGAAATGGGTTCGATCGCTTCGAAGCTAAAGTTTGACAAGGAGAAATTGCTTTGGGAGTTGAATTTCTTCAAGACCCATTATTTTGAGACCTATCTGGCAATGCCCTTGAGTGAAAGTGTCGACAAAGCGGTAACCGCCGAATTTGAAGAACTTGCCGGCGATCTCGAGGATTGTGCGGTCGTGCTTTGTCACCGGGATTTTCACGCCGCGAACCTGATGCTTGACTCAACCGGCAAAATGCGGATCATCGATCACCAGGACGCACGGATCGGATCGCCGGCGTACGATCTCGTGTCGCTTTTGCTCGACCGAATAACTGAACCGCCGTCACCGGAGTGGCTCGCCGACCGCCGACGCTACTTTCTTGACGTCAGGCGAACTCTAGGGATGCCGAAGATCGATGAAGATGATTTCGCCTATGAGTTCAGGCTGCAGACGATCCAGCGTTGTCTAAAGGCCGTCGGTACCTTTTCTTACCAGTCAGCGGTTCGCGGTAAGACCTACTTTATTCCGTTTATTATGCCGATGTTCCGGATAGTCGATCGAGCTATTGGAAATGTTGACCGTTTTCCACATCTGCGAACCCTGATCGAGGCCGAATTGGCACGCGAAGCGGAAAACGGCCGCTACAGCTAACGCTTACACACGGTGATGGTCCGCCCGCCAGTCTTTGATCGACATCTTGATCTCTTTGCTGGTCATGAGTTCGCCGGCGACGACCCTTGAAACCAATTCCGAAAGTTCTCCGTCCGACGCAAACCTTAGGGCAATGATCTGATTGACCGGCAGATCTGACGCCTGTTTTGCCAGATCCGGGGAGAGCAGTTCGCGATATCGCAGACGTTCCTCAAGCCGGATAACGCGATCCTGTGCCTTTAACGCCATCAATCTTGATGCCAGGGCCATCAGGATCAAGACCAAACTCAAAAGTACCCAGAATGCTAGTGTTTTGCGTCCGCTTTCCGGGGCGGCCATAAAAAGCCGGACGAGATGCGAAAGAAAATTCAGTGCCAGCAGCGGCATCAGCACAAAGTGAAATAACGGATACCATCGGGTGTGATTCTTATAGTTTTGAGTATCGGCCATTGTTTTCATCTCCTTAGAGTTTGGTCTTTGCGAGGTTTTCCGGCGCAGTACCGGTAAAGTCCTCGCCCGGATTTACAAACAGATTTTGTTCAAATCGGTACTGCTTATCATATAGCTGTCGATAGCGTCCGTCTATTGCTACAAGCTCTTCGTGGGTGCCGCGTTCCACAATTTCACCGTTCTCGACAACCAGGATCTGGTCAGCGGAACGGATCGTCGACAGCCGATGTGCGATGACAAAGGTCGTGCGGCCCTTGCGCAGGTTGTTAAGGCCCTCCTGGATAAGAGCTTCGCTTTCCGAATCGAGCGAGGAAGTTGCTTCGTCGAGGATCAAGATCCTCGGGTCAGCGAGCAATGCTCTGGCGATCGCGATCCTTTGCCTCTGGCCGCCCGAGAGTTTCACACCCCGTTCGCCGACGACAGTGTCATAGCCGTTCGGGAATTTCTCAATAAATTCGTCGGCATTTGCGATCCGGCACATCTTTTTGATCGTGTCAAAGCTCGCTTCCGGATTTGAGAATCGTATGTTGTCGAGCACCGTTCCGTCAAAAAGAAAATTGTCCTGGAGGACCACGCCCAGATGCCGCCGATAGTCACGGAGCTTAACTTCGTTCAGATCCTTGCCGTC
>CALDGX010000212.1 GCA_937941715.1 uncultured Chloracidobacterium sp. | reverse complement strand
GCACCTTTTCGATAGACCTTGCAACGCCTGATGCGACCAATTTCGCGGCAGGAACTTGCGGTGACACAAACGTCTTATCGACAGCGATCGATTGTTCGGCCTCGATCCGCAAATGATCGCCGCGAATTTCTTTGATATTCGTCCAGCTAAAATACAGCCCGCCGACTGTCCAAAAAACGAACTGAATTCCGATAAAAACGCCGAGATAGCGGTGCGCACGGCGGATGAAATGTTTGAGATTTCGTCGTTTCATTGTTTATTGGATAACAGGTGAGGTGTGCGTGAGCGGGACACGCCAGATGCCGCCGTCCTTGATAAACTGGGCACGAAAAGCGCGGTGATAGAGAACCTCATTGTGACCTCCTATTTCCCGTTAGTTATTTCCTTCGCAATTTTGCGTGCCTCATCCGCCATCGGGCCGAGCATTCCCCCTATGAAGGTGTTCACTTCTTTGCTTGCGGTTTTCGGCGTTCCTGCATTGAACGGCGGCTGCGGATTGTATTCGAGATAGAGTTGGATCGCTTCGGCGTAGGTTCTATTGCGGAGCTTAGCTGCTATTGCCAGCCCAAAATCGATGCCGGCCGTCACTCCGCCGCCGGTGATGATCTTGCGGTCCTCGACGATTCGAGCGTCTGTTGGGATCGCTCCGAATTCCTTGAGGACGTCGAGCGTGGCCCAATGGGATGTCGCCTTGTAGCCTTTCAAAAGACCCGCCGCACCAAGGATAAGCGATCCGGTGCATACGCTCGTGATGTACTTAGTGGTCTTTGCCTTCTCGTTGATAAAGTCCAGCGTTTCCTTGTCTCTCATCAGGTCTGTCGTTCCCGGAACGCCGCCGGGAAAAAAGAGCACGTCGAGATTCTTCGGCGTTTCCGCAAAGGTTGTCGTCGGCATGATCTTGATCAGGCTGCCGGTCGCGACCGGAACTTTCTCTTTCCAGATGATGTGAATGTCGCGGTTCATTAAGGCTTCAAACACGGCCAACGGCCCGACAAGATCTTGCAGAAACATTCCGGGGTAGGCGACGAGTCCGATCGTCACTTTCTCTCCACCCATCAAGTCGGCGAACTTAGCCATATACTCTTGATGGAGTTTTGCCGTGTCCGTGTCCGGAGTTGTCTGAGCCTTTGTCTTTTCAAATCCGACCAGTGATGCGATCGCCGCTGCTGCTGTAAGTTTTCCAAATTCTCTTCGGTTCATTTCGGGATCTCCTTTGTTCGTGAAAGCGGGACGCGATCGCATTGTTTTCCGTGATATTTCGGATTGTCACGTCATTTCCCGCCGCAGCGAGTATCGATTTGTCGTGTTTTGGGGCAATTACGTATCTTGCCCCTATGTTTCAAAGGGCGTTTCGGTCAACGGAATTGACCGATCAAAGGCGACCTTGCTCGTTATCGTTCTTATCCGATTTCAATATCACGCCCAGGTCACCTTCACGCTACCCAGCATCAATGCGAATGGGCGTGGCCTTTTGGTTTCTCAATACCCTTTTGAATATCCTCGCGGATAAATTTCACGACCGCCGTTATCTCTTCGGGTTTTAGCTTGTCGCGAAATGCGGGCATATGCTTTTCTCGATCGGGGTTTTTGCCGTTGGTCACGGACGTGATGAAATCGGCTTCAGAATGATCGAGTGCGTGTCCGCTTGTAAACGGAATTCCCTTCTTCTGTCCCTCGCCGTTTGCTCCATGACATTCAGCACAATTTTTCGCATAGATCGTTGGCGCATCGATGACGGCGCTTTCACCGATCTTGGTAAACTTTGTAAACGTCACATCCGACCCGTCCCGTAAGATCTCAAAATCGACCTTATCGCCTACCTTCACCGCAGAGAGAAGTGCCGGATCGGCTACGGGGTTTGTCATTTCCATTGCTGTCATATAGCCGGGTATGTCCTCGTGGTCAATTGTTACAGTTCCTTTTGCCGGGTCTATCTTTCGGATCACCCCCTTGGACTTGTAAGTTTGTTTAAACAGGTCGGCATTCAGATTGGCCACTTTTCCGGTTGAACAACTGCTGAATAACGCTGCCAGGACGAAAGAGATCGTTAATATATTAAGTTTGGTTTTCATAGCTTTATTTTCTCCATGGGTCGCTAAAACGCGGATCGTTTATGAATTGTGTGTCGGTCAAACTTCTCAGAAACGCTATTAGATCGGCTTTTTCCTGTCCCGAGAGGTTGAATCCACGGACAAACCCGCTCTTGAACGGATTTTCGCTGCCATTTCCCTTATTCGGGCCATCTTTGATCGTTCGGCCGCCGGCCTTATAATGTTCGATCACATCCTCAAGCGTCGCAATGCTGCCGTCGTGCATATACGGTGCAGTAAGCTCGATATTGCGCAAGGTCGGGACCTTAAATTTACCCATATCCTCAGCATCCTGGGTGAACTCAAAAAGACCCGTATTGTTCTTTGGATAACCGCCTTTACCGTCAATATTGTAAATACCGTTATTCTGGAACTCAGTCGTTTCCACAGCCTTACCAACGTAATTTGAAGTACCGGACAGATTGAATCCGGCGTGACAATCGGTGCATTCGAGCCGCTCGCTGAAGAACAAACGTTCGCCTCGCTTTGCCGAATCTGTGATGGCGTCAGCTTGTTTGTCGAACTTGTATTTGTCGTAGGGAGAATTTCCCGAGATCAGCGATCGAACGAATGAAGCAATCGCCCGGGTGATCTGATTCAATGTAAATTGTTCTTTTGCCTCGGGAAATGCCTCGGCAAAAAGCCTTGTGTATCGCGGCTCAGCTTTCATTCGCGATATCAGCAGATCCTCCTTTCCCGCCATTCCCATCTCGACCGGTATCTCGCCGAATATTGGAACCAGCGGTTGACGCTCAAGTAGGACCACAGACGGATTTGCCCAGTTGAGCGAAGCAGCGTATGCGACATTACCCAGACCCATCGCGTTTCGCGGATGCACCTCGCCAGTCGTTCCGACAGAAAGGCTTTTGTCTTCAGTAAACGCCCTTTCCTGCAAATGACAGGTCGCACAGGATGTTTTTTCGTTTATCGACAACCTCTTGTCGTAAAAGAGGTGACGGCCAAGTTCAACCTTGGCCTCGGTCATAGGATTGTCGGCCGGAACCAAAGGGGTTGGAAACCCCTTTGGCAAATGCCAGTCGTATGGAGTCGCGGCGGCTTTTGTCTGAGCTCTCGCCAGGGGCGATCCCAAATATGAAAGAAATACGCCGAACGCAGCAAAGGTCAACACGACCGACACTTTTATTATTTTCCGGTAATGCATTGTCTTACCTCTTTGAACTATTTCCTGCCAACCCTTTCGGGAGTTTGTCGACCCGTAAAAAAGTCTGCGAGACCGGCTTTGCGTCACCAAAGGCGAGCCCGAGATTCAGGAAAACCGACTTACAATCACTGTCGTCCGGTGCCGACATACATCCTGCCGCCGTCTTCTCCTGATTAATGTCGACATTGGCTGACTCATACAGTGCCTTTAGATCGACCTTCACCACGTCCCCGGCGATATCGAATTTTGCAAAACTAAATTCGGGTCGGTTCGGATTCTCGCACGTAGTCTTTCCGCCAGCGTCCGTCTTGCAACCGGCACTGCCAAGATGAAGAACATATCCGTTTGGCCTGCCCGCAGTCTTGGTGTCGATACGAATGAATTTATAGCCCGATTGCCACGACCACATCATCCGCGTGATGTTGAGCGGTGACGGTTGTTTTGTCGGGTCGAGGTGATTTAGCTCCTCGGGAACTCCGATCTTGAATTTCAATCCGGCATACTTGCCCTTAGGCACTTCGCCGCGGATCGATGTGTTGAGCTCCGGAGTGCCGTTTTTGCATGTGCCCGTGCCATTTTCAAAATCGAGTAGCACGACACTGTCGGTTTGGAATTTGCCGTCGTTCGTAAGTTTTATCGGTGTTTCTCTGCCCTTTTTGTCCATAAGGACGACATCCTGAACAAAGAACCTAAAGTCCGAAACCGTCGTCCTTGACCGCGTCGAACCGATCTCGTAAGTTTCCGAACAACTGAACGGTGACGTTCCGACGACCGCTTGAAAATTGATGATGACGGGTTGCATTTGGGCATTAGCGTTAGCAATGCCGCAAATCATTAGGATGAGTACTGATATGATCTTTCCCATTGAAAATTCTCCTATTTTGATTCGCAATTTCCGATCTCGCACTCCCCGTGGGGAACTCCGCGCGGCCTTGTGAAGGGCTTTGCAATTTAGTTTTACAGTATGCCGGGCGGGTCAGAATTGGCATTGGACACCGCGCGGAGTCTGAGAACCGAAATTTCGATTACTGTTGAATTATTGTTTCGTAGCAACGATCGAACAGTGCTGAATTGTCAGCTCAAAATCCGATCGCGATCGTGGTCATTCCTGACACGATCGGCCGCGAAAATTATTATGAATGTGATGTTAGTGAGAAACCGGCGGAGCACGCGGTTGGGCCGAGTGCAAATACGCGTCGCGGGCAAATATTGGGGATTGATTGAAATTGTCTGAGCCTCTGAATGTCGGCGGACGCGAGAGTTGCTGAACAACTGATAGATCGAGTGAAGAAACAGCGATCTCTGTGCGCCTGATCGTCGTACCGGACTCATACTTCGACACATCTGCCATTCCATTACGCGAACGCTCGTCGCCTGAGGGTAATTTGGCAAATGCGCCGTCGCCGATCGCGGCATGGTCGATAAAAAGCGATTCGAGGGCTTGACCATCGATGTCCGCCATAATTGCGGAAATATTCAGATCTATTTCCTCGACGAACACACGTTTATTGCGGTTTGTCGCACATATCAGGTCGAGCGATGGTGTCGGTGCAGGTCGCGATGACGCGGGCTCGACCCACTTTTTCTGAAGTGGGCAATAGGTAAGTCGGCTCTTTTCTGACTTTGAGATCCCAAAGACCGGAATTGCCGACATTACCACAAAGATCAGGCACAAAGCAGTTATGATCAGGTGCAGGCGTTTAGCTATTCCAGTATTGTTTGCTGTTGAATCTTTCAATGTCCTAAGTCAAAAAGCAACGAACTACAGAAGGTGGTAAAAATTAGGTATGCCCTCGGTAGGATTCGAACCTACAGCCAACGGATTATGAGTCCGCTGCTCTAACCGTTGAGCTACAAGGGCCTAAGTTCAATAGTCTAAAGTATTATCAATTTTCCCGCAAACCTGTCCGGGCCTGCAGGACGAAGTCAACTCATGAGCGGGGCAAAGACCAATGCCGAACGAATAACGCTTTCCCTTTCGGCAAGCCGGCTCGTGTCCGGGTCATTCCCGAAATCGACGCGGAACGCCTCGGCGATCTCATTTCCTGACCTTCCACGCAGGACCTGTTCGAGCACATACAGATCAAGGTCTCCAAAATCGTCCAGGCCCAGGAGATTTGACCGCTCGGTCCCGGCGATCCGCGAATTGGCCAGTTCGTAAACGAGGTCGAGTACCTTATCGATCGGCTCGGATCCGGGAAAACGCTGTTTCAAGAGGTCAAAAATGCGTTCGCGTCCTTCAATGTTCAGAAGCAACGCCAGAAAGAACCTGAGATCAGGCTCTGTCGCTAACGCCCGTCGTTTAAGGATATCGTCGAGCATTTCCTGATGCCGGAATACGGGCCGAAACACATCAACCCCGTGGTGATCCTCGGCGATCTTAAGATATTTCTCAAAACGCGATTCAGGCTCGGCCAGCCGGAAAAGTTCGTCGATCTGATTAGATCTGAGGAGGTGCCGGAGCGACTGCAGAAGGTTGAACGTCGTCTGAAAGTCACACTCGGCCAGCCAATCGCCGATAATGCGGTCAGCGTCCGGATTTTTGGCTCGGATAAGAGCCGCTGCCAATTGTGTCTTCTTGGTAGTGGTTTCCTGTTCAAAAAAAGGATCGATGGCGAGATTCGGCTTATAGTAGCTGTACTGCGGCAATTCGAGCGGACTTTTGTCGGTTCGGATAACGATAGTTGCTGATGGTTGGTCGAGGTGGAACAACGAATGGATATAAGCTCGGCCGCCGATGATCTGCTGCACATCGCCGACCTGAAGCAATTCACACGTTTTGAGACTCATCTCGCCGACCTCGGCAAAGGTGTTGACCGACCGGCCCAACTTGAACTCGTACCAACTGTGGATGCTTGAGCCATGCATTACCTGGAACGCGCCGCAGAATCCGTGTTGATGAATTGCGGTCGTCCCTTCGAACCAGAAATAGATATCGATATGAAATCGCGGCCCTGAATAGACTGTCACCGGCGGGTCGCCGAAACTGGCATGGACGTCGCGTTGCCGCGGCAGTTCAATTTGCTTAAGACACCATTCGACCACACTCCAGACACTCGTCCGCGAAGGAATACTGGCCCGCTTGAGAGCATCGGCTGCCAACGTCGGGAACATCGCCTCATCGTAGTCATTACGCCGCCAACTTGCCTCGAGCTCATCACCGATCTCTTTGAAAACGTTCATTCCATTACCCTCAAGGTCTCGCCAAAGGTCGTCGTCATCGTCAAAGGCAGACCGTTCGCCGCGTGCTATTCGTCGAATTTCGGCTTTTTCCCGCTGATCTTCCGGTAAGTTCCGCCGGCCATAACATTATGGCCAAAGCCGCAATCGCTGTCGGTGCCGTCTTGTGTGACCTTGAGTGTGCCGGGCCTTACAATTTTGATGGTTATCCGGCACGGGCCAAACTCGTCAGACGAAAAAACCGCCGTATCGCCGGTGATCGACGCCTCGCCGGCAAGTGTGCCCATATTGACAGAAATTTCCCCATTCGGGAGCGAATACGGGTACACCAGATCAAACGCGATCCGCAACTTTCCCCGGCCGAGAGCCATGATCTTGAGATCATTCGATTGTTGGCTGAATTTTCCCTGAAAGTTCATTCGAAACATGCCGGTGACCTCAGCTCCTGAAACACTCGCACGATTTCCCTGTGCAACCGTGGTCATCGTTCCTGCCATCAAAAACGCCGCGGCAAAAAACAGAAAAGTTAAGTATTTACGCATTTGTCCTCTTTTTGATAAATGGTTTATCTGTTATATTTTGCCTAACTCTTCCGTAAATTAAAACAAGTAAAGGAACAAATTCGATGAGCGCAAATGCAGAAACGATAGGCAATGGTATGCTCGGTGCTGAATCCGGCAAACACCCCAAGGGACTTTACGTACTTTTCGCCACCGAGATGTGGGAACGGTTCAGCTTTTATTCAATGCTGGCCCTTTTTACGCTGTATTTACGGGACAGCACAGAAGGATTTGGATGGACCGCGGCAGAAGCGACGGCACTCTACTCGAACTATCTGGCGTTTGTATACGCGAGTCCGCTGATCGGCGGCCTGATCGCGGACAAGATCACAGGCTATCGAAAGGCCGTTATGATCGGCGGTTTCTTCTTTATGGCCGGTCACGGCCTGTTGTCGATCTCGGCTCTCTGGGCGGTATATCTTGCCCTGACCTGTCTCGTGATCGGCAACGGATTTTTCAAGCCAAACGTTTCGACGATGGTCGGTAACCTGTACCCGGAGGGAAGCCACCTCAAGGATCGCGCCTACAACATTTTCTACATGGGGATCAATGTCGGAGCATTCATCGCCCCGATCGTGATGGAGGTGGTTCGTCAGAAATTCGGATTTCACCCGGCGTTTGCCGTCGCCGCATTCGGAATGGTCATCTCAGTGGCTATCCTTTGGTACTTCAAGGGACTCGTTGCACACGCTGACCGCAGTGCGGAAACGGTTGCTTCAGATGCCGCTGACGCGGCTGCAGCTTCTGCGGGTGAGCCTGAGGTCGTCGGCAGCAGCGCCCATTCGGCGGCGATGATGAAGTCGGTACCGGATTGGAAGCGGATCATGGCTCTGATCGTGGTCTTCGCGATCGTGATCGTATTCTGGATGGCGTTTCATCAAAACGGCTCGACACTGACATACTGGGCTGACGACAACACCGATTGGAACGTGACCGGAACCATTTCAAACTCGATCAATGCATTTTGGGTGCTCACCCTTACATTCCCGCTTGTGTGGTTTTGGGGATTTCTGGACAAGCGTGGAAAGGAACCCTCGACGCCGACCAAGATGGCCATCGGAATGACGTTGACGGGGTTGTCATTCCTAGTATTGTACTTTGGTGCGACGATCGGCGAAGGAATGACGAAATCAGCCGAGCAGATTTCCGCGGGCTCATTTCGAGTGAATGAGCGGGTCGCCAAAAACCTTGTGACGCAGGGTGTCCCTAAAGAACTTGTTGACAAGCTTATGGCGGCTAAGTCGGAAGATGGAAAAAACCTCATCGACGGCGTCAAATTTGCTGCGAAGACGGACGAGGCTACAAAGGCGACGGTCACAGGCGAACAACAACTGATCGCTGCCGTAAACAAGGTCGCACCGGGCGAAGGCGACAAACACAAGAGTGCGATAGTCCAGAACGCCTATCTATTCAGAGTGTCTCCATTTTGGCTGATCCTCGCTTATGCCATCGTGACGCTGGGCGAACTGATGCTATCGCCAATGGGATTATCGCTGGTGTCAAAGGTTGCCCCGATCAGCAAACGCGGTCTCTTGATGGGCGGATGGTTCGTCGCGACCGCGATCGGCAATAAGCTTACTCAGATCGGCATTTTCTGGGATATATGGCTCCAGTCGAGTTTCTTCCTGGTACTCGCGTGTATGGCCTTGTTCATGGCAATCGTGCTGTTCGCGATACTCAAACCGCTCAAGAAGGCGATGCCGGGAGTCTGAGGAAGACAATAGACTAGAAACAAGAGGCATAACGACGAGATGATTCGCCGTTATGCCTCTTCTACTATTTATCTGGTTCTTTCACGATAGGCCGCCATCGCCTCTGCGGCACCGGCGTGCATTATCTCGGGTTTGTGATACTTCCAGTATTTTTCAAACTCTTCGTCGGACATTGACGTATTTTCACCGCGGGTCTTTTCCTTCAGAAAATTCTCGGCCCAGGCCCGGATATCCATATCATGATTCAACGCCGAGCGGGCTCCGTGCATCAAATTGTCGCGTTCCATAGATTATCTAACTCCTTGTGTTAGATTATTAGATAAAATTTGCCGCAACAAGTCGGCACAGTTTTCGGGGTAAAAAAGTGAAAAAGTTTCTGATCATATTGGCATTATCGGCCGTGACCGCGTCCGTTTCGTTCGGGCAGACGGCGCGGACCGCTCCGACGCCGCAGTCAGCGGTGAAAGCGTCTGCAAAGATACCGTACATCAGCAGGGTCTTGCCGAACGGGCTCGAGGTGATCGTCTATCCAGACTCAGGCGTGCCGCTTGTAACGGTCGAGATGGCGGTCCGCAACGGCTCGTTTACCGAGCCGCCCGAGCTCAATGGCCTGTCGCACCTTTACGAACATATGTTCTTTAAGACGAACAAGGCGGTCGGTATATTTCGGTGCGATTATGCCAAGACAATGGGCCGAATGGACTACTTTATCGGTGCCAACTGCGGAGATCAGCTTAAACTCAAGAGCCAGATCGGCGACACGTCATACATCAACGACCTCGACCAGAGCGGCTATATCCGAAACGGAACGACGCAGGAAGAGTACGTAAACTACTATTTCAGTGCGACCAGTCCCAATCTCGAAACGCTTTTGCGTGCGATGCGGGACGCGATGCTGTTCCCGTCGTTTGACGACCGTGAGTTTGAACAGGAGATCCAGGTCGTCCTCGGCGAACTCGACCGGCAACAGTCCGAGCCCGGCTATTATCTTGACCGGACGATGATGGACAAGCTCTTTTACAAGTATCCTTCACGAAAAAGCCCGGGCGGGACCCGCGAGACGGTCGCAAGTGCGACGACCGACAAAATGCGGTTGATCCAGTCACGATACTATGTCCCGAATAACGCGGCCCTGCTCGTTACCGGTGACGCCGATCCCGAACGCGTTTTTGCCCTGGCGGAAAAGCTGTTTGGGGTTTGGAAGCGGGGCGAGGACCCGTTTATCAAGTTTCCGCTCGTAGAGCATCCGCCGTTATCAAAAAGCGAGGGTATTTTTGTCACGCAGGATGTTGAGAATGTCATCGTCCAGATCGGTTGGCACGGGCCCTCGATCGGCAAGGACAACGCGTCGACCTACGCCGCCGATGTGTTTTCGTTCATCGTCGGTCAGCCGGACTCGCGGTTTCAGCGTGAAATGATCGATTCCGGTCTGGCGGTGTCGGCAGACGTCCATTACTATACGCAGCGAAACGTCGGGCCGATACGCATAACGATGGTCACGACACCTGAGAAAGCAAAGGCCGCGATCGCGAAGCTTCACTCCGAGATCGCCAAATTCAATACGCCCGGCTATTTTACTGACGATGAACTTGCTAACGCCAAAACGCTGCTCGAATCACGCGATCTGTATTCACGCGAAAAGCTCAGTGAGTATTCCCACACGCTCGGGTTCTGGTGGTCATCGACGGGTACGGAATATTACCGCGGCTACTATGACAACCTGCGGGCCATAAAGCGCCCGGACATCAGCAAATACCTTTCGACATACATACTCGGAAAGCCGCACGTCGGAGTCGCAATGATGTCAGCTGCCGCTAAAGAAGCGTCGAAACTGACGGAAGAGGACCTGATCGGGAAATAGCCTGCTACGACCACTGAAATTTTATGAAGTTGATCAAATTCTTACTGATTATCGTTATATTTTCCATCCCGTCCTTCGGGCAGTCGGGCGGTGCGGCCGCATCGGTCTCCGAGTTTGACGTTAACGGCCTTAAAGTGATCTTTAAGCGGCGAACGAGTTCGCCAACGGTGTCGGTCGGCCTGTTTGTCCGCGGAGGCGTTCAAAACCAGACTCCGGCTGACGCCGGCATCGAAAATCTCGCGCTCTCCGCAGCCGTTGAATCGAGCAAGCGATTTCCCCGTGATGTTCTTCGCAAGGAATTGTCCCGAACCGGTTCGGTCATCGGAGCGGGGTCAACATATGATTTCAGCGTTTTGTCGCTTACGTCTACGGCGGAGAATTTTGCCCGATCATGGGGGGTCTTCACCGATGTAGTTAAGGATCCGTCATTTGCCGCGGCCGATGTCGATCGTATCCGTTCCGGTATCTTGGCGGGGCTCAGAAATGAATCCGCGAGCCCTGACAGTTCGCTTGACGCCTTTGAGCAGAGCGTAGTTTACGCAGGACATCCGTATGCAAATCGGCCGATCGGCACGATCGAAAATGTGTCCAGATTTACGCCCGAGGAACTGCGAACGTATTACCGCGGCCTGCTCCAGACGTCGAAGATGCTGTTGGTCGTGGTCGGTGACGTCGATCTCGCCGAGATGAGAAAGCTCGTAACAACGTCGTTCGCCGACCTTCCGAAAGGCAACTACAAAAGCGTGCCGCTGCCGCAATTGTCCTTTACAAAACCGACGCTCGACATAACGCCGCGAGCGCTGAGTACAAATTACGTCAAAGGGGTTTTTGCGGCACCGTCGATCGGCGACCCTGACTATTTTGCAATGCGGGTTGCCGTCGCGTTGCTCCAGAGCCGCGTATATCAGGAGGTTCGCGTCAAACGTAACCTCTCGTACGCCCCGAATGCGGAAATGGGTAATCTGGGAGTCAACACCGGCGAGATCTATGTGACGGCGGTCGACGCGAACCAATCTATCAGCGTTATGCTTGCAGAGATCGAGCGAATGCGGAACGAGACCGTGACTGAGGACGACGTGACCGGTGTCCCGGGCTATTTTTTGACAACATATTACGTCGACCAGGAAACCAACGCTTCGCAGGCAGCCGAACTTGCCCGTTATGAACTAATTGGCGGCGGATGGCGAAATTCACTTAAGTTTCTCGATGGGATCCGAGGGGTCAAGGGTGAGCAGATCAAGGCAGTTGCCAATAAATATATGAAAAATCTGCGGTTCGTCGTCATCGGTGACCCGAAAGCGATAGACCGAAGGATATTTCTCGGAAGTTGATCAAGGGTCGAGCCGCGATAAAAAGAGCCGCCCTTTCGGGGCGGCTCTTTTCGCATATTAGCGATTGTCCGGTTTGCGGCTGCCTTTGTTTTCGACAGGTGCCGGCTTGTCCGGTTTAGGCTCGGACTTGGTCGGCGGTGGATCCGAACGCGGCGGCTGCCGTGTGGGCGGCGGATCGTTTCGCGGCGTGTCCTGCCGCGGCGGAGGAGTGTAACGCGGTGTGTCTTGTCGCGGCGGCGGCGTATATCGCGGCGGTTCCTGCCGGGAGGTTGGCGGGTCTGACCGCGGTGTTTCGGTCCGCGTGGGCGGAACGTAGACAGGCGGCTGTTTGACCCGGTCAACCGGTGATGAATCGACCGGCGGACTCTGCTTGACCGGCGGCTGTCGGTCTACCGCACCGGTGTCACGCGGTGTGCGAACGATCGGTGCGCCCGTGTTTGCCGGCGGCGTGTCATTTTTAGTCGTAAGCGGCGGCCGGCCGCCGAATATTCTCGTCGTCCGCAATTCATTGTCGAGCGGCTTATCGGTCGTTCGAATGACCGCCCCGGTCCGTACAGGAGCCCTGTCGGTAACGACCCGCGGTTTCTCCGATCTGATGTCATTGCTGATCGGACCTTTGATCTCCTTGATCGACGGCAGCTTGGGGCCGTTACGTCCGTCATCGGGCGTTGTTGACAAGATGGTCGTCGCGACCGAGAGCGGCGGGGTCATGTTGCCCTTACGGGTTCGTCCGAACTGATCGGCGCTTACCGAAACCACGGCAGTCGGCGGCACTTGACCGAGCGGCGGCATTTTCGGGCCTTTGGGCGGCGGTCCGACAATGGCCGGAGTCGGCGTCACGACCGGATTTGGCGTTGATCGCGGTGTCGGCGTCGGATGCGGCCCGCCGCCGTGTCCTCCCCAACCGCCGTTATAGTAATAGTAGTTGTAATTGTAAAAGGCGTAGGTATACGGCAGCGGATACCAGCAGATGTTGCCGTTATAGAGCGAGAATACGACCATGCCCGGCGACCACCAACTCCGCATTGAACGGTACATTCCATAGGGTGTCCAGACCCATCCGCCGCCGTCATATATCCAACGTCCGTGATGATATGTCGCCCAACCCCACGGCTCGTCATTGACCCACGTCCATCCATACGGTGCGATCCATCGCCAGTGGCCATAACGGTAAGGCGACCAGTTAGCATAGCTGCTTATGGACGATCGGAAAGGACGCCAAACGTAACCATACTTTCGTGTATAGACCCATTCGCCGTAATCACCGAGGTCCTCGGCGCCGTAGATATCCTGATCGTAATACGAGTCGTAATGTGCGTTACGGAGCGAGCGAGCAATGACCGAATCACGTTCCATCGCCCATGTGTCAAATTCGTCGGCGAACCGGGAGGCGTCGCCGGTCTCCCATTCGCCAACAGTATTGCCGGCGATATAGACCTTTGCACTGCGGCCATTCTTGAGTAGAAAGCCGGACGTTTCTGAGTAGATCCGAGCCTCGCCGCCCTCGGTGACCGCGAGTCTTATCTCGCTGTCGCCGGGCTGGCCGGTGTCGATACGGTACATTCCCTCGCGTTGAACCGCCACGGTCGAGCCCGGTGCATCGATCTCGAAATAGGCCTTGTCCTTATCAAAATCCCGGACACGAAGACTTACCAACCCTTGCGGCAAGCTAAGGGCGACGCCGTCATAATTCAGCCGGCTGATCTTGACGTACGAATTGTACGACACGCGCAGATGCGTCGAACGGTCGAACTGAATCTCAAAACGCGAATCACCGCTCGTCGTCAGCTCGTCGCCCTCGACGATCGGCAGGTTCAGCGTGGCTCGTTCCCATTCCTGCGAATCCGTTCGCCGGATCTGGACATCGCCGGAAATGAAACTGATCCTGGCGACCCTCGCGGTGACCTCGGGGACGGTATCATCGTATTGAACCGCAGTTTCGCTGCCCGGCAAATTGACCGTCATCGGAGAACTTGCTCCAACGATCGAAATAGACATTAGCCCTATGGTCAGGGCAAATAACAAAGATCTTTTGGTCCGCATATGCTTTCCCTCCAAGTTGAAGCTCTTTCGGGGTCTGATGTTACATTGAATCATCGGCACCTACCCAACGTTTACGCAAATACCGTTCCCAAAAACACGGACGGTCCGAACACTCGTAAATTTGGGCAGCCGTCACGGGCCGACCCTGCGTCACCTGCCGAAAACGTGTATTCCAGGGGTTATTGGTACGATATGGTGCATTCTGGCCGGCGCTAGAACGAGAGTGAGTACTTGATAACGTAAGGCCGGGATGCGAGTAACAATTCGCCCGCGTCATTGAACACGAATCCGAATGCCTGTGTCACCGGAAAGGTCTTGAGCGGCACTCCGTTAGCGTCGATAGCGTTGATCTTGCTGGTGTCGGAAACAAAGATCCGCCCCTTGGGGTCGATCGCGATGTCGTTGGGCGACGACGTGCCCGCCGCGATGCGGGTCAGAAATCGGCCGTCGGGCGCAAATTTGCATATCTCGCCGTTACGATGGTCAACGGTGTAAATATTATCGAGACCGTCCGCCGCGACGAGACTGAATCCGCTGGCCGCGTTTGCGAGCTTGGCGGCATCATTGCGTTCGACGATAGTGTCCAGTGAATTACTCAGGATCTCGATCCCGCTGCGTCCGGACGCGATCACGCGGCCGTCTGTCAGCACCGATAGTCCGGCAAGAAAACGCCGTTCGACCTTTCGCCGCAATTTCCCGGTCGAACCTTCAAAAGCGGATATCCCCTTAACATCGAGAATGTACACGACGCCGTCGCGACTGACCGCCATATCACGAACTATGGTATTGTCACCCGCGGACCATTGCGATATGTACTTTCCTGACGCGTCAAAGGTCTGTATTCGTCCGCCCTGATACTCGGCGCAGTAGATGACGCCGCTGCTGTCCACACCGATGTGCCGATTGTCCGTGAATAGTCCCGGGCCAATGCCGCTGCCTCCAAATTTCAACACCTCCGAAACGCCTGCGGATCGATCAGAACCTGGTTTTGTGATCGCATTTGCTGCATTGTCAAAGGCTCGGTCCACCGTTCGGAACGTAAAATACAGGATAATGCCAACAAAAACGGCCGTCACCAAGAAGATCAGCCCGATGATGCCGAGGATCGGCTTTGCCATAGAAAGCCCGACATTCCCAATGCCTTGATCTGCGTTTCCGGAGGAACTCGCCCGGATACCGTTGTTCTGGATCGACGAAAGATCCACGCCGCGGCCGGATTCGATCGAGTCGACCGCATCCTTCGCCTCTTTTAATCCGACGTCAAAGGTCTCTCGAAAGAGCTTGATGGCGAAGATCTTCTTGCCGCCGGCGATCAGCTGCAGGATCTCTGAGAGGTCCAGTTCCACGTGTGATGTTCGGCCCGAATAGGCGTCATTAGCGCGGATCAATTCGGGCGGCACGATGACCGTACTGCCGCAAAATCGACACTTTTGGACGTGCTTTCCCTCGAAATCGAGCGGAGCCGAGCACGAGGCACAATCAAACGTTTCTGTCATATCGTTGCCGAATCATCGCCGGACGTTGCAACCGCGAGTTGCTCAATTATAAACTCAACCTAGTTCTGCAGATACGATCAAGGACGGTCAACTATGAATAAATTTGCTTACCTAATTGTAATTTTTTCGGCGCTTGCCATCAATACGACAGCCCAGAAGAAACCGGCTGCAGTTGTCGACCCGTCGAAGGACGTCAGACAAGTTTTCGATCGTCTTATCGACGGGATAAAACAGGTCGATGCCGAAAAGGTCGCCGGCACTTATGAAAAGAGCGATCGGCTATTGGTCTTTAATAACAACGGCTCTGCTACGATCGGTTGGGAAAACGTAAGATCCAACGTCGCGTCCGCATACGCAAAGGTGTCGAACGTGTCGATCGAGGTGACGGGTGTGCGTGTAGAAATGCTCGGAAAGACGGGAGCGTATATTTCATGCAAATGGAAGCAAACCCAGGAAAATGACGGAAAACTCGAAAGCGCATCCGGGCGAATGACGCTGGTATTCAGGCTGATAGGCAAGGAATGGAAGATCGTGCATCGCCACACCTCGCCTGATAACCCGGACGCTTCGCGGCCGGTATTCCCGTCGGAGCGGACCGAGCGACAATAGAAACTGAGACATGAAAAAAGCCGCGTGGAGTTACTTCCACGCGGCTTTTCTTGTCTATTATTCCAACTAGACTGTGGCGCCCGGATAGCTGCCGCCAAGTCGCCCAATGTCACCCTCGGCTAACGAATTGACCAGTTCGTAGTGGAAATAGTCAAATTTCGATGCGACCGGAGGCTGAACACGCTTGTCGTACATCTCCCGTGAACGATCGATCGCTTCGCGAAGCCTTTCGTAGAGATCGTTAGCCTCGCGGCCCTCCTGAACCTTCTTTTCGTTATAAAGCTTGATCTCCGAAACCAATAGCCTTGCGAATCGGCGGGCGTCATTGTGAAGACGGCGCTCGTCATCGGCTACCTCGATCGGCAGATCGACATTCCGGTCACTGAGGCGGCTTCCCGTCGGCACTGTGACCTTTTCAACCACGGGCGTCAGATTGACCGGAGCCATTCCGCCAATGGTTGCGGCCGGCTCAAACTTTTCGACCGGTTTGTCGAAAGGCGAAACATCGTTGAACGAAACAACGGGTTCGGCAACGGATTTTGTATCAAA
>CALDGX010000211.1 GCA_937941715.1 uncultured Chloracidobacterium sp. | reverse complement strand
CTATTAAGTCTGGCGAGTCTATTAAGTCTGGCGAGTCTATTAAGTCTGGCGAGTCTATTAAGTCTGGCGAGTCGGTCGAGTCTATCGAGTCTGGCGAGTCTAGCGAGTCGAGAGTGTCGGGACACGCGGGACACGCTGGACAGCCGGGACACGCTGGACAGCCGGGACACGCAGGACACTTAGGACACTCGGGACACGCAGGACACTCGGGACACGCAGGACACGCTGGACAGCCGGGACACGCTGGACAGCCGGTATTTACTGGGTTTTGAGAAAATGGGTTTGGATCTGTTGCTGGTTGACCGCGGCGTTTAGTCGGCTTCCGTCGGCGTCGGCCCGGGCGATCGTTTAGCCGCGATCGTCCGTCAATGACGTGCCGCACTTTCTCATTTAACGGCGGCCGTGCCGAAAATGCCTTTTCGGCGCTCGGGGCAAAATGTTATGATTTCTTATGTGCATCACTTCTCCCGGCCGGCGGCATCAAAGCTGCGGTCTTGGCACAAATATTTATGGCAGATATAGACGCATACAAGGATAAGTTTAGCGAAAGCGGGCAGCGTGTTTTGGAGACCGCGTTGAGCGAATCTCGTAAGCGCGAACAAAACTACGTGACGGTCGAGCACATAATGCACGCCTTCGCATTTGAGGAGGACGAACTGTTTTCGGCGACGATGCGGGACCTCTCGGTCGATCCGCGTTCGGTCAAGATGCTCATCGAAAAGCGAATGGAAGACGGCCGTCAACATACCGGCAAGGGATTTCGCATCGCACCCGAGACGACCGAGCTTTTCAAACGCGCGATGGACCGTGCCCGGTCACAGGGCCGCCGCGTGATCGATAGCAGCGACATTTTTTACGTGCTTTCAAACGACGAGCGGAGCGTGCTCAACGAGGTACTGCAAAATCTCGGCGTGCCGTCGGACGAGGTCGCCTCGACCGCCCGGACACAGATCCGGACCCGCGAAAAGGAAGAGGAACGCACGCGTCAAAAGTACGAGCTGCCGTCATTCCTGCGTCATTTCGGCGTTTCGCTCAATAAGCTTGCCCGTCAGGACAAGATCGCCCCGACCATCGGCCGCGAGAGCGAGATACTGCAGATGATCGAGATTCTCTCGCATCGCGAACGTTCAAACTCGCCGATGCTCGTCGGCGAACCCGGCGTCGGCAAAACGGCCGTCGTCGAGGGCCTTGCACGGCTGATCGAACTCGAACCCGAAAAGGTTCCGGCCAGGCTTCGCGACGCACATATCGTACAGCTGCAGATGGGCGGGCTCGTTGCCGGCACTATGCTCCGCGGTATGTTCGAGGAGCGTATCAAGGGGATCATCGACGAGGTCAAGGAAAAGGACAACATCATCCTCTTTATCGACGAGGCGCACTCGATCATCGGTGCCGGTGCCGCGATGGGCACCACGTCGGACGCGGCGAATATGTTCAAATCGTCGCTCGCCCGCGGCGAACTGCGGATCATCGGGGCGACCACGATGACCGAGTACAAAGAGTATATCGGCGAGGACGAGGCGCTTGCCCGCCGCTTTCGCCTGGTCAAGGTCAATGAACCGACCATCGACGAGACCAAGCAGATCCTGCTCGGTGTGCGGCCGCGGCTTGAGCGAAACTATTCGGTCAAGATCTCGGACGAGGCTATCAATATGGCCCTCGAGATGTCGCCCAAGTACATCCGCAACCTGCACCTGCCGGATAAGGCGATCGGCTGGCTCGACACCGCGTCGGTCAAGGTCGAGATCAACGCCCCGACCGATCTGGTCGTCAGGCCGGAACATATCATCGACGTCATTTCTCAGGAATCGCGTATTCCGAAGGATATGATCTACCGCGACACGTCGGACCGGTTTGCGACCATGGAGGCCGACCTCGGCAAGCGTGTCGTCGGGCAAAAGGACGCTGTCCGGGCGGTCGCCGAGCGGCTGCGGCTCAACAAGGGCCCGCTGAAGGAAAACCACTACGCTCCCGATGGCGTACTGCTCTTTCTCGGCCCGACCGGCGTCGGCAAGACCGAGCTCGCCAAGGCGGTTGCCGAGTTTATGTTCGGCGACGAGAGCAAGATGATACGGATCGATATGAGCGAATACGGCGACGGCACCGTCGGCATCGAAAAGCTCATCGGCATGCCACGCGGGATCGTCGGATCAGAACGCGGCGGCATCCTCACGGAGCAGCTCCGTGACAATCCGTACACCGTTCTGCTGCTCGACGAGGTTGAAAAGGCCTCGCCGTACCTGATGAACATCTTTCTGCAGGCCTTTGACGAGGGCTGGCTGACCGACGGCCGCGGTAAAAAGGTCTATCTGTCGGACGCGATCGTCATTATGACGTCAAATCTCGGCTCGGAAAATTACAAAAAGTCCGAAAAACCGCTCGGCTTCGGCCAGAACGGCTCAGGCGAGATGAAACAGATCCGTGCCGATGTGATGAAGGCTGCCGAAGGCCGCTTTACGCCCGAGTTTCGCAACCGTATCGACGAGATCGTGATCTTTACGCCGCTGACCAAGGAAGAGGTCCGCGAGATCGCCCATCTCTACATCGGCAAGATCCAGCGGACGATGGAACGGCAGGGCAAGGTCGTCGAGGTGACCGACGCGGCCCTCGACCTGCTGACCGAAAAGGGCTTCAGCTCGGCATACGGTGCACGGTTCCTCAAACGGCACATCGATCAGAAGGTAAAACTGCCGATCACCAACGAGTGGAAACTCGCGATGAAGTTCATCGTCGATGCCGAGGACGGCGAGATCGTCGTGCGGCCCGGCGAAGTTTTCAGCCTGAACTAAACCGCTGCGTAGTTTTTTGCATCAAAGGCCTTGGTGACAAAATTCGCCAAGGCCGCTTTTTATTATGAGAACGACTCTTCGCCTTTTCGGCAAAATTGTTATTGTCGCGATAGTTGCCGCTTTTGCCGTCAACGAAACCTCCGCCCAGTCCGAACCGCGTGCTGAGCAGGCCGAAAAGGCCGAGGCCGTCATCGCCAAGGCGGTGCAGTATCTCGGCGGTGACCGCTACCTCAACGTCCGGTCGCAGATCGGCCGCGGCAAGTTCAGCGTGATCAAAGAGAATACGGTCGTCTCGTTTCAGACATTTGTTGATGTGATCGTATTTCCGGACAAGGAGCGGACCGAGTTCAAGGGCGGCGGAACGCGGACCATTCAAACCAATGTCGGGAACACCGGCTGGGTGTTTGACGGCGCTCAGGAGCTGATCAAGATCCAGAGCGAGGATCAGGTCGCCAGTTTCAAACGCGGCATCCGCGTCAGCCTCGATAATCTGCTTCGCGGCCACTGGAAGGGCGACGGCACCATTACGTACGTCGGCAAACGGCCGGCGACGCTCGGCAAACGCAACGACGTCATCAAACTGGCGTACAAGGACGGCCTGACCGTCGAATTCGAGTTTTCGGCCGACGACGGCCTGCCGGTCAAGGCGATCTATAAGACCGCCGGCGAGGACGGCAGTGACGAGGTCAAGGAAGAGGATCGTTACGCGCAGTTCATCGAGGTCGACGGCGTACGGACACCGTTCATTATCGACCGCTTTACCAACGGACAGCAGTCCTCGCGGATCAATTATCTGACCGTCGAGTTTAACAAGAGCGTCCCGGATTCGATATTTGCCAAGCCGTCTAGTGCAAAGGACGCCAAAAAGGACATCAAACTCTAGTCCGCCGATCGGCTCGGCGAGCGCACATTATCGCGAAAAAAAGGAGGCTGCCGATACGGCAAGCCCCCTTTCTAAGTTTACCTGACGCTCGCCTAGACGAACGCAAAGTCGAACTGGCCCTGATGGACCGATTTGTCCGACGTGACGTCGATATGTCCGAGGTACGCCTCGATCTCCTCGAGTACCTCGCGTTCCGTACTGCGGAGCGATTTGGCCACTTCGGGGTGAACCCGCAGCGTGGTGTGACGAACGTCCTCGACGTTCTTTGACAAACGGCGAGCCTCGGCGAGTATCTCGTAGCAGACGGTCGTCGGCGATTTGACCCAGCCCGAACCTTCACAGTAATCACACGGAGCGCACATCGTGCGTTCGAGCGACTGTTTGACGCGTTTGCGGGTCATAATGATCAGTCCAAAGTCGTTGAACGACAGCACCTTTGTCGGGCTGCGGTCGGTCGACAGAGCCTCTTGCAGTGCCTGTGACACCTTGTGCCGATTGCGGCGGTCGTCCATATCGATCAGGTCGAGGACGATGATGCCGCCGAGGTCGCGCAGGCGGATCTGGCGGGCGATCTCGTCGACCGCTTCCATATTCGTCCTTGTGATCGTGTCCTCGAGACGGGCGTTGCCCTTGCCGACGAACTTGCCGGTATTGACGTCGATCGCGACAAGCGCCTCGGTCTGGTTGATGACCAGATAACCGCCCGATTTGAGCCAGACGCGCGGCTTCAGCGCCTTGTCGATCTCTTCCTGCACGCCGTAATACTCGAGGATCGGTTCGTCGCGGGTATAGAGTTTGACCTTATTGACCGAACGCGGCTGGATCAGGTTGATAAACTCGACCGTCCGCAGATATTCCTCTTCGCTGTCGACGCGGATCGCCGTAAAGTCGTCAGAGAACTGGTCGCGGAGTATCCGCTGGACCAGGTCGAGGTCCTGATGCACGATGGCGGGCGAACGCTTTTTCTCAGAGTTCTTCTTCGATTCGGCCCACATTCTGGCGAGATACTTGGCGTCGTTTCTCAGATCTTCTTCCGAGATACCGATGCCCGCCGTGCGGACGATAAATCCGCCTGCCGGGATCTCGGCGTCCTGGCGGATCCGCTGGATCAGCGTCCTCAGCCGTCCGCGTTCGCTCGACGATTCGATCTTGCGCGAAACGCCGAGATGCTCGATCGTCGGCATATAGACCAGATAGCGGCCCGGCAATGCGATGTGCGACGTGATGCGGGCACCCTTTTTGGCGATCGGCTCTTTGGCGATCTGGACCAATATTTCCTGGCCCTCGCGCAAAAGGTCAGCGATCAGCGGCTGCGGGCGTCCGCCGCGGTCGCCGCGGTCATTTCGTCCGCGTCCGCCGCGGTCACCGCGATCATTTCGGTCGCTGCGTTCGGTACGTTCGCCGGACGGGCGGTCTCCCGCCGGACGGTCGCCCGACGGGCGTTCCGACGACTGGCGATCTCGGTCGCGGCCGCGTCCGCCGCGTTTATTGCGCGATTCGCGTGGTCCGCGTTCGTCACCGCCGCGGTCGCGTTCCTCTGCCGGTTCGGCCGTCTGCGGAGCGGCTTCCTCCGGTGCAGGCTCGGCGGCGATGTCGGCCGGCTCGGGTGTCTCGACGCTGTCGTCAACGTTTCCGTCGACATCCTCAGCGACATCCGGCATCAGTTCGCCGTTCTCATCAGTCTTTGCCTTGCCTCCGCGGCGTCGGCCGCGTCCGCCGCGGCGAACAGCCATTTCCGCCGTGTCGCCCGATTCCTTAACGCTCGCTTCGGCGTCCTCGAGTGCGTCGCCGGCGGTTTTCTTTTTAGCCTTCGGCTTGGTGAATTTACCCTTCGCGGCGGCACCGCGTTTTGCGGGTGATTT
>CALDGX010000210.1 GCA_937941715.1 uncultured Chloracidobacterium sp. | reverse complement strand
ATCCCCGAAAAGGTGCTCGCCCAGCTCGGCAACCGCGTTCAGCACGCACTTCGCGCCTACACGCCGCAGGAACAAAAGGGCGTCAAGGCCGCCGCAAGTTCGTTCCGCGTGAATCCAAAGCTCGATACCGAGACCGTCATTACCGAACTCGGCGTCGGCGAGGTCCTGATCTCGACCCTCGACGAAAAAGGCGTACCGACCATGGTCGACCGCGCTTTCGTCGTGCCGCCGGTCGGCCACATCGGGCCGATCACTCCCGAACAGCGTGCGTCGTTGATCGCCAATTCGCTCGTAGCCGGTGTTTACGAGAACGCTATCGACCGCGAATCAGCGTACGAACTGCTAAAGGCAAAGGCCGACCAGCGGCTGCTCGAACAGCAGCAGCAGGCCGAGGCCGACGCCCAGGCCAAGATCGCCGAGGAACAGGCCAAGGCCGAGGCTCGCGAACAGCGTTCATCCGGAAGCAGCCGTAACGACTCGGTCATTGAGGCGGTGACCAAGAGCGTCGCCCGCAGTGCCAGCTCGTCGATCGGCCGCCAGGTCGGCAACGCGATCGTTCGCGGCGTGCTCGGCAGCATCTTCGGCGGCAAGAGCAAGAAGAGCAGTTGGTTTTGATCCCGTTGGCCTATGAATAGAGACTGGAGCAGCTTTACGCGGCGCATCACCGTAAACTATCCGACCCGTGCCATTTACGAAGCGTGGGCTGTTCCATCTCAGATCGAACGCTGGTTTCTTCGCTCAGCCGAGTACGTCGGCTATGACGGCACGTCGAAAGCACGCGATCGCGAGGTCGAGGCGGGCGACTCTTATCTGTGGCGTTGGCACGGCTTTCTCGACGACGTCAGCGAAACGGGACTGATCACCGAGGCCAACGGGCTCGACCGTTTTGCCTTTACATTTACCGAAAACTGTCTCGTTTCCGTCGCAATAATGGACGAATCCGGCGAGACCGTCGTCGAACTCACACAGAGCCGCATCCCCGACGACCCGAACCGCAATATCTACGTTAATTGCTCATACGGTTGGACGTTCTATCTCGCCAATCTGAAGTCGGTCCTCGAGGGCGGCATCGATCTGCGTAACCGGAACGTGGATATCAAGGACGTTGTAAATTCCTGAGGAGGTTAGGTTTATGGCTGAATCTTGCACGTTACTGGTGGTCGGTACCGGCAAAGGGCTGTTTATTTTGAGGCGTGCGGACGGAAGCGACAAATGGTCGATCGAAGGGCCGCATTTCGCCGGTCTTGCGGTCTTTTCCGCTTTTCTTGACCAACGAAAGGGCCGAAATGAGATGTGGGCAGCACCGGCAAGCTGGCATTTTGGTGCCGAGCTCTGCAAGAGTACCGACATGGGCAAGACGTGGGATATGCCCGAAAAACGGCGTATCAAAATGCCGGCGAGCACGAAGACCGCTCTCGAGAATATCTGGCAGATCGCTCCCGGTGCTGACAACGATACTCTATACGTCGGCACGGCTCCGGGCGGGCTTTTTGAGTCGCACGACCGAGGCGCAACCTGGAAACTGAACAGCGGCCTCTGGAAGCACAAGCACCGCAAAAATTGGGCTCCCGGATTTGGCGGCCTGTGTCTGCACACGATCATCACCGACAGAAAAGATCCAAACAATTTGAAGATCGCGGTCTCGTCGGCCGGCGTTTACCAGAGCTCAGACGGCGGTGCGACGTGGTCCGCGACCAACACCGGGATCAAAGCGTATTTTCTGCCGGATCAATATCCAGAATTTGGACAGTGCGTTCACAAGATAGTCCGGCATCCGAAAAAGAAAAGGACGCTTTTCCTGCAAAATCACCACGGCGTTTACCGAAGCCGCGACGACGGCCATACGTGGCACGAGATCGAGAACGGTTTGCCGTCGAATTTTGGATTTGGTCTGACGGCAAGTTCGTCCGGGGCCGTCTTCATAGTGCCGCTTGAGGCGGACGCAAAACGATTTACATGCGATGGCAAACTCCGCGTCTATCGCACACGCGACGAGGGCGAAACGTGGCAGCCGTTGACCAAAGGCCTGCCTCAGAAAAACGCCTACGAGGTCATCCTCCGTGACTCGCTCGATTCCGTCGGCACGGACATCTTTGTCGGCACTAAGAACGGCAAGCTTTTTGCCTCGGCGGACGACGGCGACTCGTGGAAACTGATCGAGGGCTCATTGCCCGAGATCTGCTGCGTAAAGGCGTACACTATTTGAACCTCGGCGTTCTCTGCGATCTCCGCGTTAAAAGTGCTACAAAGGAAATTTAAACGCAGAGTTCGCGGAGAACGCAGAGATAATTATGTCGATAAATGTTCATCTTAGTGGTCATCTAAAACCGTTCGCGGGCGGCGAGGTCGAGGTCAACCTCTCGGGCGAATTTGCGACCGTCGGCGATGTTCTCAATTCTCTGTGGCAGCAACACTCCGCTCTCCGCGACCGCGTTCTGACCGAGCATGGCGACATCCGCCGGCACGTCAATATCTTCGTCGGCAGCGACGACGTCAAGCGGCTCAGCGGACTGGCAACGGCGATCGCCGGTAATGATATATACATATTTAATGCTGTAAGCGGAGGTTAGTATGCACCGTGTCCTGTTCGCGCTTTTTGTCGCAATCAGTATTGCCTGCTCGAATTCAGTCCATTCAGTGTCGGTCGAAACGCCATCGCCAACACCGAAGACCGACAAGTATGTCTGGACAAAAATAGTCGACGAAGGGCCTTGGAAAAAGAACTACAACTTTCAGATGTTTGCCGTCGGCGGCAAGCTTTGGGTCTTTCATCCTGATGGCAACTGGTTCAGTTCCGACGGGAAAAACTGGACCAGATCGCCGCTTCCCAATTCGATCAATAATCTTGCGTTTCTTGATTACGTTTACTTCAAAGGTGCGATGTTCGGGCTCGGTCATTTCAGCGGGAATATCGAGCGGTTCACATTTAAGCCCGAGATATACCGATCACATGATCTTGAGAGGTGGGAAACGGTATCCCGCAGCAGCGATCTGCCCAAACGGTTCTTTTATCATCCGTTCGTATTTCAAGACAAGATCTGGATCATCGGCGGCGAGGACAAGGACAAAAAGTACGCCGATATCTGGAATTCACCTGATGGTGTGACATGGACAAAGCAAAAGGACGATCTGCCCTTCGGCAAACGCAGCGGCAGCCAGATCGTCAACCTGAACGGCAAGCTTTTCCTGCTCGATAACGACGTTTGGACCTCAAACGACGGCCTTAGCTGGAGCCAGGTCACCCCTGAGATCGTAAAAGGGGAACAGATCTTTGGCTATAATGCGGTCGTGTTTGACGACAAGATATGGCTGCTTGGGTGCAACCGCAACGGGCAATTTTCGAGTCAGGTCCTTGTCAGCGGCGACGGGAAGAACTGGGAAGGACAAGATGCACCGTGGACGCCGCGGGGCGGTATAGCCGCGACGGTGTATGACGACAAGATCTACATGACAGGCGGAAAGTATGGCGGTACCCCGCAAATGCCTGATTTCAGATACAGTAATGATGTCTGGAACCTATCAAAAGCGGCTCGCTGATGATTTCGGGTTCACCGGATTGAAAACTGCGCTAGAATGTTCGCACAAATCGCTGGATACGGGAGGAAACAGTTGTGTCTTTAACGGTAAAGAAGGTTCTAAAGTGGCTGGGGTTGGCGGTGGGGATCGTCATACTTATTGCTGTTGGTCTAGGGATATATGTCTATACCCTGATACCAAAACCGATCGGCGAAAAGCCAGTGCTCCAGGCAGAGCTTTTCAACAAGCCTGAGAAAGAGCTACCGGTCTCCGGCAAATTTATCTACAAGTCTGCTACTGAGCTTGCCGCTATGATCAAGGGCAAGCAGGCGACCTCGGCCGAGATCGTTCAGGAACACATCAATTACATCAAGAACAACAATTACAAGACGAACGCATTCGTCTGGCTGTTCGAGCAGGACGCTCTCGATGCCGCGAAAAAGGCGGATGAAAAAGTTGCAAAGGGCGAAAAGCTCGGTTTGCTCGAGGGCGTGCCTGTCAGCATTAAAGAGGAGTTTGCCGTTAAGGGCAAGCCGTTTACTTGGAATGCCGAGATGTTTCAGGGCGTGGTAGCTCAGAAGAACTCGGGGATCGTCGACGCAATGATCAATGAAGGGGCCGTCATTGTCGGAACGACGAATGTCCCGAGAATGCTCTTCGACGTGCAGGTCATCGGCGACATTTATCCGACGGGAAATAATCCATATGATCTTACGAGAGCTCCGGGCGGCAGTACCGGCGGCGGGGCGGCGGCGGTCGCGATGGGTGTTGCCCCGATCGCGGTCGGCGGAGATTTTGGCGGCAGCATCCGCATACCCGCGGCCTTTTGCGGGCTTTATGGCCTGAAGACGACGGACGGAGCAATGACGGATTTTGGCGGTTCTCCGGGCGAACCGGGCAACCCTAAATATCGCCGAATGATGGTCGCTGGCCCGATCGCGAGTACGGTGGACGACATCGACCTTGCCTGGAACGCGATGATGAACAAGTGGCCCGAACAAAAGGCTAAAATGCTCGAACCGAAGGCCGAACTCAAGGATTATAAGGTCGCGTATCTCGACGAATGGAAATTTGGCAACGATAAGGTGATCGTCAGCCGCGATATCAAAGAAAAGCTGAGCAAATTGACTGAAACACTCAAGAGCAACAACGTTTCGGTGACTGCCGACCAACCCGCCGAATTCGAAAGGATGGTTGCGATGCATCGCGTGCTTGGCATCTATACGATGTTAGAAAAAGTGCCTTGGCTTTTACGCCAGCTGGTCATCCGCGACTTTAAGAGCGCCGACAATCATCGGATCGATATGTCTGAGGTATTTGACCGTATGTCAGATATGGATGCCTCGAAGTACGATGACATTTTGAAACGTCATGACGCCCTGCGAGATCAGATGGAGTCATTTCTCACTAAGTACGATTTCCTGATAATGCCGGTCGCGACCACGCCGGCGTTCAAGCACAACCCCGAACACAAGCCGATCGCGGTAGACGGCACGAACGTGGATTACTGGGATAATTTTATCTATCCGGTGGTCTTTAACGCGACAGGCCATCCGGCTCTCGCGATCCCGCTCGGACTGAATGCCGAAGGTATTCCGATCGGCGTTCAAATAGTCGGGCGGATGAACTCGGAGAAGCAGCTGATCAAATTTGCCAAACTGATCGAACCGCTGCACGATGGTTTCGTAAAACCAGCGTCACATTAGGTTTGGGTCGGGAGGTCTGTTAAGTACGGCGGTCAAATGAAATGCTGATCAAGAACGTGATCCTCGATGACATCAAGGCCGGCAGGATCTCGCTGATCTTTCGCCGGTGGAAGCGGCCTGGCGTAAAGGCGGGCGGCACGCAGATGACGCAGCGGGGCGTGCTGGCCATCGACTCGGTCGATGTCGTCACAGAACGTAAGATCACTGACGAGGATGCGATCGCCGCCGGTTTCGAGTCGAAGAAGGAACTGCTCGCCCAGTTGATCGAACGCGACGAACCGACCGAGATCTACCGCATCGCCGTGCGATTCGCGGGCGAAGACCCGCGAAAAGAGCTGCGGCAAAATGCCGATCTGTCGCCCGATGAGATCGCCGAGATCATCGCCAAACTCCGAAAACTCGATGCCGGCAGTAAGCGCGGAAACTGGACGCAAATGTACTTGCAGATGATCCACGACCAGCCGAACACCCACGCCGCCATTCTCGCCGAACAGATCGGCCTCGACATCCCGCACTTCAAACCGTGGGTCCGCAAACTAAAAGCCCTCGGCCTGACCGAAAGCCTCCGGCCGGGATATCGCCTGTCTCCGCGCGGGGAAAAGGTGCTCGCAGCAATACGGCGGAAACCGAAGCCGTAGGGAACGAGCTTTGATGCTGTTGAGCATTTAATGAAAATCTGAAATGGGCAATAATTGGATTGTCAGCGATTGGTGAATAATATGATCTTGAAAAGACTTGCTTCCTTTCTCATCATAGTTGTCCTGGTGACGTCGACCTTTGGCCAATCCACCTATTTTACGTTTCGGACGGTACACAACGGTAAAGACTTTCGTTTCCCAATTTTGGACCTTCGCCGTAATAAACGAGTTGAAACAAAGGTCAGCCAATTTCTTCAACTGTCTGAACTTCGAGCGTTAACAAATCGAAAAACGAAGAATATCTTCGAACAAGTCATGATCGATGATGGATCGATCTACGGCAGAAAGGTCTCGCTGTCCTTCGAAGTTTTCACCAATAGCCCGCGAATTCTATCTGTCGGATTTTACAATTCAATGGACGGGGCAACCACGCATTGGTGGAATAGCTATTACAACTTCAACGCTCAAAACGGCGATCGGATCTCGTTACGTGATCTATTCTCCGACGACGGCTACAGGAAATTTGTTGAACTCGTAGTGAAGAGTCGCTCCGCCAGTTACCGGTCCGAAGTGGAGCGGACGGTTGAACCGGGCGACCGTGAAGCTTTTTTGGGACTTCTTGGGTTGATTGAACGTGACGATTTGTCCGACTTTTCGATTGCGGCCGATACGATTACAATCGACGGCGAAAACCTTCTCGGGAAATCATTATGTTGCGAGAGTTTGAATATGGAGGTCATATTTAAGCTACGTGATTTTCGTCGATATTTGAACGAATACGGAAGGATCGTCTTCAATTTGCAGGCGGGAAATTTGGCAAAATTCCGCTCTAACGTCCTACCTCAGTTGTTCAATGGCACGGTCGCAGGCAAATCTCCTTTTGTGGCTGTCCTTGAAATCGACCCCAACAATCTCGTGAATGGTATTTATGCCTACTTACGGCACGGTAACGGAATTAACCTTACCGGTAAGATCGAAGGTACAAACCTCGAATTGACCGAACAAGTTCTTCGCAAGGGCGAAATGAACGTCAACACGCGAAGCGATCACCGCTGGATTGATGAAGGATCAATATCGGGATTCTTCGATTCATCAGTATTGAATGGTGTCTGGACCGACAGTACTAAGTCAAGGTCCTTCCGACTCAGAGCTTCGCGAAAGTAGTTTTGCCAATTTGTGCTTCGCAGACATCACCAACTGAAAAACCCGGAGCCAATCCCTTAATCAGACCTCTTCGGCTCATTTAGTTTATGGCAGTTCGAACAGCTATCAAATACAGCAAACATGGGCTTAAAATCGGGGCAAGGTCGTTCGGACCCTTTGCCCAATTCGACTCGATATAGACAAGTGAAACGCCTCTTTCGATCGGTTTACGGATCTTGTCGGTGCCGATGACGTCGAACGGATTATGACCGAATTCATATTTGTCGTCCTATCGATCTCATATTGAGCAAAGTAAACTTATTTCTTGCTAAGTTTATCTTAAGCAGCTAAAGTAAACTTGTGACAAGTTGGGTTTACTTTCGTATCAACATGCAAGACATCAAACATATCGAGAGATTTAAGGCGGGCACGTTCGAAAACGGGTACGATTATCGTTATTTTGTTCCGAATACGATCAATCATCAATGGCAGTGGACCGACGGTTCTCTAAACGAACGACTCGAAAGAGCATCGATCAAACTGGGCGAACTCAACTCATTCGCGAGACTTGTTCCAAATATCGACTTATTTATTCACCTTCACGTTACAAAAGAGGCGGTAATTTCGAGTCGTATTGAAGGAACTCAAACAACCATGAATGAGGCGTTGTTGCCATTTGAAGAAATCAGTCCAGAAAAACGAGATGACTGGCGCGAAGTCCAAAATTATACGCAGGCATTAAATAATGCTATTGAATCGCTGGAAACGCTGCCACTTTCATCGAGACTGCTGAGAAATTCGCACGAGACTCTCATGCAAGGGGTTAGAGGCGAGGATAAAACACCGGGGGAATTCCGAACAAGTCAAAATTGGATCGGCGGAGCTTCTCCAGCTGATGCAGTTTTCATACCGCCGGCGCATATCTATGTGCAAGATTTAATGAGTGATTTAGAAAAATTTCTACACAATCGTACCATTCATGTCCCATCCCTGATACGTATAGGTCTTGCACACTATCAATTTGAAACTATTCACCCTTTTCTCGATGGAAACGGACGAGTCGGTCGGCTTTTGATCCCTCTCTATCTTGTCAGTGAAAAAATCCTGGAAAAGCCCTTGCTCTATTTATCGTACTTTTTCGAACGAAATAAGAGCCTCTACTATGACAATTTGACGCGGGTTCGTGAAAGAAATGATCTGTTGACGTGGCTTAAATATTTTCTTGTTGGCGTTGAGCAAACAGCTACCCAAGCCGTCGAGACGCTGAAAGGAATTATGATTCTAAAAGCTGATCTGGAAAATGAGATATCAAAAGAGCTTGGTAAACGCAGTAATTCTGCATCCAGTCTTATCAACGCGATGTTCAGAGACCCTGTAGTCACGAAAACCGAGGTCCAAGAAATATGTAATTTAAGCAAAAAGGCCGCTAGTGAATTGGTAAACACCTTCAGAGAGCGACGTTATCTACGTGAGATCACTGGAAATGTACGAAATCAAGTGTTTATATTTGATCCTTACATCAAGCTTTTTGAATAGGAAAACTAGTACAGCAAAAAAGGCTGTCTGATCTCGATAAAATTCTGTAGACCAGACACCCAGCTATCTTCGATCTCGGCTAGCGAAGCGCCGCTTTCGATCTGTTTTCGGATCTTGTCCGTGCCGCAGACGACGTCAAAGGGGTTGATGTCAAAGACGTATTCGTAAGGATCCCGTTTCCATTCGAAATGCTCGGTGTACATATCGTACGCGGTTTTGATCATCGCGATGCCGACGATGACGGGCGTGAACGCCTCGCGGTCGGTAACGTGGATCTGGACGCCGCCGCAAACCTGCTCGGCGCATTTCTGAAAGGTCGGGCGGAAGAAAACGTGGCGAAACCTGACGCCCTCGAATTTGTAAGCGTCGAGCGCATCGACCCACGCGTACGGGTCAATGTACGGTGCACCGTTCAGTTCGAACGGCTTGGTCGTGCCGCGGCCTTCGCTCAGCTCGGTTCCCTCGATATGCACGGTCGCCGGAAAGACGACGCAGCTGTCCACCGTCGGTATGTTCGGGCTAGGCAAAATCCACGGCAATCCGGTCTCGTCGCCCCACATCCCGCGCGTCCAGCCCGTCATTTCGACAACCTCGAGGTCGCAGCCGATACCGAAATGCTCGTTGAACATTCGTGCGAGTTCGCCGATCGTCATGCCGTGACGCGTCGGTATTTCAAACTGCCCGACGAACGATTTGAATTCGTGCTCGGTGATGTTGCCTTCGATGGCGTTGCCGTTAATTGGGTTCGGACGGTCACAGACGACGACCTTTTTGCCAAACTGTTTGGCCGCTCGCATACAGTTGGCCATCGTATAGACAAACGTGTAGATGCGGCAGCCGACGTCCTGCAGGTCGATGACAAAGGCGTCGATGTCCTTGACCATTTCGGCCGTCGGTTCGCGAGTCTCGCTGTAAAGTGAATAGACCGGCTTGCCGGTACGTTCATCGACCGTATGCGGCGTCTCGATCATATTGTCCTGAACGTCGCCGCGTATGCCGTGCTGCGGCCCGAAGAGCGTCGTCAGCTCAAATTCACTGCGTTCGCCAAAAACGTCTGCCGCGTGGGCAAAAGTGTCGGGCATCACGGACGCCTGATTGCAAACCAGTCCGATACGCAGGCCGCGGATCAGTTCGATCTTTTCATCCAATAGGCGTTCGACGCCGAGACGGGTTCTCTGTTTACTCATAACTAGACAAAATAATAGCCCAAGCCTGCGGCAAGGGCTATCCTGATCGGTTTGATCTATCTGAATACTAGACTTCGACTGTATCGGCGTCCGGGCCGTTCTTCTTTACTGACTCGATGCCGTTCTCCATCGATGCGGCCGACTCGTACATTTCGCTCTTGCCGATGACCTGCCCGTTCGAGGCCTTAAGATTAAAGTACGGCTTTCCGCTCGACGATTCCTTACGCTCGTAACGGGCGTCGTCGCCGGCATTCTTCTTGACCGAAGCGATGCCGTTCTCGGCGGCCGCTTTTGATTCATACATTTCGCTGGAAAGGATGATCTGGCCATTTCCGGCTTTCAGATTGAAATGATACTTACCATTGCTCGATACTTTTAATTCAAATTTTCCTGCCATTTAAGTACTCCTCCGAAGTAGTTGCCAAAATTATTCTAGTCACAGAAAGATACTGTTGTTTGAACGCAATGAGCATAGCATATGCCCGCCGAAAATTGAATCAATCAGTGTCGTCGTCCCGGTCGGGATATACGTTTTCGATCTTATCGGCGAGTCGCTCGCCCGTCAGGTGACATTCAAAGCCGCGCAACACGTCCATTCCGCCGTCGAGCAGCCACAGTTTCTGCAGATCTTTCGACTCCAGGATGACGGGCATCGCGCGGTGGTATGCCGACATAAATTCATTCGCCGCGGTGGTAATGACCGCAAATGACTGCCGCCTTTCGCCGTTCTCAAACCAGTTTGACCACAGCCCCGCGAGGGCGAACGGGTGGCCGCCGTTGGCAAATATCTCGAGCGGCGGTTTGCCCTTTTCGGGCCATTCGTAGAAGCTCGTGACCGGCATCAGACAGCGTTTGCTCTTGAGCAGGCCGCGCCACATCGGGCTCGACTCGAGCCGTTCGATGTTGGCGTTGAACGTCGCATACTTGGTGCTCCACTCCTTAGCGCCGTCAAACTGACACCACCAGCGGGCATCGACATTGCGCACCTCGCCGCGATCGCTGATGACGATGCTGACATCCTGGGTCGGTTTGATATTGCCGCGAAACAGATCGCCCTGCGGGTCAAACTCGTAAACGTAGTTCTTAAAATCTTCGCGCCGTCCGCGCTGTGATGCTCGTCCGCACATATCGCTCTATTCTGCCACGAAAACGGCCCGGAGTTTAACGGCCGCCGCCCGCTTGTTATTTCGGGCCGCCGCGGTGATACTTCTAAAATTATGGATCAGGACATCAGGGCCGAGTTTCCAATACTCGAGCAGTATGCGTACCTAAACAGTGCGGCCGTTTCGCCAATGCCGACACGAGCGGTCGAGGCCATAACATCGCAGCTTCGCGACGTCGCCGGGCACGGTTCGCTGCACTATCCTCAGTGGGTCGCGACCAAAGACCGCTGCCGGACCCTCGTTGCCGAAATGCTCAATGTTCGCGGCGACCAGGTCGCATTCGTTCGAAATACTTCCGACGGATTCGCCTCGATCGCAAACGGATTGAAATGGCGCCCGGGCGATAACATCGTCAGCTTTGACGGCGAATTCCCGGCGAACTTCTACCCCTGGCGGCGAATCCGCGACGCTTACGGCGTGGAACTCCGGCTGTGCGGTGAGATCGGCGGACGCGTCGAAATCGACAGCCTGATCTCGATGATCGACGCCGACACACGCGTCGTCGCCCTTAGTGCGGTCCAGTTCGCTTCGGGTTTCCGGGCCGACCTCGAACGCGTCGGGCGTGCCGCACGCGCTGCTGACGCACTGTTTTGCGTCGATATTATTCAGGGTTTTGGAGCGATGCCGTTTGACCTGCCGGCGCAGTTCGTCGACGCGGCATGCGGTGCGAGCCATAAATGGCTCTGTGCGCCCGAGGGCTGCGGCATCATCTATCTGTCGGATCGGGCACGCGAACGCGTCGAACCGACGCTTGTCGGCTGGATCAGTGTCGAAGAACCATGGGATTTCGCCGATCGCGAACAAGCGTTCAAGCCGGCTGCTCTGGCGTGGGAAAGCGGCACCGGGCCGTCGTCACTCTTTTACGGGCTTGAGCAAAGCCTCTCGCTGCTCCACGCGGCCGGTGCCGGGCGCATCGAGGCACATCTCGCCGGACTTTCGGACCAGATGTGCGACGGCCTTGCCGGACGCGACTATGAGATCGTCAGTTCACGCCTGCCGGGCGAACGCTCGCAGATCGTCTGCGTCAGACATCGCGGCGGCCTGACATCTAATCAGGTTGCGGCCGAACTGCAGGCGCACGACGTCATCGTCAGCCCCCGCGGCGACCGCCTGCGGATAGCTCCGCACTTTTATAATAATGCGAGTGATGTCGAGAAACTGCTCGATGCGATGCCCTAGTCGCCAAGCAGTCTTTCGGGCAGTATCTCGGGCGTATAGCCGTCGAGATTGAGGCGGGTCATGCCGCCGGCGTCGGTAAATGTCGTCATCGCGGCACGCCGTTTGACGCGGAGCCTGAAATAAATGATCCCCACCATCAGGCCGCCGATGATCGACAGGCCGATACCGATCAAGATCACCGCCACCGTCGATGTAAAGATGCCGGATGTCGTGTTGATAAAGGCTCGTTCGGCACGCCTTAACAGAAACGGGTCGTCACCCAGCCACTGAACGTTCTTTTCGTACTTGACCTGATCGATAAGGGCGTTTGCGGCCGCCGGATCGCTGCTGTCAAAAACAAACACGCTATAGTTGCCGATACGTCGGTACGCTGTGCGGTTGTCGCCGAGGTCGGCGAGCCGGGCCGTAAAACGGCCGTCCGCCTCGACCGACACCTGCGGCGTCGTGTACTCCACGATCAGCAGCGTTCCGGCCGGATACGGGGCGGTCACTGCCTCGGCACCGGCGGTCAATTCGACGAGATCGATCAGCGGCTTGTCGCCGAGGGTCTTTTTCAGCGTCGCCGTATCGGTGATAAATGTCGTTTGGTCGCGGTGTTTTTCCCAATCGGGCAGATGCTTGACGAGGACCGGAATGCCGTCCGATTCCGACACCTCCTGGCTCTTCGTCGATGACGCCGGCGACTGGGCCATTACGCCGGACAGTGCCGCCAGGCAGATCATCGCCGCCGTCATTAAAAATATTACCCTCGATCTCATCTATTACCTCACCGCACGGGGTGCCGCCCGGCAGAATTAAGATTCTAGCACTAAAGCCCGGCATTTACCGCCTGCCGACATTGGTGTAACAAAGCGCACCAAATCGTATACGATCTGACGCACTCGTCGATCAGAGGGTTTTCGAATCTATTTTATGATGACCGGCGAACTTGAAAATATGTCCGTAAATATTGGCCCAAAGGTATCTTTTTTATTGGCCGGCGGACTTTATTAATGTTGACCCGGGGTTTGGCACGGCAATTGAATATGTACTCGGCGAGGGGGGAAATACAATGACCACAGATACATTAACTTTTCCGGTTTTTCACAGCGAGCAGGGCGTCGAAACAGACAATGTGAGCTTCCCGATGGATTCAGCCGTCGGCGATCTCAAAACGGCAGCGGACTTTCAACTGACCCAGTTGGCGGGCACGGGCGACATGGGGGCCTTTGAGGAGATCTACACACGCCATCATCGCCGGGTGTATTCGATCTGCCTCAGGATGCTGCAGAACGCCTCGGAGGCCGAGGACCTGACGCAGGACGTCTTTATACAGCTCTATCGCAAGATCGGCAGCTTTCGCGGCGATTCGGCGTTTACGACCTGGCTCCACCGTATGACGGTCAATCAGGTGCTGATGCACTTTCGCAAGCGAAACGTAAAATTCGAAAAGACGACCGAGGAAGGCGAGACGCCTGACCAGATCGTCGCCGGCAGCAATAACCCGATGAAGATGCAGATCGTCGACAAGATCGCACTCGACAACGCCATCGAGCAGCTTCCGGCCGGATACAAGAATGTATTTGTGCTCCACGACGTCGAGGGCTTCGAACACGAGGAGGTCGCCCGCATCCTCGGATGCTCGGTCGGCACATCAAAATCGCAGCTGCACAAGGCAAGGCTGAAACTGCAGAAACTGCTCAAGAAGAAAGCCAATCCCCGCCTCGTCGGAATAAGTGTGTAGGTGATCAGACCGATCTTGAAGTATGGCCTTTCAGCAATGAGAGGCCATTTTTCTTTTTGTGAACGGTGATGCGGCCTGACATAAGACTCGGCCCCCAAAACGCCAAAAACTCGTCAAAATTTGTTGCAAATTTAAATTAAATCGTATAGAATCATATAGTTTTACCATTTTAGTTTGATTTTATTGTTGTATTTCGTATAGATTCGTTTATGGAGAATGTAAAGCCGAAAGATGCGGCAGATTTGATCGGAGTCAGTTACCCCACCGTTAAACAGTGGATCTATGACGGTAAGATCAGATCGGTAAAAACACCGGGAGGCCATCACCGGATACCATTAAGCGAAGTGCAGCGGATAGCAGGCACAAGATCGGGCCACGCTGTGACGCGTGAAGACAGCCGGCGGCCGCCCGAACAGATCAGCGTCCGCAACCAACTGGTCGGTGTAATAACCGGGATCATCTACGACGGTTTTTTTGCCGAGGTCACGGTGGACGTAGGTGGTCAGCTCATTCTTTCGATAATTACCCGGCAGGGCTGCGAAGAGATGGGGCTTAAAGTTGGGATGAAAGCCTATGCACTCTTCAAGGCGACCGAGGTAATGATCAGCCGGCGATAGACCGTATCGTTCCCATTTTCCAAACAACATAAAGCGATGCCGCTCTGATGAACTATTAGCTCAACGGAGACGGTGACGTGTACCCCGCTGCCCGAAGTGATCGGCAGAAGGTACGGGACGAAAATTATTTATACAAGAAAGGAAATCATATAAATGGCAAATTCTAATACACCTATAACAGTAGCGTACGGCGACGGCATCGGCCCGGAGATCATGGACGCCACGCTGAAGATCCTAAATGCGGCAGGCGCCGCGATCGATGTCGAAACGATCGACATCGGCGAGCGGGTTTATCTTGCGGGCAACACGGCCGGGATCGCACCGGAGGCATGGGAATCGCTCCGACGAACCAAAGTTTTCTTAAAAGCGCCAATTACGACCCCGCAAGGAGGCGGTTTTAAGTCCCTGAACGTAACGGTTCGAAAGACCCTTGGACTCTATGCGAATGTCCGGCCGTGCGTTGCATATCACCCCTTCATCGACACCAAGCATCCGGTCATGGACATGGTCATCGTTCGCGAAAATGAAGAGGACCTTTATGCCGGCATCGAACATCGCCAGACCCGCGAGGTTTTTCAGTGTCTGAAACTGATCACACGGCCCGGCTGCGAAAAGATCGTCCGATACGCCTTTGAATACGCTCGCCAGCATGACCGGAAAAAGGTGACCTGCTTTACCAAAGACAACATTATGAAAATGACCGACGGTCTGTTTCATAAGGTCTTCGACGAGATCGCAGCCGAGTATCCGCAGATCGAGAATGAGCACTGGATCGTCGACATCGGTGCGGCAAAGGTCGCCGACACACCCGAAAAATTTGACGTCGTGGTAATGCCGAATCTGTACGGCGATATCCTGTCCGACATCGCCGCCCAGATCACCGGTTCGGTCGGACTCGCGGGTTCGGCGAATATCGGCGAGCATATTGCGATGTTTGAGGCCATTCACGGTTCGGCACCTGATATTTCAGGCCGCAATATAGCCAACCCGTCGGGCCTTTTGCACGGAGCGATAATGATGCTGGTACATATCGGTCAGCCGCGGGTCGCCGAGGCGGTGCACAATGCGTGGCTCACGACGATCGAGGATGGCGTCCATACACCGGATATCTTTAAGGCAGGCGTCAGCTCGCGATCGGTCGGCACCCGCGAATTTGCGGAGGCCGTGATCGAGCGACTGGGACGTTTCCCGCAGACCCTCAAGCCGGCCAAATACCCCGATTCAGGTGAGTCTATCTCGATGGCCTACGTTCCGTCGTGGGATAGACGGACGATCCGTAAGGAAACGGTCGGTGTCGACATTTTCCTTGAGTGGAGCGGCGGCACGCCCGACGAACTCGGTGAGATCCTTACGCAGGCGAACAGCAGCGGCCTGAAATTGCAGATGATAACGAACCGAGGCGTAAAGGTGTTTCCGGGCGGGATGCCCGAGACATTTTGCACCGACCACTGGCGATGCCGCTTTCTGGCGACCAATAAAGGAACGCGTGTAAGTACGGCGCAGATCGCTGACCTGCTCGCCAGGGTCGACGCACTCGGGCTCGATTTTATCAAGCTCGAAAACCTCTGCACTTTCGACGGCGAGCCGGGATACTCGCTCGGCCAGGGCCAGTAGTACCGCAGTAAGGAGGTGGCCGCAGTGCAGAAAGAGCATACGGTCCCCGAATCGGGGACGTCAGAGCACACCATCGACGCCGGGAAACGCGAGGCCGGTCATTTCCTGCTCGTCTGCTCGGATTGTCAGGCGACTGACCGCCAGATCCTCGGGATTGATGCGGCAAGAGTGATCTCGCACCGAAATCTCGGCGGCCTGGTCCAGCCGACCGATATCAGCTGTATAGCGACACTTGAGACTGGTGTAAATGTCCTCGGGGTCGAGAAGATCGTCGTTTGCGGGCATTATGACTGTCCGGCGGTTTCGACCGCGTTCGGCGGACAGCGGTCAGGCATCGCGGGCAACTGGCTGCTTGACGTCGAACGTACGGCGGCGAAATATCGACAACAGTTGGGAACCGCCGAAAACACGCCGGACCGGCTTCGGGCGTTGTGCGAGCTGAACACCATCGAACAGGCGAACCGCATCTGTTCGTTCGGGTTTGTTCAGAATGCGTGGGCCAGCGGCCAGCCGCTCGCGGTCACTGCAGTTATTTTCGACAATGTCTCCGGTCGCCCGATCGATCTCGGTTTCACGGTCTCGTCGGCGAACGAGATCGACGAGCATCTGATCGAGGCTATAAGCCGCGTTGCGATCGATCGCAGTTCCGCAAGGCAAGGCTAAAACCCGCATAAACCAGTCACGCGGCAAGCCGATCACCGCCTCATCGGCAGTTGGGGTTGATGTCAAGCATCACAGAACGCAACTTTGTAAGGCCTCCGGGAGCGGGGGCCTTAACTTTTTCACGCCGGATCACAGTGAACCTGTGTGACGACGATCACTGCAAAAAACCCTTGGCCGAATAATGATGGTTGTACGGTAATTACCCATCGACGCGGAGGATTTATGTTGATATCAGCGATCGTGCAGCGGGTCGCATTCCCGGCACTCATTTCGACGCTCGCGCTCCTTACGCTATTATCGCTCGCCGGCACCACACTCGGACAAAAACAGGATTGTTCGCGGCTGCTCGACGAGTTGAAAGCCGCACAGACGGCGTGGACCAACGCCGAATCGAACTGGCGGCAGGCGGCCGACCCGATGGCCAACGCTCAGCGCCGCGTCGCCGACATCAACAGTCAACTCAGCAAGATCAACGGCGACCTGACGCGTGCCGAGTTGGACCTCGAATCGGCTCAAGCCCTGGCCCAGGACTGCGCCAGAGCGCAGAGCGACCCCAAGCTCGCCCCGCTGACCGACTGTTCGAAGGTGCCCGGGCGGGTCCGGGCCGCGAGCGAAAAAGTGAATGAACTACGCGCCGCCTACCAACAGCTGCAGCAGGAGCTGAAAGACCTCGAAAGACAGGTCGAAAAGCTCGAGGACGCCAGTGCCGCGGCTCACGCTGATGAACGTAAAAGCGCCGCCGCACTTGAGAACGCCCGGCTCGCCTATGCCAAATGCGGGGCTTTTTGGACCGGACGGATCACCCGCCGGCGATACGCGGGCGACGCCACGCAGAGCACCAAAACGAGCCTCGTGATGGGCAAGGAACAGACCTACACGGAATCAAAAAAGTTCTCGTTTGAGGAGGTGATCGAGGTCGATATCCTTCCTGACCCGCCGCTGCCGGGCATTACCAACCCGGAGGCACTGGTCAACAGACGTTATCAGACCAGCGAGTCCTACCGATCGACATCAGACGGAATGCTGCAGTGCCGCGTACCGCCGCCGACGCATTGGCAGCGGATCAGCAACGAGACCCGCAATGAGAAAAACGAGAAAGGTTCCGGCCGGTCGAAGATACCGGTCTATATTCCGCGCGTCAGCACCGGCACATATCGGATCGAGATCGGGGTTCCGGAGATCACCTATGATATCGAGAAAACGGGCACCCGGACCAACGCCGGATGCACCGGGAAGGCACCCGATACAGTGACCAACTCGACTGCCAAAGGCACGTTGTCGCCGACAAAGTTTGTGGTCGAGGGATCGGTCAACCCAAAGACGCCGGATATCTATAAGGGAACCGTCAGCGACGGAGGCGACCCCAAACGCGGCGGTGAGGTCACGCTCACATGGGAGCTTCGACTGATAAAGCCCAGGAAATAGGCGGCCGGACTAACTGTCCAGCCAGGCCTCGCTGATCCTGATGTCGCGGCGAGCAAGTTCCGCGACGAATTTCGCGGGGTCGATCGCTTTCTCCTGAGGTGTCGCTCCGCGCGAAAGCACGTCGCCCTTAGCCATCATCTGAGCGATGATCGACGCCGGAAAAGCGGTCGTTCGCATCATCGCGCTCATACCGGTAGCCTCGTCCTGTTTATCGACGATGTCATAGCGCAGCTTCTTTTCCGCTCCGTCCTTGGTTCCGACAAAGTCGAGCCGAACGAGCACGTAATCAGGACCGTCGGCCGGAAGGTGCTTCTGGAGCAGTTCGCCAAAGACCTTTCGCGGCTTTACCTTTTGAAAGTCAACGACCATCTCTTCGCTTGAACACAGGCCGAGGTCGATCATCGTTTTGAATTTGTCGCAGTGGCCGGCGTAGCGGATCGTCTTGTAATCGAGTTCGCGGATCTTGCCAAGAAAAGTGTCGGGCAGTGTCGAAGTTCCGCCCGAGGTCTGAAACGCCTCGAGCGGCGGAAATCCGTCAAAGCTGAGCGATTCGAGCTCGGTCATCGACTCGACCTCGGTTATCCGGCCGTCACGAATGACCCGTGCGACCTCGATGTATTCGTTGATCAGGCCCTCGACCGAGAATACGAGCTGATAGTTGAGCGGCGGTTCGGGCATTTGCGGCAAGCCGCCGACCCGAATATGGATCTCGGAAACCTCGTCAAACCTGTCCGTACCGTGCATCGCCAGGATCGACACCATTCCCGGTGCGAGTCCGCAATCGGGAATGATATTGACGCCGGCGGCCCGAGCCTCGTCATCGAGGCCAAGCTGTTCGTCAACAACGTAGTTGTTGCCGCCGAGGTCGCAAAAATTGGCTCCGGTCGCGATCGCCGCACGCGACAGCGACACGTTATACCAGTAATTTACGCACGAAATGACAGAGTCGTGACCAGCCATCAGGTGTGCGATGTCGGATTCGTTCGACGCGTCGACGTGATGCGGCACGACACGGGCCCGATCGACCGCGTCGGCGACGGCCTCGGCCTTTTTAAGGTCAAAATCGGCGACCGTCACGCTTTCGACACCCGGCGAATTGTGAATAAGATCAAAAACGGCGCCGTGTCCCATACGTCCGGCGCCGAGCACTAATACTTTCATACTTGTAGATATTTACCACTCGTCGAGCGGATCCGGCTGCTGGGCGGCGATGATCGACCCGGCATATTCCCAAACTTTCTTTTTCCAGACCCGCAGTCCGTCGGTCAGCTGCAGTGCGACCTGCGGATGAGCGGCGTTTCGCTCAAGCCGTATGACCTGGGCCGTCACCGACACCTCGTCGTCCGGATTTTCGGTCACGGTCAGGCTGACCTTGCCGCCGACCAAAGGGAGATTGCGCGGTAGATAGACGAGCGTTCCCTGCGGGCCTACATTTTCGGTCAAACCGTCCTGGGTGACCACTTTTCCATCCGAATTTTTCCACCGCACACGAACCGGAAATGAGATCATGTGCCGGCCGCCGCGACGTCTGTCGTCCATAAGATTTCCTCTGAGTTACGAGGTTCGGCCGCAACCCTTTCAGACTAGGAATATACGCGAAAACCGGGCTATAAGTCCATCTAAAACAAAAATTTTTGACGCTCGTAAGCGCCTTGTATTTCAGCAATTGCATATAACATAAGGGCTTGCGGTTTTTGGGGTGGTAGACAAGATGCCTCAAAAGCGCTATTCTTTCAATATGTTTCGATCCTAGCGATACGAAAACAGGCGGGAATAAGTCCGCCGAAACAGTCTTCGTGAAGTGCGAATAGTGGCTGATGACCCAAATCTCAGACACTATTTTTGCGTTTAGGCGGAGTCGCTAATTTTGGAGAATACTGAATGAGAAAATTTGTAACAGGAGGCTCGATACTGTCGCTATTTAGTTTGTTGGTAGTCTTTATCTACGCACAAGCGTCGACGGAATCAACACTCGCTAAAGCGACTGATCCGCAGCCTAATATCAAAAGTACGATTTCAATAGATAATAATATTTTTTTAGAAGACCAAATTATAGATCAGCAGTCATTTAATCAGCAGGAAGACGGTAAAAAGTTAGTTAAAAAGACCGTATCGGTCACTTCGGCAGGAGCCGGTGCAAGCAAGGGAACATTCTCAGCCACCGCATACTGTCTGCAGGGAAAAACAGCCATGGGACACGGCGTTCGCCGCGGCATCATCGCTGCCGACCCGAGATTTTTGAAGCTCGGATCGCGTGTTACCATCAGTGCCGGGCCGTGGAGCGGAACGTATCTCGTTTCTGACACCGGCGGTGCGATCAAGGGTAAGAAGATCGACATCTGGGTTCCTAGCTGCTCTGAGGCTCGTAAGTTCGGACGCCGCGGCGTTCAGATCTTTTCGGCTCAGTAGTATTTAGCACGACAATTGAAAAGGGCCGCCCCGAGTGATCGGAGCGGCCTTTTTCGTTGCGTCCCGAGGCTATTTTGACACGGGCGTGATCAGCGTGACGGCTTCGATCGCGGCCAGCGACGCGAGTCTAGCGAGCGGCACTCGGCCCACGACCGCGTTCCTGCCGGCCTCGCCCGTGATCTCAAGGCCGGCGGCCCTGAGCGACGCCACGGCCGATGCCGACCTCGTGCCGAGTTCGACGCGGACGCTGGCAATGCCGTCACGCACAAAGCTCGCTTCATTAGCCGACGGCTCGCCCGAGCCTCTTTCCAAACGCATTGCCAGGTCATAGATCCAGAAATGCATCTTCGCGGCCATCGCGGCTGCACGCCTGTCCTCATCACTAAGCGGTTCGGCCTTCATTTTCTTTAGGAAGATGTCGATGACGCCGCCCTCCTTGAAGTCATAGGTGATCGTCCCGGTCACGCGGACGGCAAAACCGTCGACAACCGTCGGCCCGAACCGCGTCAGTTTTGCCGCGGTCACGGCCGCTTCCCTCAGCTGTTTGTCGCCGCGATCGGCCGTTGCGGACGTCACAGTTCCGTCGCGGTCGATGCTGATATCGACATCGACCTTGCCGCGGGCCTTCGCAGCGACGGCCTCATTAGACAATGTCGGGCGGACCACCAGCAATGTCCGCCCGTTGAGCGGCATTTGATTGTTCTTGTTGACAGCACCGGTGCGGAAATTGGCCACCTCGGAACCGTCGATGACGAATACGTTTTCGCTGCCGCTAGCCCCGTCCACCATAAGACCGGCTGCACCGCCGGATGACGCAACGCCGGGCGACAGGATCAGAAGGCTCGAAAAGCTCCGGCCTTTGGGCAAAGCCTGGATCTGCTGCGTTGTAACGTTACTCGCGACCTTGGTGCTGCCGGTCGAGACCGGCTCGTCGTCGGACGTGACATCGACCGCCGCCGTCACATTGACCACCTGGCTGGC